>NZ_QPER01000002.1:3600000-3904454 GCF_009455635.1 Paraburkholderia agricolaris
TTTCGATCTCGTCGCCGAGGTGGCAAGCGTCTTGCCGCTGCGCACGATCTGCCACCTGCTCGGCTTTCCGGTATCGAACGCAGCAAACTATCTGCAGGCGTCCATGGGCGCATGGCAGTTGATCAGCGGTGCCCCGCTGAGTGCCGGGCAGCGTGCTCACGCGGTGGCACAGACGCAAACCTTTCTGGATCACATCGACTCTCTCATCCGCGCGATCGATCCGGCCCGCTCGCCCGAGCATCCGGTCGCCTGGTTTCTGCGCCTCGAGAAGGAGGGGGAGTTCACGCGCCACGAAATGCTCGTCAACATTCTGTTTCTCTTCATCGCGGGCTACGGCACGACGTTGCTGTCGATAGGCAACAGCGTCGCCGCCGCGTTGCGCCAGCCTCGCGCATGGCGCGCGTTGCGCGACGATCCAGGGCTGATTCCACAAGCGGTGCGCGAGCTGTACCGCTACGATCCCGCCGTGCAGGCGATCTTTCGCTATGCCTGGCAAGATACCGAATTCGACGGCCATCTGATCCGGCGCGGCGAACTGGTCGCCTTACTGCTCGGCGCCGCCAATCGCGATCCGGACGAATTCGACTCGCCCGATGAGATCGACTTCGCACGCACTCAGGGCCGTTCACTAACGTTCGGCGCGGGTCCGCATAGCTGCATGGGTGTCGCGCTCGCGCGCATGCAATTGGAATCGCTGCTGCGCGCGTTGCTGCATCGTCTGCCCGACTTGCAACTGGGCGCCGCCGAACCGCGGCGCCTGCAGCGTGGCACGTTTCATGGCTTCGATCAGCTTTGGCTCGAACGGCCATCCTGATCTTCAGACGCTTCCTGCCGGCTCACGTATCGGTTCCAGCGTGCATCGAAGGTGCGCTTGTACGCCCAGATCGACGCGGCGCCGATGATCGTCTCATAGGACCCGGCGATCGCGTACAGAACCGGCTGATGCAAAAAATATGGCCCCAGTGCCGCGCCCATCAGTGGAGAAGTGTAGGTCCCGATAGTCAGCCCAAGACGTGCCGGATTGATGCCCATCGCTTCCCGCGCGCCCGCGCCCCAGGCTTCGCGCCATCCCACCGGCTTGCTCTGCTCGAGAAACGCCGCCGCGATCTCCGGCGCGTCCAACTGGCTCATGCGCGCCACCACCGCCTCGCGCTCGGCCGGTTCCGCGCCGCAACTTGTCAACGCATCGTCGACGATCGTTATCAAGCGCTCCTTCGACAAGTCCATCTCGCTCAACTCGTCGAGCCTGCCGTGCAATTCGGGCGGAAGCGCCAGATGACCTGGCAGTTTGCCCTCCTGTTCCAACTGGCGATACTGGCCGGCAAAATACTTGACCGACATGATGCCGGTCACCGCGGACAGGAGTACCGCACCGACGGAGAACAACGCGCCGCCGACCCGCTCACCGACCTTGTGCGCCACCTCGTCGATCGAACTGGCTGCGGCGAGGGCCGCTGCCGCGAACGGTGCGAGGAACACGACTCGCTTGCGCATTTCGGCCGGCGTCATGCCGGCGCCGCGCAGCGCCGACAGTTCGGCGGCTTCGGCCATGACATCGTCGCCTGAAGCCGCGATGAACTTTGCGACGCCGCCCAGATGCAGCGCGTCCTGAACGATTTCCACCGTCGGCGCCATCACGGCCAACGACTTGATGATCGCCTGGGCGCCTTCCGAGGTGCTGTTGGCGTCGTCGGCAGTCAACAGGCGGTGCGCGTACTCGCGCCCGAACGTACTGCCAAGGGTTGCATTCAGGGCGGCGAGCTCGCGCGTCGAGGCAGCGTCGCCACCGCTTGCGGTTACACGCATGACGCTGCCGGAAAAGGTGCGGATCAACCCGGTTGAACGGGTGAAATCCAGCTTGTCGGCGAGCTCCCCGGCGGACTGGCGCTCGAGCAGTTGGCCCCGAAAACTGGCGTCATCCACTTTAGCCAGAGACTTTGCCCATTGCTTCGGATGGTTTTCGTTGATGCGATCCCGGTCCGCCTGAATCACCGTCGGCTCGATGTCCGCCTTGACGAGATCAGGCAACCAGTTCGACACGAAATTGTGCTGCGACTGAGTCGCCACATGGCGAATCGCTTCCAGCACGCCATCAGGCGTCTGCTTGCATTTGACGAACTGCAGCGTCGCGCCCTGCCGATGCAGCTTATCCAGCGCGCGCTTCGCCGCGGGACTCAATTCGCTGAGCCGTTCGATTTCGCGCGGCATGTCGCCGTCGGCCTGGAACGTGACACTCTCGAAATGATCGTCGATGAATACCGGTACCTGTGGCCCACTTTCAACGCCCAAGGCATTCCATAAGTCGCGCCGCGCATCGAGCCACTCGCGTTGTTCAGATGGCAATGCCGCGAGCACCTCGGGTGGCCACGACACCATGTGTCCCGCATCGAACGCGTTGTCTCCAGAAGCTTGTGCACGCACCGTTAGCGGTTGCATCATCAGCGCACCGTCAGCGTCTGCGAAATCCACGTCGAGACTGGCTCGTGTCTGCGGCCCCTGCGAACCGAACCATTCGGTGAGACGTGCCCGGTCTTCCCGCTCCTGCTGCTCCCACGTGGCACGCTGATGCAGATGGTCGACCACCTCCTTGAGCCGCTCACAACGGCTCTTCAGGCGTGGCAAACGGTGTTTCATCGCGTCGATGCGGCGCCCCATCACCGGGGCTCGCTCGTATCCGAGCCCATACGCGATATCTTTCGCGGACAGCTTCACATCGGCGCGGTTGGCCGCCTCGATCAACGTAAGCGCGCGACTGATGTCTTCCGCGTCGGCGTCGCGAGTCTGCGAGGTTTCGGGCAGCGCCGCAGGGGCGGTCTTCGCTCGAGACAGCGCCGGCAGCGCGCGTTGCCTGCGTGCTGCGGGGGGCGTCGCGGGTGCGGTCGGATCGGTACCGGCTGCAGCCCGCGCAGGCGCTGCGGGCTTCGACGCGTCGGGATGCTCCCGCGGTCGCGCGCTCAGACCGGCCACTGACGGTGGACGTACGTGAGTCGGAGGCGGATTGGACGACTCCGCCTCCTTGTGCTTATCGCCGCCTTGCTCATCGAACGCGCCGGGGCTGCTCCCGGAAGTCACCTTGACCATCGGTTCACACCGTCGCCAGCGTCTCGAGCCCCACGTCGCCGACGAAACGGATCAGCGAATCGAGCAGCGCCTGACCCGACGCCTGCTGGTCGAGCCGGTAGCGGAACGAGTAAAACAGATGCCCGGTTTGCGGATGCACGCCAAGCGAGCCGCGCTGGCTGGCATTGAGTTTGAAATTGATCATGAGAAACGTCTTGTAGACATCAGCCCGATTGTCGGGAAGCGGGCCCATGTCGATATAAACCTGTAGCAGATCCGGGTCGAAACTCTCGTCATAGATCAAGGCCACGAGATAGTCGTCGATTCTCAAACGGCCACCGTCGAGCAGCGTCTTCGGCGAATCGAAGCCGACCACCTTGCAGAGTTCCTGGACAACGCGCTTGTATTCGGAAGTGTTCATGGAAATTTCGCTCGCGAACAATGGGTGAAGCGCGCCGCCGTCAATCGGACCCGGCGCGCCTGCTTAAGCCGACGTTACGTGGATGACGATCCGGGCGGATGATCGCCCTGCTCCGGCGTGCGTCGTGTAGGCAGCCGAAGCGGTTTCAGACGCCCCTGGGTCACGCTCTTCTGGCCGACACGCAACGGCGATATCAATTCGATCGTGTGACCCTCGCCGAACTGCGTGTGGATCACCTGCGTATCCGTTGCATCCATCAGCTTCTGCGCGGACCGCTCGACAATCCCCGCTTCGGTGCTGGTCGTCAGCACTACGGGAGAGAATGTAGCGAGCCGGTCGTGACGAACAATGATGTTTTCATCTTCCAGAGTCGTGATGATCCGGTCGGCCTGGTACTCCATGGGATCGATCACCGGCATGTGGCCCATGCCACGCTCTTCGAGCCGCTTTTCGATGCGCTCCTTCAGCGCCGGATAGTGGGTGCAGCACAGCCACAGCGAGGTAGCATCCTGCGGCACCTTGTCGACATACTCCGCGACGGTTGCGTCCACCTCGCCCGAGACTTCGGGATCCGTGCTCAGGTGGTCGAGATTGTTCACCCGCTCGGCCCAGCCCGGCGCGCCGATTGCGTAGCCGTCCCGCAGCCTGACGTTGCGCTTCGACTGATCGACACCGGCGCGTGCGTATTGCGCGATCTTCGAAGGGTAATCGGGTGATTCGGCGGTCCTTTGCGTCGACAGCATGGCCGGCCGGTCCCCACCATGATTGACAATCTGCTCAGCCGTCGTTTCGATCAGATCGAGCACCGGCACGGAGATGCCGTCATTGGCCGTCGGGAACGCCGTGCAGGCCGTGTTGCACGCCATCGCAATGACATCCACGCCGACGTCCTCGCCGGTCTTCAACCCCTTGGCGACCAGCGAAACGAGTTCCTCGTGCTCTTTGTCACCGTATGCACCCGAGCCATGATCCGTCACGATCACAAGACGCGCTTTGCGTGGCATCCGGTACTGCAGAAACTTCGCGACATTCTGCGCGGCAATCAGTCCGCCGTTGCCCGAATCGAACAGCCCAACGAGGAACGGCTTGTCGTGGTCAGGCGAGCGCTTCGCAACGATTCCGCCTGGCGGCAGTTGCGCGACGTTGGTCCGCAGCAGTTCGAGCATCCCCCGGTGCACATCGAGCGAATGACCATCGACGCCCGTGTAGTTCCGCCCATCCGCGGTGGGTTGATTGACTTCGCGGCCACGTGTAACGCCGTCCACAGCACCTGCTTTTATAGTCGCGCGAATCGCATCGTCCTGCTGTTCGCCCGTGAGCAACTTGTCGAGTTTGCCGGCACGCTGCAGCATCACCGCGCCGATCGCGGTCGCACCCAGATTCGAGTTCCATGCGGTTACCGGATGATCGGCCGGCACCGCGGCGGCCATCGTTGCACCATCGAGCGCTTTGGGTATCCCCGCGAGGCCGCCCATGCCGGCTTCGTTACCGCCATCACCAACACCGACGGTTGTGATGTCTTCACGCCTTCTCGCGTTGATCAGCAGTTGGTCGACCGGCGCGTTGAAGCCGTTGATGTTCTTGCCGCGCATATTGAGGCGCTCGCCATTTTCGTTGCGGCTGGGCAATTCGATTGCCACCACCGCGTCGGGACGATGCTTGTCGAGAAGCGCGTCTGCCTGTCTGGAGGCGGCATGACCTGCATGCGGTGCATCCATGACGTCAAAGCGCGCATATTGCTCAGCCTCGGGGTTCAGCGCCTTCACCGCCGCGCGCAGCACGGGCTCGTTAGCCTTGTCGGTGACGAAGGTGACCACCTTGCCAAGCTCCCACAGCGCGTGTGCCAGGGCGGCGGCGCCCGGAGGGCCATCGGTCTCCGGCAAGCCTGGACTGGCAGGATTCGCGGGATCGGTGTGATCGACAGAGAAGCCCGTGAGGATCATCACCCGGTCGGCGTGCTCGAGCGCTTTCGCCGCGCTCAAGGCGCCCCCCTCGACGTGAAAGCGGGAAACGTCGCGCAGGTCGTTCGCGGTCAGCAGACGATCCAGCCGCGCGGATACGCGTGTTTCCTGCTCTGTGACGGCCTCGTCCGCGTCCGCGGATTTCGCTTTGGCAGCGCCGCCTTTGCCGAACTTTGCAGCGATCTTCCTGGCCGGTGCGAAATCCGCCAGGCGTTTCAACACAGACGGCCCCTTTGACTGCTCGGTGGGCTTTGTCGAAGACGCCTGCTCCTGAGGTTCACCTGCCCGGCCACTGCTGCGCTCTGGTTCGGGACTGGCCGCCCCGGTTATTTTTCCATCCATAATGAGACACCTTCCGTATCGTCATATCGGGGATACAGCGAGGGGTCACTCTACGAGCGCAATAGAACTGTCATATTCGGCGAGGCGACGTCAGCAACGGTCAAACGAATCTGCACTCCAAATATAATTATGGATGCCGAATTATATTGTGCTCACGAGGCATCACGCCGCAACACGTTACTGCGACAGGAACTGAACGTCGTCCTGATTGCCGGTCCAGTTGTCGTACGAAACGACCTGCGGTCCGGAGCCGCCGTCCGTATTGTTTGAACCAACCAGCGTGATGCGGCCGTTGTCGTTGCTGGCGACGATCTCGACGTGCTCGTCGCCGCCGACGATACATACGTCGCCCGGTTTTGCCTGGCTTCTGCTTTCGTTGTGCCAGCCGTCGCCCTTGAGTTCGCCGGCCAGCGTACCGACGCTATTCGTGTGTTGCGAGTCCGGCAGTTCACCGGCCTTGACGAGACAGGCGGAGGCGAAGTTCGCACAGCACACGTCGGTCGGAATACCCTTGTCCATCGGCACTTGCTGGTTCTGCATGATGCTGGCCGCCGATGTATTGAGCAGCCCTTCGGCAATACCCGCCGGGTTGCCGGAACCGGCTCGCTTCACATTCAGATCGCCTTGCTGGCCCGTACCTCCCCCGCTTCCGCTACCCGAAGATGCGCCGGCGTGGCGGGTGGGCGCGAAGCCGCCACCGCCTCCTCCGCTTCCCCCGCCATACCCTGTGCCACCCGAAGCGCCGTCGGATGAGCTCGATTCACTCATTATTTCCATCAGCGCCGCCAGCAGTTGTTGTAACGCGTCATCCAGAGCGCTATTCGATGCGCTACCCGCTGCGTCCCATTTCGAACTGGAATTGTCGATCTTGTTTTGCCATGAGGTCCAGTAAGCGGTGTCGTCTCCGCCTTGCGCGCCGGGTGCTTGCTGAAATGAAGAGGCGTCAAAGGACGTCGGGAACGACGTGGACGAAAAAGACAACGGGGAAATTGCGCTATTCGACATGACAATTCCTTTCGCGGCGTGCGCGGGCGGCTTCGCAGCGCGCCGTGTGATTGAGCGCCAGATGCGGTGGACACGCTCTAAGGCGTCCCCTACCTTAGAACGAGGAAGCGGCCACGGCAGGGCGGCATGCGTAGCGACGAACGAAAAAACGAAATTTGCGAGCGCTCGGGTTGTGCGTTGCGGACGCGCTATGTCAGCTCCTGCGCCACCTCGTCACGCATGAACCGGCTGACCGACAGGACGTCGTCGAGCGCCCACGTGCAGTGATACCAGCCGGTCGGCACGATCAGAAGGTCGCCGGGTTCGAGAATCACATCAACGGGCGATGCTTGCGCAAACTGCGGAAACCGCACCAGATCCAGTGTATCGGCATTGACGCGGCATAGCTGATGGGAATTGAACGCGTCGAGGACATACAGCAGCTCGCTCTGCCCGGGCGCGAACAGCCGCACCTTCTTGCGGCCACGTACCTGCGCCAGAAAGGAACTGGCGATATCGCAATGCAAGCCCGTGACGAAACCGTCGCGCCGCCGTCCGCTCCACAACTGGGCCGCGCTGAACGAGGCAGCGGGCAAACCGGGCAACGCGAACAATGGTGCAAGTTTTTCGGGCAGCAGACATCCGTCTGTATACGGTGGCACGCTACCGTGCCGATCATCATGCTCACGGCCGGGCACCGGCAGCACGTCGCGCAGCCGCAGCGGATCATCGCCGGGCGCCGCCTCGCGCAGCACGATATCGCCATAGCGCGCGTCCCATTCGACGGGATCCCATTGCACCGCCGGCCAGTCGAGCACACGTTGCAGATGCAGCGGCGTGCTGCGCCGCACGGCGTCGAGCATCGCGACACGGTCGCACATCGCAATGGCCGGCACCACGGCAAGCGCCACCGGCGCCACCGCCCGCGCGCGGGCAAGCGCGGCACGCGCGGCGGGTTCCGGACGCTTGAGCAATTGCAGCCAGTAGTAAGCGAAGCGGCTTTCGCCATCCACCCGAAAGCAGCCGTTGCACGCCCGCAGAAAGGCTTCGTTGCGCCAGTCGAATGCAGCGGGTTCCGCCAGCGCCCATGCCAGCGCACCGCGCGTCAGCGTGATGACAGCATCGGCCGGCGCGACGCCGCCCGACATCGCCAATCGCTCTCCCAGCACAAAGCGGCAATCGAGTTCGGGCGCATCCGCCACCCTGACGCCAATGCTCACCGGCCGCGCGGTGGGCAAGTAGTGCTCAGCCACGCGTTCATACAGCAACTCTGCAAGCCGCGCCGCTGGCCGGGCACTTTCCTGGTTGGCCGCGCCCATCACTGCGCCCCGCACCGCGAGCGCGCGAATCGAATGGCGGACCGGTCGGCAAACTGCGCGCCAGTCTGCTTGGGCGAAATGGATTTCAGAACAAGGCTCGTCAAGGTTCGGGCGACACAGTCGGAAGAAGCCATACTTTCCCGCTGGCCTCAACTGAGTGCTTCGTCCGGTGCGAAGCCTGGCGCAATGCCGCGAACGCACGCGGCGTTGCGCGTCGGTGCGTCCGGTCATTCAAAAATTCGGGTCGCAGGCGCCCGGCGCACCTCCTTTGAGTTGTACTGCGTAGATTGCACCCAGGTGAGCCCGCCGTTTCGATGAAACCTTTCACGACCTCACTACCGGCTTTGTCCGCGCTTCGTTTCATCCTGCTTTCGGGCGGTGTCGCGGCCCTGAGCCGGGATCGCCGCGCAGCGCGGGCGGTTCGGGCCGCATCGGCTGCGGCGCTCACGGGTTTGCTCGCTGCCTGTGCCCAGCCACCCTTGGCCGAGCAGATCCCGCCGGCCAACGCAACCTTGCCCGCCTCGTTGCGCGCCACGCCACAGGAAATCCTCCAGGATGCGCTGACCGCCGTCGGTGACATCACCTACAGTTGCCGCCGCGACGGCGAGCGACTGTCCTGGGTTCCAACCGGTTCGGAAGCCACGCTGGTCGACGGCGCGCGGCAGAGCGTCGGCACGGTCGCACCAGGACGCTATTTCACGGCCTACGACGGCAGCTATGTGATTGGCCGCGTGACGGGCGAAGAGATCGTCACGACGGGTGCGCTGTCGTGGCAGCGCCTCAGCGCGAAATTCAACGCCGGCGAGCGGCAAGGTCAGGGCCGCTTTGCGAAAACCAGCTCGGTTCAGCGCGTGCGAACCTCCGGTGGCGTGCCACCCGCCCCTTCGTGTAACCAGGAAGGGACGTCGCTGTTCGTCCCCTATAGCGCGACATATCTGTTCTATCGGACCGCGGAGCCAGCCTCTGCCGATGCTGCCACCACGCCGGTTGCTGATCCCGCCGTGATCGTGTCGCACACGGAAGCCCCTGGCGCGGCGCCCGCTCGCGGGCAGTAAAAGCGCAACCGCCGCATGTTTCGGAGAAGCCGATGAATTTTCGCCCCATGTCGTGGCTAAGCACACTGTTGCCGGGCAACAGCGCGCATGCGTCGAACCTGCCCGGCACTCCGGCTTCCGCACCGGCATCAAAGCCGCAACCGGGCGCCGCGCCCGACACGCCCCTCGGCGGACTCGCGCAGGCCGCGGACAAAGCCAGACACAATCCCGGCACCCGACTCTTTCGCACCGTCACGACAACGAGCGTCAAACTCGAATCGACCACGGTCTCGGCAGGCGGGCTGACAAACCCACTTGCCGATGCCTCGCTGCCTCGGCCACCACGCAGAACGCCGCTCCCCGAGCCTGCGCCGCCGGCGCGCAATGACGTGCGCATGGGCCCGCAGGGTGGTCGGCTAGGCAGCGGTTCGGTCCAGCGCGTGAGCGCGCATCTGGTCACGGACGGCGCGGCAAGCCGGAGCGTGCCGGTGCCGAAGTTCATGAGTCCGCGGGCAATCAAATCATTTCTGACCCGCACACGGCAGCGCAAGTTGACCGCCGAAGCACGCGTGTGGGCTGACGATCTCGACACACACTTCGAAACGCCGAGACTGGCGATCGGCGCGCTCTTTCCCCCACCTGACAGTAGCGACCCGCAAGCCCTGGCCGCTCATGGGCAAGCACTGAACTCACTGCTCGACGAACTGACATTGCACCGCCCAACCCCGGCACAAGCCGACCCGGCGCTGGGGGCCACGGTCGAACGCCTGCCCCATGATTGCGCGATGCCGCTAGCGGACGCCCTCGCGCGCGCAAGCGGCGGCGATGCGCGGACTGCGCAGCAGATCCTCGCGCGCTTGCAGGAACCGCTCGATATCGACGACCCGCGCACCAGTGTGCCGAACGAAGCTATCGAGGAGAAAGCATGGCAATGCGCGCAGGATCTCGCGCATACGCGCTGCGCGGCGCTCGACGCGCTACTGCGTTTGCAGTACGGCACAGCGCAAGCCGATTGCGAACGCGGCAACGGCAAAGCGGCGCGGCTGGTGGTCTACCTGCAGGCCGGTCATAAGCTGCGCACGCTGGAGAAGAATCTGGGCGCGACACCCTCGGCGCTCAATCCGGACCGCACGCGCGACCGCTTGCTCGGCGACGCCCGTGCCCGGCAAGCCACGCTCGCGCTCACAGCCGCCCGGCAATTGCCCGATACCCCCACCGGTTCCCGCGACATCGGCGCCTGTTCGCCGGAACAGATCACGGCCTACCGGACGTGGCAATGGGGCTTCGATGAAAGCGGCCGCGGCTCGCAGCTGGAAAAAGCCTCGCAACTGCTTTACGAGGGCGGCACGAAGTGGGTCGAGCTGGGTGCGAAGCGGCAGGCGCTGAAAGATCGTGCGATGGGCTCGATCGACGGCGCCCCTCCCGCGCAGCGCATGGCCCGCGTCAAGGCGCGCGTGGCGCTCGCCGCCCATGACGTCCCGCGCGCCTTCAGCAAGCAGCGCACGCCCTACCGGACGATGCCGAACATGCTCGGCGCGGACGTGCCGTTCTTCGACACGTTACGCGGCCAGTACGACACCGCACTGATCGACGTCCGCACCGGCTTGCTGGAATACAGCCGGCAGCAGATGCCGCACGCGACGAATCCGGCCACGCTGATGAACACGGCGCTCAATGTCGGCCGGCTCGATACATGGCAGGCGGCCCGTCCCGACGTCCCGACGAATGCCGCTCCGCACGAGCTGCAGAAACGCCGCCCTGAATCGTTCGGCATCGGCCGGCGCGAAGCGCAGCGGATGTGGCAGGACGCACGGGCGAGCGTTGAAAACATGCGCACGGGCGCAAACGACGGGCTGATCCAGCGGACGCTGGACCTGTTCGACAGCCGGGCGCAGCGCGATGCTTTCGTCAAGGAGATGACCCAGGGCGCCGCGAGCGACGACGCGAAAACCGGCTTCACGCTCGCCGCCCTCGAGCGCTGGACGATGGCGAGCGGCATGAAGCAGGACGACCCGGCGCGCGCCGAACAGTTACGCGAGAAAATCGACACGGCACGCGACCTGACCACGCAGCCCGGCATCGCACCGCTCGAACGCATCTCGACGGAAAACCTGCGTGACCAGCAGCACGAGTTGATGGAGCAAAACGTGCTCGGCACGATCTACACGTCCTACGACGGCGGCATGCTCGGACTCGACGCGAATCTCTGGGCCAACCTGCCCGCCAAAGTCAGGCTGACGTCGGTGGGCCCGATCCTCTCGGCAATGGGCGGCCGCGACGCTGTCTACGCAGTAGGTACCGCGTACGACGGCGGCCAGATGCAATTCGGCACGCGCAACCGCCTGAATACGTCGGTCGGGGCACAAGGGTTTCTTGGCATTGGCGGCGAGGTCGGCAAGGTGAAAGGCATCGCCGGCGCGGTGGCCTCCGCCACCGTCAACGGCGCGGTATCGCGCGAAGACACCGTTGTGCTGCGCGCGCATCGCGCCTCGGCAACGCGTCTTGGTCAAACGCCCGACGCCAATCAATGGCGCGACGACAGCAGCAAAATGGTCGACGCCTACTGGGATGCGATCGAGCAGTCGGCCTCGCCGGAAGGCTTCATGCAAAAGCTCGCGGAACTCACGGCGGATAATCCGCGCATCTCGCTGTCTTCGCAGACCTACGGCGCGACCACCGTCACGGCCACGCCAACCGCCGGCGTCGCAGTACGCGCGAATGTCGACGACAGTCCGGACGCGCCGAATCGCGTCGGCATCTACGTCAACGCGGGTTTGAACACCACGTTGTTCGCGGGTGGCAATCGCACCGAAACCGGCGAGTTCACCAACGTCGTCGATTCGACCATCTTTCAGAACACCGTTACCGCGGGCGCCGGTGCGCAGTTCGCGCCGCGCCTGATCCACAACGGCGACGGCCACGGCGAAGTGAAATCCGTCAGTGCGGCCAGCAAGACGCTTGCGGCGGCGTCGACGGAGTTCGCTCGCCTCGGGCGTTCCGGCTTTATTTATCTGACTCGTGACAATCGCGGCTTTGTGCCCGAATTCATGCTGCGCGACGTGATGTACCGCAACGCGGACGACTGGGGCCATGCGATTCGCGCCAATCCCGCCTGGGTAGCGGGCGTGGGAGCGCAGCGGCTGGAGCAGGTGCTCAGCGAGGCCCAGGATGAGTCGTCCGGCGAATTCGCTTTTGGCGAGCGCTGGATCATCAAGGAAGAGCGTGTGCCGAAACTCAACCACTATCTGACGCTCAGCCGCCAGTTGAACGAACAACGCGACAACGCCCCGAGCCGACGCGAGCGTGCCGCTATCGACGCGAAACTGCACGCGCTGGAAAAGAAGATGGACGACGAACTGAACGATCCGCATGCATGGCGGCCACTCGGACTGTACGGCCTGCGGGAAACGACACGCAGCAGTTCCCAGGGCTGGAAGTATGGCGTGCGTGCTTCGCACGAACAAACGCAAAGCGGCATTGGACTGACGATGTGGGAACCGGTCACGCCGCGCCCGGCGCTCACACCGGGTGCCACCGCGCCGGGTAGCGGCATCTAGAGGCGCACCCGTGAGGGAACCCCTCGCCGCCAGGCCAAGGTTCGAGTTGACCGCGGGCACGACACCGCTTGGCATCGGCCGCACCTCCGAGGTGTTCGAATGGTCGCCGGGTTGGGTGGTGAAACTGTTTCGCCCGGGTTACCCGTTGCTCCAGATCGAACTGGAGGCTCGCCTCGTCGACCACGTATGTCATGCAACCTACGAGAATTCGGCGTTTCTTGTGCCGTGCCCAGGCGGAATCGTCGCTGTCTCGGGTCGCCACGGATTGCTCTATCGGCGCGCCGGAGGACAACCCATGGTTAGTGCAATGCGCCAGACGGGATGTCCGTCGCCCCTCGCACGCTGCGGCGAGCAACTGGCCAATCTTCATTTCGCGATACATCGTATCCAGGCCGGCGCTCACACGCGGTTGCGCGGCTTGCCGCACCAGCACGCGAAATTGCGCTGGTCGATCGAGGCAGCGCCAGACCTGCCGCGCCGGCTTCGAGCCGCGGCGCTGCATGCGCTCGCCGCGCTGGAATCTGCCGACGCGGCTGACGCATGCCTTTGTCATGGCGATTTCCATCCCTCGAACGTACTCGTATGCCGTGACGGAACCGTCTCCCTGCTTGACTGGATGTCCGCGGAGCGCGGCAACGCCTTCGCCGATCTGGCGAAAACATCGGTTCTCCTGCGTTTTGGGCGCACCTCGGAAACACACGTGATATCGCCGCACGAAGAGGCAGCACGCCAACAGGTTCACGATACCTACGTGAAACGCTACTTCGAACTTGCCGGTGTGCCCGACGGGCCCGCCCGCCTGGCGCGCTGGCTTCCGGTGGCCGCCACGGCGCGTCTGAGCGAAGGCATCGGCAGTGCCGAGCGGAGCGCATTGCTGCCGCTATCAGAAGAACTGCTCAAGGAGGAATAACACCATGTCCGCGACCGACCTTCACCATCAACCGACCGATGCGCCGCCGCAGCGCGACAAGCATACGCATGCAATGGCCCATAACGCAGAGCCTCATGCCGACCCGCACGCCGCGTACTACGCGGCGCGTGCGTCGGAATATGACGTCTCCGTGGGCTATGGAACGCCCCTCGTGGAGCGGCATCTCGCTTCGCTGCAGGCTCGGCTTCAGGCTAACCTCAAAGGCCACGACGCACTCGAACTTGCATGCGGGACCGGTTACTGGACCCACGTGGCCGCGGCCACGGCGCGTTCGATATTGGCTACGGATCGTGACGCAGCGTCGCTCGCGCTCGCACAAGCGAGGATGGCGTCGAGCGACCATGTTCGTTGCCAGCATGCCGACGCTTATTCCCTCGACGGCGTATCTGGCCCGTTCAGCGCGGCCTTCGCGCTGTTCTGGTGGTCACATATGCCGAAGTCGAAAATTCCCGCCTTCCTGAGCACACTGCATAGCAAACTGGCACCCGGCGCACAGGTCGTTTTCGCCGATCAACTGCCGTACGAATGGCGCGGCAACCGGCATTTCGACGATGAAGGCAACCTGCTCGAGGAACGCGCTTTGCTGGACGGCACCCGGTTCGAAATCGTCAAGAATTTTCCGACCGAGGCCGAGCTCGCCGGTCTGCTGGCGGGTACCGCCGAGGAGCTGGTTTATTCGACCGGCGCCGAGGGGCGCTGGTGGATGATCAGCTACCGCACTGCTTCACGCGCCTGACTCATTGGCGCGACTCATTGGCGTAACTCATCGCCCCGACACCTCGCCGACGCAGCCGGCGACACGCTGCGGTGCGCCCGGCACCGCGGCATTGAGGTACGCAAGGTCGTCGGCAATCAACCGCTCCATGATGCGTCTGGCACGCACGGCGCCCGCGTCGATCGGCAACAGCGCCGGGCGCAGCGACCAGAAATCGCGCTCGCCGATGGCACGCTGTTGCGCTTCCAGCATCGGCAGATCCTCGTCGCGGAAGGGCTTCATCAACCCTTCGACCGAGAACTGAACAAGCGCCTCGCCCGCGTCGCCCATCTCGCGCGGCAGTCCGAACGAGAAGAAATAATGGGTCGTGGCAGCGGTTTCGGGCGTCAGCCAGTGGGCGGACATCCCCACACGCGTCATTTCCGGCGCCGCCCCGGCTTCGCGCACGCTTACCGTGATCGTCAGCAGACCGGGCGGTTGCCAGCGCACGTCCAGGTCGCGATCCGCCGACTTGCCATCCGGCACGCCGAACGAACGCCCGACAAATGGTTGCAGTATTTCCCCACGCATCGCGCGATGCACCCATACGATGTCACCCTCGCTTGCCGATTGCACCGTGCCGCGCGCCATCATGTCGCTGCCGAGCGTATCCGGATGCAGGTACTGGAAATGGCTGAGATCAAGCAGATTGTCGGCACTCAACTGATAGTTCGCCTGCGTCAATAGATACCCGTCACAGGTGAAATTGTGCAGCGGGTCCAGAAACTCGAACTCCGGCAGCGGCACCGTCGCGGCCTCGTGCGCTTCGCCAAACCAGATCCAGATCGCACCGTAGCGCTCGCGGGTGGGATAGCGCCGCACCACCGCTCCCGCGGGTACGCGTCCATCGCCGTGCGGATTGAGTACACAGGTACCCGCCGCGCCGAACCGCAGGCCGTGGTACGGACATTCGAGCGCACCGTCGATCAGGCGCCCGCGCGAGAGTGGCGCAAAGCGGTGCGGGCAGCGATCGTCGAGCGCGACCACCGCCCCGCTCGCCTCGCGATAAAGCACGATCGCGCGGTCGAGCAAGGTGCGCGCAAGCGGCGCGTCTACGGTGATCTCGCGGCTGAATGCAGCGACATACCAGGCGCTGGATAGAAACGGCATGGGATGGGCTCCGAGGAGGATATCTGCGCAGCTTGATGGGTAACCTGCGTGCTGGCAGCGTGCAGATTCGATCCTAAGCAAGCGGCACAGCCACACGCTCAACAATCCTCACGAATGCCGTATTCGTCAATTTTTCCCAAATAGCAGTACGGATGCAATACGCGACATACAGATCGCCGCTTCAATGCGGCCTGATGTTTTGAAAAACGAACTTGCAATAAGCAATGAATATTCAAACAGACAACAGAACCTCAATTAGCTTAATTTTAACTTTCAATTTTGAAAGAATGACTATCACGAGCCCGCTACGACGGGCCATCGACCACCATCCGGTCGAACCGACCGTAAGGTTCGGAAAAGACGAAAAAAATACTCAAGCCGTATTAGTGAGCTAATTCACTGCTAACTGCCGATAAGTTGTTCACAAAATGCGATGCTCAATTCATCAACATGTAACTGGAAATTAGCTGGGTGACGCTTTGCAATTTATATGAAACAAACCGTTACACCCTTGATTGATCTGTAGCTCTACTGTCCGATCATTCGCAACGCACTCCCACCGCCAGGCTGTTGTTCCCGTCGCGTATGAGTCCGTCGCGCGCCAGGACCATTCGGAGGAAAAATGAAACTCGCAGTAATGACCCGAAGCGGGGCGCTTTTCAGGTTGATCTGTCAGTGTTTCGAAGCCGACGGCGCTACCTGCCGGCAGTTTGACGATGACGTTGCGCTTGCGCGTTCGGTATATCGCGAAGAATACAGCGCGATCCTCATCGACGCCGACACGGGTGTCAATCCACTGCGCCCGGTGTTAGCCCGGCGCGCCTGCTATGCCGACCGTCGTGCGCCGCTGATCGTGGTCGGCGCCCGTGACGACCGTACCCAGATCACGCATCTGTTCGATGCAGGCGCCGACGATGTCGTGCTGTCGCCGATCGATTCGCGGGAACTGGTGTTGCGCGTCCATCTCGCGTTGCGGCGTTTCCAGCCGCTCCAGGCCGCCGACGCCGACGACCGTCTCGAGTGCGGCGCGTACCGGCTCGAGCGCCGCACTTGCGAGGTGCTCGTCGAGGGCGAACCGGTGCGGCTGACGTCGCGCGAATTCGCGATTGCGTGGCTGCTGTTCTCGCGTCCCGGCGAATATGTGAGCCGCCGCCAGATTGCCGGCGCGGTGTGGAGCAGCTCCGAGGACATCGTGGGACGGACGCTGGAGCAACATATCTACAAACTGCGCAAGAAACTCGATCTCAACGGCGCACACGGGGTCTATCTGCGGACCATGTATGCGCATGGCTATCGCATCGAAGCGATCACGGCACCCGCCGATCTGGCCGAGCAGGCACTTGCTGCGGTTGCCTCGCCGCCAGGCATCGTCGGCGAAGACGTGAGCACGACCGCCTGCATCGAAGCACAACCCCATGCCCTCTCCGTGCTGGCGGCGCTTGCACCGCGAGCCGTACCGGTGAACCGCGACGAAGCGAAGGTGTGTCAGCACCACGAAACCCCGCATGCGGAAATCCATCCGCCGGAGAGCGTGACCGCACGCAACGCGCCGCCCTGGTCCAACCCGGCCTGCGAAGCGACCTTCGCGGGCTGCGCCACCACCACGCCCAAGGCGCACCCGCTGCCACTCACTACCGCATTCAGAACTCGATGATGCGCGGCGACAGCAGGAACAGCCGTTCCATGTGACTGCGCTCGTCGTCGCGATAGCGGAATAGCGCGCCGACCAGCGGAATCTTCGACAACAACGGTACACCGGTTTCGGCGTTGGTCGAACTGTCGACGCGGTAGCCCGCAATCAGCAGACTCTCACCTTGCCCCACGAACGACTCGGTATTGATCGTGCTCGTGGTGATGATCGGGATGTTGTCGACCTTCTGGTTGGTCACGGAACCGTCTTCGATATGCACATTGAGCTTGATTTGCGTCGCACCGTTCTCGTCGACGACAAGCGGCAGCACGCGCAGCGAGACACCGGTGGAAACGCTGTAAAGATCAGCTGACGTGTAGCCCGACACCCGCACGAAGAAACGGGTCTTCTGGTCCATCACGGCCTCGACGTTGTTCAGGGTCGCGACCTTCGGACTCGCGTCGATCTTCGCGAGATTGGTCTGCTGCAATGCGTTCACGCGTGCGAGCAGGTAACGCCCGGCATTGCCGAGCACTGCCGTCAACGACGCGCCCGCCGGTGACGTATTGATGACCGTGGACCCGTCGGCCAGTGTCGAGGTGCCGAAGATCGGGTCGATGTTGCCGTTGTAGCCGTTCTGCTGTGTATTGCCATTGCCTGTCTGGAAGTCCACATGGCTGTTGTGAGCGCGCCAGTCGACGCCGATCTGCTTGAGCGCGTTGTCGTCGATCTCGATGATGTGCGCTTCAATTTCGACCAGCTTCGGCTTCACGTCGAGTTGGTCGATCAGTGTCTGGTACTGCGCAAGGCGTTGCGGCAAATCGCGGATCAGTACCGAGTTCGTGCGTGGATCGGCTTCGATCACCGGCAACGACTGTGTGCCGCCGCCGGGTGCCGCGGCAAAGTCGCCGCCACCTCCCGAGTTGCTCGAACCGCTCGCCGTGCCGCCGTAGCCCGGCAGTGTCGGCATGCCCGACGCCGTGCCACCGCCCGCGCCCATCCCGTTCAGCAAACCGCCGAGGCCGGGCCCCGCGGAGCCGCCGGCGCCCGTCATGCCGGCCGGCAATGGCGGTGGCGTGACACCGTTCTGAAGTCCGCCGCCATTCATGCCGCCGGTCACATCCTGCATCGGTTGCAGACGGCGCATGGTCGGCACGATGGCATTGCGCTGGCCGCCGTTGCTACTGCTACCGCTCTTGTCTTGCGGGTGATACATGCCCGCCAGCACGTTGGCGACGCCGGGCACTGTCACTGAGTTGCCGTCGATCTCGACGTTGTGGTCGGCCGCCCACGCATGATGCAGCGAGAACACCCGCACCTCCGAGCCGGTACGCTGCCCGGCATTGTCGTCGAGCCGGCGTGCGACCTCCGCCACCAGTTGCACATACGGCACAGGCCCGCTGACGAGCGCCGTGCCCTGGCTCGCGTCGTACATGATCGGAAAACGCGGATTCGCGACGTGCAACTGGTCGAGCGCGGCGCGCAGATCGGCGGTACTCGCGTAATCGAGCTTGACGACCTGACGCGTCACGGTATTGACGTCGCTGATCGACAGCACGTTGCCGTCATAGAACCAGACGAAACCGAAGGTCGATGCGAGGGTGTCGAGAAAGCGCTGCGGCGACATATCGAACTGCCCCGTCACCGTGCCATGCACGTCGTCCGAAATGGTGGCCGGCACACCCTGGCCCGCGGTGAAATCGCGCAGGACGTCCTTGAGGTCCTTGCCTTCGGCCGAAATATGGACCATTGAACCGCGCCAGTGAATCGTCGCCGCGTCGGCCACATGGCCGCCCGTCGCGATTGCCAGAGACGCCGCCAGCAAGGCGGCGCAGATGAGCCGTTTCTTGTTCATCGAGGGATCCACGCTTATTGTAGGTTGGTCGCAGCAGCCGGCGCGACCGGCGCCGCCGGCGCAAAAGCCCTGGGTCTATCGTCCCAGCGTTTCTGAAGGCGCTTCGTGAAACTGCTTGCGATAGCCGCTGACGAGCGTCGAACGGTTTTGCACGCCCCATTTGTTGGCTGCGCACAGCACGCTGCGATCGCTCGTGAACGAGTCTTGCAGCAGTTCGGCGCGGATGCGCTCCATGCGCTGCCGCCGGATCAGTTCGGTCGGCGACAGGCCAAGGAAGTTCTTGAATGCGCTTTGCAGCGCGCGCTCCGTCACCCCCACTTCGGCCGCCACTTCACGCACCGAGAGGTCGTGGCGATCGAGATTCTCCAGCAGGTAACGATAGGCGCGCCGGTACTTCGCGGGCAAACGCGCGCCCACATCGTCGAGTTGCGCCCCATGTCGCGCCGCCCGGTTCGCGAACGGCGCGATGGCCGGCGCATCGTCGCGCAGGCATTGCGTCGTAATCAGGGCGTAGCGGCTGTATAGCTGCATCGATTCGAGCGTGCGCCCCTGCACCTGGCGCACCTTGGCGACGCAGTACAGATACTCGAGCTGACGGTGCCCCGTCGCGGCCGCATAGTCGGTTCGATGCAGCGGTTCCAGCATGGCTTCCGCGAGTTGCGGTGCATCCGAGGCAAGCGCCGCGAGGACGATTTCAAAGCGTGTCGTGCGCAGATACTCGTGCAGCCCGGCGTTCTGGGCCCAGTTCAGATGCATGCCGATGCCGTCCATCGCGTCACGCTCGCCCTTCATCAGCGCACGCAACTGCTGCAGATAAACGATCCGCTCCCGCAGCAGCGGCGCCTGTACGCGCAATGCCTCGGCTTCTTGAACATCGGCGGCCACGCCGGCGTCGCCGCTGCCCGCCACGCGTTCGTCGGCCATGCCGGATTGCCAATACACGTGATCGCTCAGCAGCACGGAGGAACGCAGTTCGCGTTGCACGGCGACATCGAAGCGCAACGTCGTGAGGACGTCGCGCCAAGCCGCCGAGCCGCCTTCATTCGCCGACGCGGCCATTGCCGTGAGTTCGTCGAGTGCATCGAATGCATCGCGCGACTGCCCGAGTTCGTACAGTGCGCAGGCAATGCCGAAACGCGCTTCGAGCCGCTGCACCGGTTCGATGCCGGTTTCGTCGACCACGCGCGCGAAGCACGACAACGACGTCGCAAAGCGATGGCGAAACAACGCTTGCCAGCCGACGTTGCGGCACGAAGCCGCGCGGATCGCCTCACGTGGCGAGCGAATCGCTTTCTGCGCTCGGCGATACTGTTCCTCCGCTTCGTCGCCAATGCCGAGTGTCATCTGCATGTCGGCGTAGATCTGCAGGAGCCAAGGCATGTCGGTGCGCTGATGCGTCTCTTCGGCCCAGCGGTTTGCCTGAGCACGCGCCGCGTTGAGATTGCCTTCCAGCAGTTTGTCGAGAAATCCTTCCGGCAGGCGCCGCACGCTAAGTGCCGCAGCCAGTGGAAAATAAAGCGTCAGAAACATCGTTCGACTCCTCGTAGATGCGTGCATGCAGGCGAGTCCCGGCATGGATGCATGACATGCGGTACTGATGCCTGGACAGGAATCCACAGATGCAGCGACGTGAATGACGATGTGACCGGCGACCGCGATGCCCCAATGTATAGAAATGGGTCACGCGAATTTTCAACAAATCTGATCGCGCTTGAGGATTTGAGAGCTGTTGAGATTTGCGCGAGCGTTGGACGCTATCTGTGATGGCCCGGCACGTATTGGATTAATTTCTGATGACCGGAATCCTACGAAAAATAGGCTATTTTTTCATCTCGCCGGCGATAGAGCGCAATTGTTCGCCAAGGCTCGTCAAAACCAGTTGGTCCTTGACCTGATCGACAAAAACCCCCACGAACAGCGCCAGAATCAACACGGTCAACGCACCCTTGACGGGCTGGGCCAAGGTCACGAGATCAAGTTTTTGCGCAGACTTCGCGCCGAAACCGAAAGCAAGGTCGACCAGCAGCAGAACGAACATCATGGGCGCCGCGAGTTTGGCCGTCGTCTGCATCAACGTATCGGTTTGCGTCAGCACAAAGCTCTCGAGAACATTCGCCGCCACCGGCGTGTTCGACGTCAGAGGCCACCAGTGATAAGACTCGTAGAGCACACCGAGCAGAAACGTCATGCCCCCGAAGGTCCAGAAGGCGACGCTCGCCACCTGCGAAAGCAGCGTCGCGGTCGGCGTCGACTGATCCTGGCGCAACGGATTCGTGATCTGCACATTGTTGTATCCGGTCAGATCGTCGACATAGGTGCCCGCGGCTTCAGCAACCCAGAATACGGTCGAGGCGGCAAAGCCCAGCACGAGTCCGATAATGGCCTCGCGCAGGCCGATTTCGATCAGCGTCACGCCCGTCAGTGAGGTGACGAGCGACGCGGGTTGTCCATAGGCGATGAACGAACTGAACAGCAACACAATGCCGTTGCGCACGACACCCTGGAGAATGCCGTCGGCCGTAGGCGGAAAAATGTACAGCATCACAAAGAGCCGCACCGAACAGACGGCCAGCACCATCAGGTAATCCATCAGCGTGGTGCCGAATTGCGGAAGTGTCGTTAGGGCTTCATTCATCCGTGGCCTGTGCTTCGTGTCAGACGGTGGAGCGCGCGTTGAGCCGCATGCGGGCGAGCGCGGCTTCCTCAGCCTCTTCGTCAGCGGCGTCGCTCGCGGTGTTGGCCACCGTTCGCCCGATCTCCACAACGCGCTGGGTACAGATATCGATCCGGCCGCGGTTGTTCGCGATCGCGCGCAAGGTCGCGGCGACCTCGGCGGCGCTCGCCTGCACGGCCTGCTCCAGCGCAGCGAGTTCGCCTTCGACGACACGCAGCCGGTCCGCGACGATCTCCGCATGGCGCATGCCGGCGTTCATCTCGGCCAGCGCGAATGCCTTGCTGCCGCTCATCAGTTGGGCGATACGCTCGTGGCATGACTGCAGAAGATCGCGCTCGCGCTGCACCGCAGTCTGCTTGTCGTCACGCTGCACTTCGATGCGCGCGAGCGCCTCGCGCTGGGTCGCCAGGGTCGCCCGCAATTCTTTCTCGAGACGGGTGCGGCGCTCAGTCGTGCGGCGCAGCGCGGCAATGCGCCGGTCGGCAACGCTCATCCCCATCCGCGTCACCCGCCAGCGAGCGCGAAGAGCTGCGCCTCGGTGTCCTCGGGTGCCGCGAATTCATCGGTCGCCTGCGAAAAAAACGCCCGGATTGCGTCGATCTTGCCGATCGCTTCGTCCGCGAGCAGGTTGCCGCCTGGCTTGTATTCGCCGATCTGCAGCAACATCTCGACCTCTCGATGGCTGGCCAGCAACTCCCGCACCCGCGCTGCGGCCTGCACATAGTCGCGTGACATCACCTGTGGCATCACGCGCGAAAGGCTCGCGAGCACATCGATGGCCGGGTACTGGTTCTTCGCCGCGATCTCGCGCGACAAAATCATGTGGCCGTCCAGAATGCCGCGCACCTCTTCGGCAATCGGGTCGCTGCCTGAATCGTCTTCCGCCAGCACGGTGTAGAGCGCGGTGATCGAACCGGTCGCGCCCATCCCGGCCCGTTCCAGCAAACGCGGCAGTTCGGCAAAGATCGACGGTGGAAAGCCGCGCCGCGCAGGCGGCTCGCCGGCCGCGAGCCCGATCTCGCGCTGCGCGCGGGCAAAGCGGGTCAGCGAATCCATCATCAGCAGCACGCGGCGCCCCTGGTCGCGGAAATGTTCGGCAATCGCGGTAGCCACGTACGCCGCCTTCGCACGTTCGATCGACGAGCGGTCCGAGGTCGCGCACACCACGATCGAACGCTCCATGCCCTCAGGCCCGAGAATCAGTTCGACGAACTCGCGCACTTCCCGGCCGCGCTCGCCGATCAGCGCGATCACCGTCACGTCGCATTGCGCACCGCGCGCGAACATGCCAAGCAAGGTGCTCTTCCCGACGCCGGCCGGCGCGAAAATGCCCATACGCTGCCCTTCGGCCAGCGTCATCATGCCGTCCACGATACGCACGCCGGTCGCAAGCGGCGCTTCGATCATCTGGCGGCTCATCGGGTCAGGCGGATTCGCGAAGATCGGCCGTTCATCCTCGGCGTCGATCGGCCCCAGCCCGTCGATCGGCTGACCCAGGCTGTCGATCACGCGGCCCAGAAGCGCATCGCCAACGCGCACCGAGAGCGGCCGGCCGAGCCCGATGACCTGAGTGGATCGCGAAATATCGGCTAGCCGTGAGAACGGCGAGAGCAACGCGACGTCGCGCGTAAAACCGATCACCTCGGCATGCTGCAATAGCGCGCCGCTCGCCGAGCGCAACTCGCACAGTTCGCCCAGCGTCACATCGAGTCCGGCGACTTTCACCAGCGTGCCGATCACCTCGAGCACTTTGCCGCTGCGGGCAATGTTGCGGGTCGAGAGAATCTCCTGCTCGATCGCGTCGGTCAGACGCTCGACATCGAGCAGCCGCCGCGCGCGCGTGCCGTCGGGCCGTTCGTCGGGAATAGGGTGTGGGGAGTTCATCGTGCGGTCAGTAACCGTCAGCGGGCTCATCATCGAGCTCCGCGGCTTCGGGATCGTCGCGGGCCTCGCTCGCCGATTGTTTGAGCGCACGCGCTACCGCGGAACGCATTGCGCGTAACTGGGTGGCAAGGCTCGCGTCGATCGCGCCGAAGTCGGATTCGCAAATGCAGCTACCCGCTTCAAGCCGCTTGTCCGCCACCACGGAAAGAGGAAACGGCCGGCCCAGTTCGCGCCAGCGCGCCGATAAACGCTCGAAGGCGACGCAGGCCTTGTCGTAGTCACCCGGGCTGACAGCGACCCTGAGATAGGTCGCCCCTTCGACGATCCTGTCGACCGTCGTCAGCGCCCGTTCGAACAGCAGATCCGATTCCTGCACATTGACGATCTGCTCGACCGCGACAGTAACGATCTCCGCGAGGCGCTCGCGCATTCTCACTTGCGTGCGCCGCTGTTCGGCACCCGCATCGGCGAGCCGTTCGACCCAGTCCGCCAGAGCCTGCTGTTCGCCGTCACGGTAGCCATGTTCGGCCGCGGCGTCGTATTCGCGGCGCGCCGCCGCGAGAATCTCCTGCGCCTCGAGACGCGCCGCATCGACGATAGCCGCTGCTTCGTCGCGGGCCTGCGCGAGTGCGGTTGCGCAATCGGCCGCGAGTTGCGCATACGCTTGATCGATCTCCAGCAGCGCGCCGAAGGTGGCGCGCGGAATCACGTCCGAGTGGGCTCCGACGCGCGCACCGGCCGCATCCGGCATCTCCCGATCCGATCTCAACCAAATAACCATGCCCACTCCGGAAGCAGTTCCGGCAAGCGCGCGACGAGCCGCGCCGTACCACCCGCGTCGAGTTCGCGGCCGCCATCATCGAGCCAGGGCGGCACCGGAAGATTGCGCGGCAACGCGAGACGCAGCAACCCAAACGGTGCCGCGACGCTGCATGCATCGCGTGCCATCAATGCGTAGCCCTCGCACGCGAGCGTGTCGGCGTCGAGACGGTCCAATGCGGGCAGCAGCCCGCGCGCGGTCAGCCGCGTCGTATCCGGTGCATTTGCCGCACCAGATGCGCCGCCGGTCAGCCGGTCGAGCGACACGCCCACGTATTCCGACAATTGCATGCGGTTGCGCTTGTCAATCAGACGCCGCACATCGGCACGGCGTAGGGCAAGCGAGCGCATCCGCAATACCCGCAGCCCCCACTGCGGCGGCAACGCGTCGAGCACGGCAAGGTTAGGGGCGCGCAAGGCGTCGAAGGACGGGGCCGGCACGCCGAGTGTGCGCAGCAGCGCCAGCGAACACGCTTCAACCTGCGCACGTGCCGCCGTTGCAAGCGCGGCACGCAAGCCGTCAAGCGCGCCGGCGTCGACACCCAGCGCAGCAGCAAGCCATGACGGATGGACCCAGTGCACCGCGTCACGGGCATTGCGCTCGTACGCGGCAAACGCAGCCGCTGCCCGCGCAAAGGGAAACGCAATCGAGGCGGTCATCAGGCGGAGGTGGTCGGTTTGACACGCCGCAGCCGTGCGAGCAGCGCGTTAAGCCGCGCACCAAAGCCGCTCGCGGTGAACTTCGCCGGTACGCCACGCTTCATCCATACGAAGAGTGCCGCTGCGCACACGAGGAACACCAACGCGGCCGCGACGATCATCGGCAACGGTGACTGCGCTTGCGGCAGACGGGACAGGTCGACCGGGTCGGCCGGCACCGCGGTGACGCTTACCGCGTCGTAAGTGAGCCCTTCGACGCTGTGCATCACGAGGGTCTTGATCTGCGGCACCAGTGTGCTGGCATCGGAATCGGGCCGGTATTTGATGAAGACGGACGCCGACGACGGTTTGATCTGCTGCGCCAGCGGATCGTTATTCGGCAACACGATCTGGACCCGCGCGACGATCACGCCGTCGATTTTCGACAATGTCGACGACAGCTCCTGAGATAAACCGTAGATGAAACGCACGCGCTCCTCGGTCGGTGTCGACACGAGGCCGTCCTTCTTGAAGAGGCTGCCGAGATCGTCGTACTTGCTGTGCGGCAGACCGCGCGCCCGCAGCACTTCCATCGCACGGACCATCTGGCTCTGGTCGACGTCGAGCGCCCAGGTCTTGCCGTCGTCCGAGGTCGCTTTCGTCGCATTGACGCCCTGTTCAAGCAGCGCGACGACCATCTCGTTGACGTCCTGCTCCGACAGATTGCCGTACAGCTCCTTCTGGCATCCGGCGAGCGCCACGCATAGCACGAGCATCGTGCACATGGCGCCGCGCCGCGTCCAGCGCCGCATCGCGCTCACCGTATCGAGATTCGTTGCGGACATGCGCTATTGATTCTTCATCAGGGTTTCGAGCGACGATTTCGACGAATCGACGACACTCATCTTCGCTTCCATGTCGAGCTGCGTGCTCGCCAGTTCGAGTGTCACCTTCATCGTGGCGGCCGTCATCTCCTGCATCGACATGCCTTCAGCGTGGTCGGACAGTGAGACCACGTCGTTGACGGAGCGCTGCAATTCCGCGTCCTGCGACGCGACCAGCTTCGAGACCACATTCGTGCCGTCGTTCTGACCGTGCGACGGCGCTTCCATGCGCGGCTGCTGCATCAGCGACTTGAACTTGTCGCCGAGTTGCTGCATGGAGGGATCCGCTGCGGACTGCGCCGCGCTCTTCTCAAGTGCAGCCGCGATCTGCTTTGACGTTACGGACACGCTCATAACCAATCTCCCGCGATACGAACCGTGGCTCAGATCCGCAGATAGTGATGCTGGGGAATCGCCTCCGCCGTCGCCGCGGCAGGCTTTGTGCCTACCTTGACGGGTTCGTCGGCGCTTTCGTCGTTTTCATCGCTGAGCGTCGCGATCGACATCGGCACCTCGAACTTGCCGCCGTTGCGATAGGTGCGCACCGCCGCGCGCAGATCGTCGCGCGCCTCGAGCGCACGCACCAGCCGGCGGGTATTGCGGTCCGGATTTTCTTCCATCGCCTCGCCCGCACTGCGCTTCCAGTTCGGATCGCCCTTGGCCGACAGACAGAAGGCCAGCAGCGCCTTGGCGTAGGCAAAGCGCGGCGCGTCGGCAATGACGCGGTAGAAAACCTGGATCGCATCGTCCCAATTGCCGCGCTGCATATGCAGGACGGCATCGACCGTTTCCAGTTCCGCCATCTTCGGACGCAGTACCCGCAGCGCATCGAGCACCAGCTCGATGTCGTAAGGATCGACTTCGAGCACCGGGAAATTGTTGAGCAGCACTGCGGAGACCGTTTCGATCAGGCCGCTCACGATGTCCTGACTGCAGTTCAGATAGTTCGTCGAAGTAACACTCATGGCGCAGAGCTCCCGCAAGGTGAATGCCGACCGATTACAGAAGACCGATGCATCGCGATGCGCTCGCGCCCTGCCCCACGGACGCCGCTCACGCCAATACCCCGATCTGTCGATATGCGGAAGATACCCACCGGGGCGGCGCCGCTGCCGGGGTGACGCGAAGCAAGCGCAACGTGGGCGAAGCGCACGTGTCTGCTTCGCACAGGCCCCACCGCACCGCATAGGTCGTGCCTATGCGTGTCTGCACCGGCGCCGCCCGCAGGGTCCGCGTAGCGCTTCGCTTGCGACGTGGCCGCTTCGCGTCCCGCGCACGAATTGCGCAAGCGTGCCGATACCATCGTTTGTCGAGGTGGATCGGACATCGCGCCTGCAAGCGCGTACCCGCAGCATTCGCCCCAGGCCCCTCCGCCCGTTCACAGAGATGTCCGATGAGTGAAGAAAAGACCGAACAGCCCACCGAGAAGCGGCTCCGGGACGCGCGCAAGGAAGGCCAGGTATCGAAGAGCACCGATCTGACCGACGCCGTCACGATGTCCGCGGTAATCGGCGTGCTGCTTCTCGCGTCGGGCACGTTCGCGGGCGCGTTTCGCGCGATCATCGTCACCGCGCTCGGCTTCGTCTCCGGCGATCACTCGCTGCCCAATCTGTTCGGCAAGCTGTATAGCCTCGGCGGCCAGGGTTTGCTGGTGGTGGTGCCGTGCGTCCTGATCGGGGCGGTGGCGGCGATGGCCATCCTGATCCCCCAGGTCGGCTTCAAGGTCGCCACCAAACCGGTCGTGCCCAATCCGATGAATGCCAGTCCGATCAACGGCTTCAAGCGGATTTTCTCGTGGCGCACGGTGATCGAGCTGATCAAGATGATCGTCAAGGCGGTCATCATCGGCGTCGTTATGTGGTGGACGATCAGATGGATGCTGCCGCTCATCGTCGGCTCCCTGTATCAGCCGCTGCCGCAGTTGTCGAAAATGTTCTGGGACCTGATTCTCAAGCTGTGCTCGATCGCGGCAGCGGTGTTCGTGGTGATCGGCAGCGCCGACGTCAAGCTGCAGCAAGTCATGTTCATCCGCAAGATGCGCATGTCGAAAGACGAGGTCAAGCGCGAGCACAAGCAGCAGGAAGGCGATCCGAAGATCAAGGGAGAACGCAAACGGCTCGCGCGCGAGTTCGCGAATTCTGCAGCGCCCCAGCAGCGAGTCGGTTTTGCCAACGCGCTCATCGTCAACCCGACGCACTACGCGGTGGCGATCCGCTATGCGCCCGGCGAGCACCCGCTGCCGCTCGTGACCGCCAAGGGGATGGACGAGAGCGCCGCGCAACTGCGCAGCTTCGCCCAGCAGGCAAACGTGCCGATCATCGGCAATCCGCCGGTCGCGCGGGCGCTTTACAAGGTCGGCCTCGACGAACCGATCCCCGAGGAACTCTTTGAAACGGTTGCTGCGATCCTGCGCTGGGTCGATGCGATCGGCGCGAAAAAACAGGCTGCCTCTGCTGAAGACCCGGCCTCCTCGCTGCACTGACGCTACGCAACACCAAGAGGTTCGAGATGTTCAAGTCACTGAAATTTCCGGCAGGCGGGGAAATCGGCATCGCGCTGCTCGTCGTGGCGATCATCTCGCTGATGATCCTGCCGCTGCCGCCGGCGCTGATCGACATTCTGCTGGCCATCAACATCACCATCAGCGTCACGTTGCTGATGATTACGATGTACGTGCCCAGCGTTGTTTCGCTGTCAGTGTTTCCTTCGCTGCTGCTGTTCACCACGCTCTATCGCCTCTCCCTCAACATCGCGTCGACCAAGTCGATCCTGCTGCACGCCGACGCGGGCCATATCATCGAAAGCTTCGGCGAACTGGTCGTGGGCGGCAATCTGGTGGTCGGACTCGTGGTCTTTGTGATCATTACCACGGTGCAGTTCATCGTGATCGCCAAAGGTTCGGAACGGGTCGCGGAAGTGGGTGCGCGCTTTACGCTCGATGCGTTGCCGGGCAAGCAGATGAGTATCGACGCCGATCTGCGCGCCAACATCATCTCGCCCGAAGAAGCGCGCCGCAAACGCGCCACCCTGGCGGTCGAGAGCCAGTTGCACGGCGGCATGGACGGCGCGATGAAATTCGTCAAAGGCGACGCCATCGCGGGGCTGATCATCACGATGATCAATATCGTGGCCGGCATTGCGGTGGGTGTCGCGTATCACGACATGTCGGCGGGCGAAGCGGCCAACCGGTTCTCGGTGCTCTCCGTGGGCGATGCGATGGTCTCGCAGATTCCGTCGCTGCTGCTATCTGTCGCAGCAGGCGTGATGATCACACGGGTGGCCGATGAGCGCGACGCCAAGCCGCTTTCGCTCGGCGACGAGATCGGCCGTCAGCTCTCCACCAGCTACCGGGCGCTCTACTTCGCAAGCCTCCTGTTGCTCGGCTTCGCAGCGGTACCCGGTTTTCCGACCATGCTCTTCCTGCTGCTGTCCAGCACACTGGCGTTCTGCGGCTACCGCCTGAGCAAGCGCTCGCCGGCTTCGAGCACGCATGCCGGCGAGACCGTCACCGCCATGCAGCGCTCGGGCTCGAAGATCGATGTGCCCGCCATTCTGATGCGGCCGCCGCAGTTCGCGTGTCCGCTCGGCGTGAGAATCTCGCCGGACCTGGTGCCGCGCCTGTCCACCGTCGCGCTCGACAAATCGTTCGAAACCGAACGGACGCGTTTGCAGGAATACCTCGGCCTGCCCTTCCCAGGCATCACGATGTGGACGAGCGACAGCCTGCCTCCGTCCAGTTGCGAACTGCTGATGCACGACGTGCCGTACTGTGCGATCGAATTGCCGCCCGGCAAAGTGATGCTGCCCGATGCGATATCGCTCGGTAAAAACGAGGCCTTGCAGACGGAGATCGCGGCATTGACCCAGCGCGGCGAGCAGCGCCGCGGACTCGACGGCGGCCCAGGTCCGACCTGGTGGCTCGACGAAAAATCGCTCCCGCCCAAAATACCCGCATGGCGCGCGGAGCAGGTGATCGCCCATGCTTCCGTTGCCATGTTGCGCCGTCATGCGTCGCTGTTCCTCGGCATTCAGGAAGTGCAGTGGATTCTCGATCAGCAGAATGCGGAGTATCCCGGTCTGGTCGCCGAGGTGCAAAAAGTCCTGCCGCCTCAGCGAATCGCCGACGTGCTGCGGCGGCTGCTCGAAGAACAGATTCCGATCCGCAATCTGCGCAATATTCTCGAGAGCCTGATCGTCTGGGGTGCGAAAGAAAAAGACATGCTGATGCTCACCGAGTATGTACGCGGCGATCTCGCGCGCTTTCTCGCCCATCGCGCGGCCGGCGGCACGCGGCAACTCCCCGCCGTGCTATTCGACCTGCCGGTCGAACAGCATATCCGCGCGGCGATCAAACAGACACCGACCGGCAACTTCCTGGCACTCCCGCCTGATGAAGCCAATTTCCTCGTCGACAAGATCCAGTCGTTCGTCGGCCAGGTGCCGCGCGAAGGCGTGGCCCTCGTCACGTCGATGGATATTCGCCGCTACGTGCGGCGCATGATCGAGGCGCGGCTTGGCTGGCTGTCGGTCTATTCCTATCAGGAACTCGGCGAGCACGTCGAATTGCAGCCGCTCGGCCGCGTGACGATCTGAACGCCCGCCTCCCGCATCTTGTCACGCTCATGATCGAATCCCGCTCACTGCGCATCATCCCCGGCGACCTGGCTGCCGAACAGAAGGCCGACGAGGCGCGGGTGCGCGCCTTCGACTACGCGGGCCTCGCGCGCAGGACACGCATGCAGCGTCTGGCCGCGCGCTCGCACGACGCCGATAACGCACGGGTGACAGGCGGCAAAGACGAATCCGGCGGCGGCCGGCCGCGAATGTTCGAGTCGCGCGATGAAGAGGAACGCGATGGCTATGCCGATCAATCAGGCGACATCGGCGACCAGGCGGCGGCAAGCCAGCGCGAAGCGGTCACGCAACGCGTCTGCGGCGCGACGCTGCCGGTGGTCGACGCCCTGTTTCGCACGCAGGGTCAATTCCTCGAACTGGCGACCTCGCTTGCCAGCGAAGTCACCGCGTTCTGCTCCGACCCGGCCATCGGCAACGCCGGCAACTGGGAAGTCCAGATGCCGCTCGACAAGGCCGTGCTGCCCGACACCACGCTGTATCTGTCACTTTCGTGTTTCAGGCTTTCGCTTCGGTTCGACACGTCGAGCACGGAAACAAAGCAGTTACTGTTGAACCACAGCACCATGCTCGAACGCGAGATCGATTCGCTGTTGAAAGCATGGGGCGCACCGCGTGATATCGAGTTGACGGTCTGGTGATATCCGCCATGCCCCGGTGCTCGTGCAGACGCACCAATCCTATTTCTACCGCCATCGCATGGGCTATCCGATCGCTGAAATGCCGGGGAGTGTCGAACGCGCCGACAGGCGGCCAGATACGCACGCCCGGCAGGATGACGCGCATGCGGCACGCGTCCAGCCTCACGATGTACCCGCGCCGCGTCTGCCGCTGCGCGCAGTGTCGCCGGTTGCCGCGCGTACTGCGCGGTTCGTCTGCGATGCGCGTACGGCGTGGGCCGTGCAGCACCTGCCAGGTATCGACGGATGGCAAGCGGCGCTGCGCGACGTATCCGCGCCGGCAAGCGAGCGCTTCGTTCAGCCGGGCGTGCTCGAACTCCTGCATCGCGCGGGCCCCGTCTACGTGACGTTCGATCTGGCCGAACATCCCTCGCTCGATATCGCGGCATGGCCGGCAGAGAACGGCGCGGTGCCGCTGCCGGACGCGCAACGCGCATTGCGCCTCGCGGTGGCGGGCGTATTGCTCGAACCACTGCTACAACGGCTGGCGGCGCTCGGGCTCGAACTGCGTATCGCGCGACTGCTGCGCAGCGTACCGGCCCGCCTGATCCCCGCCGACGCCGCACCGGTTGCGCTGTCATTCACGTTCGAAGGACGCCGTTTTGCCGCCGAAGTTACCGTTCCCCCGGCACTGCTGGGCGCATTCGAAAACCTGCTCGCGGCGCAATCGACACGCTTCGCCCACACAGCCTTGACGCACGCGGGCCACGCAGCCGCCGGGCACGCCCGCCTGGCGGATTGCCTCGTCCCGGGGCGTGCCGTACTCGGATCGCGTCGCCTGCCGGTCGAGACGCTGCGCGCACTCGTGCCAGGCGATGTTCTGCTGCGCGCGCTCGCCAGCCGCCTGCTGCCGCTCGCCGCCGATACCGCGCAGCCAGCCGGGGCCACCGCGATCGCCGCGTGGGGCACGCCCGGCCTGATCCGATTGCACGCGCCCGTGACGATCGACGGGCGCATGCTTTCCATCACGAAGGAGCCGACCATGACCGATGAACTGGATCCAGTTCGCCTCGACGATTCGCTCGTCCCCGATCAACCGGAGAATCCCATCGAGATCGGCGAACTGGATCTGCCGGTTCAGTTCGAAGTCGACACGGTTGCGCTGCCGTTATCGCAACTCTATGCGCTGCGTCCCGGCTACGTGCTGGAGTTGCCGACCCCGGTTGCCGAGGCTCAGTTGAAGCTCGTCACGCATGGCCAGACCATCGGCTACGGCGAACTCGTGACGGTCGGCGAACATCTTGGCGTACGAATCTTGCGGATGGCGCACGGCGATGGTCCAGTTCAGTGACGTTACCGGCTTACTGCTCGTCGTCATCGCGATCAGCCTCGTGCCGTTTGTCGCGATGGTCGTGACCTCGTACGCGAAGATCGTGGTCGTGCTCGGCCTGCTGCGCAACGCGCTAGGCGTCCAGCAGGTGCCGCCCAATATGGTGCTCAACGGCATTGCGATTCTGGTGTCGCTGTATGTGATGGCGCCGGTCGGCATGCGTGCCGCGCAATCGCTGCAGAACCAGCAAATCGCTGGCCAGCCGACTCAGGCACTGATCCAGGTGTTCAGCGCCGCGCGCGAGCCGTTCCGGACCTTCCTCGAAAAACACGCGAACGAGCGCGAAAAGCGTTTCTTTATCCGCTCGGCGAATGTCGTGTGGCCGAAGGAGGCGGCTAACAGCCTGCATGAAAACGACCTGATCGTACTGGCGCCGGCCTTCACGCTGAGCGAGCTCACCGATGCGTTCAAGATCGGCTTCCTGCTGTACATCGCGTTCATCGTGATCGATCTGATCATCGCCAACGTGCTGCTCGCAATGGGGTTGAACCAGGTGACACCCACCAACGTCGCGATTCCGTTCAAGCTGCTGCTGTTCGTCGTGATGGACGGCTGGTCGACCCTGATCCACGGCCTCGTCATGACTTACCGGTAGACGGTAAGCACGCCACGCAGGAACTGAGCGCATGGATATCGACACACTCGTTCGTTTCACCACACAGGGCATGCTGCTGTGCATGTTCGTATCGCTGCCGATCGTGATCGTCGCCGCCGTCGTGGGGCTCGCGGTCTCGTTTCTACAGGCCATCACTTCGATGCAGGATCAAACGCTGTCGCATGGCGTAAAGCTGATCGCCGTGACGGTCGCCATCGTGATCGCCGCGCCGTTTTCGGCCGCGGCAATCCTGCATTTCGCCAACGAAGTGATGCAGGCAGCGGTGCCGCAATGACGCGCATTTCGCAACCCTCGCAAGCCGAGACCGCGAACCTCGCGCGCACGCATGAAACGGGGCGAGCCGGCAACGAGCAGGACGTCGCGCGGCATGCCGCCCTTTATCGCGGCACGACCCGCTTCGCTTACACGCCAAAGCCACAGCCAGGCGCGCGCGGCTCGCTGCGCACCCGCAAGCTCGCCGAACTGCAGGCAAGGCGGCGGCGCGCAGCCTTGCGCCGAACCCGCATGAACGGCGGCGGCAGCGTGGACGACGACGGGGACGGCGAAAGCGGCGCGCACGAAGAGAGTCGCCGCGTGACGCGCGACGGGGGTGGCGGTGGTGGAGGTCACGGCGGCGGCGATCAGGGCGACCAGTCGCACGACGACCAGCATGACAGCGAGGGCGCCCTGCCGCCGAACGTCCGTGCTCGCGTCGGCGCCCCCGCGCCACCTCCCATGCCGGGCGCCTTGCAGACGCTCGCGGCAACCTGTTCGAACGACGCCGAGCGGGCCGACGCGGTGCGTGGCGGTCTGTGCGACGGGCTGCTGAACGTGCGTGACGATATGGCGAATCGTCCGGACGCCGGGTTCGACGCGCGTCTCTACGAACTCATGGCCGATGCGCGTGCGGCCCTGCGCCACGCCCCCTTTAAACCTGCGAATCCCGCCGAATTGCGTCAGTTGATGATCGACCGCAGCGGCGGCCGGCGGGCCGAGTCCAAAGCGCCCGCGCGCCCCGCCACCGCTGAGTCGACTTCGCCCGGCCATTCGGCGTCGAGCACGCCCCAACCGCAGTTGAACCGCGTGCAACGGCTCAACCTCCTCGAATACCTGTTCCTGCTGAGTGCCGAAACCCCTGTGCCGCCTGCGCAGCGCGATGGCCCGGTCAATACGCTGAGTTTGCTGCGCACCGGCGCGCTCGCACGCGGCAGCGGGCGCCGCTGACGCCACCGCGTGCGCACATCGCGGCGCATAAATTCGCATACGCGCTAGCCGCTTCGCATTGCGTGCGGGGATGCCATACGGACGGGCTAGAGTAAGCGCGTAAAGCTTGCGGGATATGCCCGCGCGCTGCTGTCGTTCGACCAACCAATCGCCACATGATGAAACTGCTTCGGATCCTGACTGGCGTGCACGCAGGCGCGGAACTGCGTCTGACGGCGGGTGCGCATCGGATCGGCGCGGACGACGACGCTGATATCCGCATCTCCGACTGGCGCGGCGCCGACATGCTGCTGACAGTCGACGACAGCGGCACGGTAAGCGCGCAGTCGGTTATGCCGGAACCCAAAATGGTGTCGGACGACGAACTGCCGTTGAGCACCGGCGGCGGCATGGCGGCAAATGCACTGGAAGCGGACGGGCATGCGGCAGCAATAGCGATGGAGCCGGTGGGAGCGGCGGCAAGACCCGAACCACCCGACACCAGCACGGTGCTGCTTGTCGACTACGTGCCGATGCAGTTCGGCGATACGGTGATCTGCATCGGCTGGCCTGACACCGCATGGCCGAGCGACCTCGACTTGCTGTCGACGCTGCTCATCAAGCCCGCGCAGGCGCGCCGCGAAGCAGAGCGTTCGCGTCAGCGCAAGGTCGTCGGCATCGTGCTGGGCTGCGCGATGCTGGGTGCGGTAATCGTGATCGGCTCGGTGTTGATGACGACGATCGTCAGCCGCGCGGCATTGCCGCACGATGCGGGCGATCTGGCACAGCGGGTCAACACTGCCCTTACTACCGCGCATATGAACGAATTGCATGCGCAGGCGCACGGCTCGAGCGTCGCGGTGAACGGCATGGTGGCCAGTCCTGAAGACGACGCCACGGTGCGCAAGCTGCTCGCACGCGTGTCGTCGACCCCGATTCTGCGTCACTACGATATCGCGCAAAACGACACGCGCAACATCGAGGATTCGCTCGGCATACAGGGCGTTCATGTGGAATATGCAGGCCACGGCGTATTCGACGTCACAGGCAAGGCGGCCAATCCGTCCGACGTCGATGCTGCACTCGTGCGTATCCGCCGCGACCTCAGCGACAACGTGAAAACCTTGCGCATGCGGGTCGCGCAATCGAACGAAGGCGCACCGCTGCCGCCTTCGTTTTCGGAACTGATGTCGTCCGACGATGTGCGCTACGCGGAAACGCCGGACGGCGTGAAGCATATCTACGCGATGCCGGAGACGCCGGCATCGTCAGCGGCGGCCGCCAGCGACGCCACGCTGGCCAGCGCGGACGGCACCTCGGATGCGCTGCCCGCCACCGTCAAATCAGGCGCCGCGACCGGCGTGATGCAGCCGGTCGATGGGGCCGCCCCCGCTTCCGCCGCGGCGCCCACGCCGTTGCCGACGAAGTGAAACTCTGGAGATGATGGACATGTACGAACCACTCGAAACCTGTGCCGCCGACTTCAACAATTTGCAGAAGACGCTCGACGATCCGGCGGGCGGTCCACGGCTCGCCGCGATTCGCACGGCTCTGGAGGCCACGGCTAAAAACATCAGTGAGGCGACCGGCGCGACTGAGGTCGATCGCAACAATCTCGCGAAACTGTATCGGGGCCTGCTCGCCGCCAGCCGGATCGTGTCGCACCTGCAGGACAAACGCGGCGCGGCTTAAGGGCGCTCGCTACCGGCGCGCCGCGCCGGGCACCAGGCTGGTTTTGCACGGCACGTGCTTCGAGAGAAGGTGCAAGACGGCAAACTTTTCATCTAGACCGAGGAGGTTTTATGGCTTTGAGCGGAGCAGCAATGGGTGCGATGGATGGCATGACGGCCCAGGGGATTGCAACCACCCTGGATTCGGCCAAGGATCAGCAGGAGCTGTCCGAGGCCGGCGCGGTCGGCAACATCATGAAGACGCTTGGCAGCAATTTGAGCCAGGCATCCCAGCACCAGGGTTGACGCCGACCGGCTACGACCCGCAGCAGGCCGCACAACGGTTCTTCCCGACGGCTGCCTGCTGCCCTTCGCAACACCGGGCGGTTTGCGCGTTACGCACATACCGCTCGCTCTTTTTCGCCTGCTCGATCCCGGCGGCCTGAATCTCCTGGACACCACAGTTGGACACCAACGACAGCTCCGAGCGCTACGTGCAACTGGTCCGCGACCTCTGCAATACGGTAGGGCTCGCCGACGCCGAGCACGTGTTGCGCACGCGCGCGATCGAAGTCGAGGGCTTCGACGTTCAACTCGAACACTTCGAAAACGACCTCGAGGCGATCTACGCCAATTTTCACTATGGCGCGGTCACCACCGGACGCACGCTCACCGTGTTCCGGCTGATGCTCGAAGCGAATCTGCTGATTTACGCGCAGGACCAGGCGCAACTCGGTCTCGACACCGATACGGGCGGTATCGTGCTGGTGCTGCGCGTGCCGATGACTTACGACGTGGACGGCGCCGTGCTTGCCGATCTGCTCGCGCATTACGCGGAGCATGGACGCTACTGGCGGCAGAACATCATTGAATCGACCGACGAGATGTTCGAGGGCGTGGCCGCGGGCGACTATGTCTGGTTGCGCGCGTGAGCGCCGGGCTTAGGCTCGCGGCGCCCCCCGCGCATTGCCCGCTGATCAGACCTTGCGCGAAGCTTCGAGCGTGACTTCGGCCATTAGTTTCGCGACACCCGCGACCTTCTCAGCCTCCCTCCCGGCGTGCTGAATTACGCCGTTTGCGAGCTGAGCCAATCCCGCGGGATTGTGTGGTTGATGCTGCGGCACGTCTGGTGCGCCAGACTGACGGAACGATGCGTTGGCGCGCTGCGCGACCCGGTTCTGCAGCGCGACGAGCTCCGCGCCGGGCTTCGTTTGCGTGGGTACCGCAACGGCTGCTTTCCCGCTCGGCGCGAGCGGCATACCCTTTTCCGAGGTAGCGCCCGATGCACCACCAACAGACAAGCTATCGATCTTCGTCATTGCGCTGAACCTCTCGAGGGAAACCGCGCGGCCTTTGTCCAACCCGCGCACGGGTCCGCCATTTATAGCGAAACGCCGCCATGCACATGGTCTGTCATGCGAAGGAAGCGTGCGTCACCCGAAGCCGTTCATTGCGCATGATTTTGTGCGTTGTGCCATAAAATGGAAAAAACGAACCATGCTCCGGGCGCCGGCAAGCGTTGTGGCATCGCTACCATACGTTCGCGCTTGTGCGTGCTGCTTCGCGATCCGCTGGTGGACCATGCCACGAATCCGACACAATCGATCCACCCACTGTGCGCGGAGTTACCCGATGTCCCAGTTTCGTCCTCCTGAATTGATCGAGTCCGACGAACTGCTGCTGCGTCCGCCGGAACCACGCGACGCAACAATGCTCTTCGACGAAATGCTCGGCGATCCCGAAACGACGCGTTATCTGGGCTTTCGCTGCCACGCGTCGCTCGACGAAACCCTGACTTTCATCGACGAATCGCAGCGAGGCTGGCAGGACGGCACGCTGGTTCGCTGGGTACTCGAGGACAAGGCAAGCGGCCGTCTCACCGCGCTGATCGAGTTGCGCCCGCGGCCGCCGCGCGCCGAACTGGGCGTCGTCATTAGCCGCCGCGGCGGTGCGCGACGGCGGCGCGCCGGACTCTATGCGTTGCGCAAGCTGCTCAAATGGCTGCTGGCCCAACCACCTATTTTCCGTATCTACGCGTACTGCGCCGTCGATGGCGATGCGCACAGCAGCATGGAGCGGCTTGGTTTTACCCTTGAGGCAAAGCTGATCAATCACGAATGCCGGCCGAATCTGGGGCTCCTTGCCGGCGATAGCTATCTGTACGCGATGACCCGTCCACTGGTCGCGCCGCCCGCGACAGCGGCGGCGGCGTGGTTGACCGAGCACGTCGAATGGGAGCCGGCGTGATCCGGCAAACGCGGCTCGCACACTACCGCACAGCCTAAGGATTTGATAAAGCTCTCCTTGCTCATCCGCTCGACACGCCATAAGCTTGCGGCATTTCATTGCGCGCTCCTCGCGCCGAGGCGGCACGTGCGTGCTGGCCGAAGCCGGGGGCAGCACGGCGCGACCGCGTTCTGTGCATGCGCCGCCCGCCGTACCGCTCTGCTTATCCCTGCTGGAGACCCACGATGTCGTTAACGCGGCCTACGGGGCCGGTCATTGCCTTCGGCCGCTACCGGTTGTCGCAGAACCCGCCGCGACTCACCGTCGACGGCGTAACCGTCGAGATCAGCGGCCGTGCTCTCGAACTCCTGTTCGCGCTCGTCGAAGCCGAAGGGCGGCCGGTTCCGCTCGCCGAACTCGGCCAGCGGGCATGGCCGCGCGTGAACGTCGAAGCCAATACCGTGCAGGCCCAGGTATCCGCGCTGCGCCGTGCGCTGGGCAACGATCGCGATCTGGTCACAACCGTGCCGGGATACGGCTACCGCTTCGCCGGCCGCGCACAAACGCTCGATGCCGAAGCCGCTGCGTCTGGAACGGACGGCCCGGCAGTTGCGGGCACAAACCCTTCCGCACTGGCGTTGCTGGAGCCGCCCCCACTACGCATGCCGGTGCGTCTCACAACGTTTATCGGCAGGCACGCCGAACTGTCCGAACTGCTCGGGCTCATGTCCACCGCCCGTGTCGTCACGCTGACCGGCACGCCTGGGCTCGGCAAGACGCGCCTCGCACACGAAACCGCACGACGGCTGGCCGCGTATGTACCCGACGGTGTGTTCATCATCACGCTGCCGCCACATGTGCCGGCCGACAACCTGATCGACACCTGGGCGCTCGCCATGCGAATCGCGCCGAAGCAGGGTATGCCGGCGTTCGAACGCGTGCTTGCGACAATCGGCGCTCGCCGGATGCTGTTGATCGTCGATTGCAGTGAACCGCTGCGCGAGCCCACGGCGCACCTGCTCGACAGGTTCATTTCGGCAACCCCGGGGTTGCGGGTGATCGTCACGGGGACCGCGCCTCTATTCATGGCGAGCGAGCACGTCGTGGCGCTCGGACCGCTACGCACCCCTGAGCATGTCAAGGTAAGCGCCGGCGAGGCGCGCGAATTCGACGCACTGCGCCTGCTGTTCGCCCGGCTCGCGTTGCTGCTGCATGCGCACGAGCAACGCACGGTGCGCCAGCGTACGGCGGCCGACCTGCAGCCACTATCGGACTTCGACACCGGACGGCTTGCCCCGAACACGCTCGCGATGGCGGCGCTGATTGCACGGCGCCTCGATGGCGTACCGCTCGCGCTCGAACTGGCCGCGTCGGCCATTGAGCGGCGCATGCGCGCGCGGCTCCCGCTCGACGCCGCGTTGTTCGCATTCGCTCGCGATCTGGACGACCTGATGGTGCGAAGCGTCGGCGCGCCCAACCTGCCGCTGTCCCGACTCGCGCCGGTTGCCGCCACACTGCAGTTGTACACCGCGGAATTCTCCGAGGTAACCCGAGCGCTCTTCCGGCGGCTCAGCGTTTTCAACGGCGAATTTACCCGTTGCTCGGCGGTCCGCATGCTGGCGGAATGCTCGCCGTCGCAAGACAGCGGCGACGTGCACGCCGTCAACGCAGAACGCGGTATCGAGGCGTCTCTCGATGATCTGCTCGACGCCGGACTCGTCGAACAGGTCGAGGGAGACGGGCAGTCCACGCTGCGCCTGCCCCGCGCGGTGCAGTTGTTCGCCCGCGACGCGCTCGCGCAGGCGGGCGAGTCCGACCTCGCTGCGGCGGCCCATGCGCAATCGCTCGCGCCGCGTCTGGCTGCCGGCCGCTCACGCAACGACCGCACGCCTAACGAGGTGCTGGATCGCGCCGATATCGAGGACCTGCGCGCCGCACTCGACTGGTCCTTGCGCAATGACAGATTCGAAGGTGCGATTGCCTTGCTCGAATCGTCCACCGCGCTATGGCGCGCATTGTCGCTGACCCACGAGTACCTGCGCACGATCCGTGCCGCGCTCGCGCGCGTGGAAGCCGGCACGCCGCGCCGCATACGCGACGAAATGCGTCTGCGCGTGGCACTGGCGCATGCGTTGGCCATGACCCAGGTACCGCTCGACGAGGTGACGAACGCCTGGCAGGAAGCCTATGAACTGGCCAATGCCTGCGCCGACAACGCATACCGGCAGCATGCGTTGATCGGTCTGATCGTGTGTTCGGCAAGGGCTGGGGAACTCGAACGCGCGATCGACCTGCAGGCCTCCTACGACCGTATCGCGCAGGCCAACTGGAAGACCGCGCAGCGGGCTGGGGAAACCTAGTCCGCTGCTTCGCATTTCCGGTCATAGGTTCGCTTCACGGCTTTTCCCGCGGACTCGCGTGTCACATTCGACGGCCATAGTGCAAGCCGGTCCCACGCTGCCGCGCTGCCATGTCCGATCGCAACCGGATCAACCTTCCGGCCCCTGCCGCCTCGCAATTCATCGAAACCGGCCCTGACGCGCACGCCGCCAACGCGGCCGCCGCGACGCAGCCGCCCGGTACGGCGCCGTCGCATCACGTGAACACGCCTCAGCCGGCGGTCCCGCACGGGGTGTTTGGGCGGCTCAAGGCGTCGTTGTCGCGCTCGGCGGATACCTTCCGTGCGCGCCGCTTCGATCTCAGCACGCTGGTCAATCAGCACAGCACGCACGGCAGAACATCGGGGCCGGAGAACTATGTCGAAGGCAACAAGCGCTACGCGCCGCAACAGCCGCCAAGGCAGGCGCAAGTCGCCGGCTCGGCACTCGAGATCACCGACGAACTGGTGTCACAGGCTGTCGCACAAACGGCATCGCAGACGACGTCCGTCGCGACCCCCACAGGACAGCCGCACCCTGCGCCACTCGATGCGGTTGCCACACGCGAAGATCTGCTCGCGTACGTGCAACAGCAATTCATCTGCCCGCCCGGGCGCCTGCTCGATGTCAGCGCGTTCGCGTCCCGGCTCTACCATCTCACGCCGCCAGACGCCGCGACGCCCACGCCGCCGGCCACCGCCGCTACGCGCGGCGCGCTGCTTGCGCAAGCCGTCAAACAGGCCGGCATCACGGACGTCCAGCACGCGCAGTTGGCGCTCGAACGAGTCGGCATGCTCGACTTCCGCGCGCCGCACACGAGCCACTCCACCAGCCCCGCCGAACGCGAGGCGTGGCAGATCGCGCGTGTGTTGTCGCGTTCGAGCGAAGGCTTCGAGACCCTCGACGCGCTGCGCACGTCCGTCATGCAGCCGTTCGCCGACGCCAACCAGCGGCTCGCGGTCAAAGTCCTGCTGGAGAGTGCCGATGCACTCGACCCAACGCCGCCAGGCACGCCGTACCCTCCCGGACAGGATCGTGCCCCCGGCGCGATCGCACAACAAACCGGGCTCGGCAACGGACCACTCAGCGCTGACGAACCGGGGCCGAACGCGCTCGCCAAACGTGCCTTCGATGCCGCAGCGACCCTCCTCGAACACGGCCGCGACGCACTGACGCCCGATCAGCGAGGCGCGTTCTTCGCGTGGCGCCAGTCGTTCAGCGAAGACGAACGGCATAGCGATCTATCGCAGGCCCGCGAGCGTCTGAACAAATTCTCCGCGAAGACGATCGGCCGGGTCGGCGAAAACCGCTGGAAAACGCTGCTGCCACGCATGTTCCGCGGCAAGCACAAATCGCCGCTGTCCGCGCTGCGTTACGGCACCCAGGGCGTGCCGCGCAAGACCGTCGCAGAAGAGCGTGCCGCGCTGCAAAGGGGCCTGCGCGAAGCCCGCCTGACATTCGACCAGAGCGCCGCGTTGCAGCCCGCGGCAGCGCTCGCTCATGCGCGGCCGGAACGCTCGCTGGTCGAACTGGCAGCGCTGCATACGTGGCTCGAACGCGGTGGTTTTCCACATGGCCGGATGGACGAAGACGCGATTGTCGCGACCGCGCAGCGCGCCCAGCAGATGAGCGCGGCACTGCAACCAGGGGACGCGCCCTCGGCACACCTGCTCGCCCACGTCCGGCAGCAGACCACGCGCTGGAGCGCGATGACGCCGCAGCAGCTCGCCAAAACACGGCCGTTCAACGCGATCGCGAAACAGCCGTTCACGATCGAACGGCTGGCGGTCTGGGGCAAGGTCGCGCGCGTGCCCGACGACGCCCCGTTCTGGGCCTCGGTCGACACCCTGCGCACGCTCGCCGAGCCCGCAACACCGGCGCGTGCCGCCGACAATGCCGACGACGTGCGCGCGACGCTCAAGGACGTGATCGACGGATTGCCGTCAGGCGCACGCCTGCGGCTGACCGATGGCAGCCGCCAGGGTGTCAGCACGCGCGGCCTCAACGCGACGCTGATGCAGGCTCATGGCATTCCGGTTTCGCCACGCCTCGACCTGCGGGCGTCGCGCACGCGTGAGTCCGTCGTCGAAGTGAGCCGTGCGACGCACGGGGTCGAGATGTTCGTCGGCACCGCGGAGAGCACGGTTCGTCACGCGGGTGCCGGGCTGATGGTCGGTTACGACCTCGAAGCAGGGATCACCGCCGTACGGGCGGGGCTGGTCACCAACGTGATTCTCCACTCGCGGGAACTCACGCAGCCGCGCGGCGTGTCGTTGCGCGTCGCTCGGCGCGTCAAGGCCGATGGCTCCGGGTATGACGACAAGGCGATGCGCGACAAGCTGAACGAGATTGTCGACCACGTGTTCAACGAAGCCACGGAGGCCCATGGCGACGGTTCGAACGGCGTCTGGAACCGTCTTGCAGAGCGCTTCTTCGACGATCCCGACGTGTCGATCAGTTGGACCGCCGGGCAAGCCAGCAATACGCGGCGCGGCGTCACGGTCGATGCGACTGCAACGGTCAAGCTGCCGGCCTTCGGCCACGGTACGGAGCGCATGTCGGTCCGGGTTGGCCCATCACTCGGGGTAGGGTGGGAAAAGTCGAAGCAGACGGTCGATTCCGCCGAGCGCACCGGCCGCCTCCAGGTCGAACAGCATCGTGTGGGATTGGGCAGCCTGTGGCAGATGCGCGGCGGCATCGCACCTGGTTTCTCGCATGCGCTCGATGCGGCCGGCAAAACCAGTGTCGGCCTGTTTTCGGTCGATACGCCGGCCGCCACGATGACCCTCAGTGACCGGAACCGCTCAGCCAAGCTGCAACTGGTGCGCGAAGACGGCAAGCTGAACTACCGCGCGAGCATGCTCGACGTCGAATTTCTCGACGCCCGCATGTACACCCGTGCCGTCGACGCTGCCCGTCCGGAGCTGATCGAGCTCTTCGCCGCCAAGATCATCGCTCAGCGGCAGCGCGAGGGCGGGCAGGCACCTGCGGGCGGCCAGGCACCGCAGGAGGATCCGCGGGTGCTCGCCAGCCAGCGCATCGACCAGCATCTGGCGACGGTGCGCAAGAACCAGCGGCCCAATCTGACCTACATGTATCGCTATCGCTTGCATCGCGACGCGGCGCTGCGGCTCGATGCGAACGCGGCCTGGCTCGCGCAATCGGGCAACGATCCGCACGTGAGGGAGACGGTCGACGCGCGTAACGCGGAGATTCTCGGCGCGCCGTCGTCGTGGATGCCGATCGAGTTGAAGGTCAAGGAGCGCAACACCTACACGCAGAGCTTCGGGCCCAACATGATGTTCCAGCTGAGTACCCGAACCAGCGCGACCGGTGACCGTGAAATCGTGACCGAAAGTGTGCCGTTCGAGGTGCTGGAGGAACTCGACGAACGCGGCACGTAGCGTGACACACGACGCGCCACGCGCGCTCCAATGCGGCATGCCTCGCGCCGCAAGCGAACTGGCCCCGCAATTTACGAAGTTTCCAGTTTGCCAATCGCCGTGCGGATTGCCTAAGATCAGACGATCGATGACCTCAAGCCGGTAGACACAGTGCAGCGACAGTCGATCAAAAACGCTTTCTTCCCGTTCGGAGTTGCCCTCGTCGTCGCGACGTCGGCGCAAGCTGCACCGGACTATTCGGACATGGCCTGCCAGGCCGAAGCCCATTCGGCGCAAGCCATCGCGCGGGATCGCGATGCAGGTGTCCCGAAGGAAAGCGAACTGCGCAAGATCATGCTGCAGAGCGAACAGATGCCCTACGAGACGGCGATGCGAGCGCGGGCCGAGTTGCCTGCCTTCGTCAACGGCCTGTACGGCAAATACGCCAATGTGCCGGCCGCCGACGTCTACCCGAAGTATCTCGCCTATTGCCGCGGGCAACTTGCCAAGGGGCGCGGGCAGTAGGCATGCCCGTGGCTCCCTTTTATCCGCGGAGAAGGGAGAATTCCGGCGTCAGGCTGCCAGATCGTAGTCCTCGCTGCCGCCCGCCGCCTTGCGTGCCCTGATGTCTTTCAAAGCATCGTCTCGCGCCACGTTGATGTCTGCCATCCCGTGTCCGTCGCCCCCCAGGTCCGGATGGTGCTCCTTTGAGAGCGCCCTATGGGCCGCCTGTATCTCGCGCTCGCCGGCATCTGGCGATACGCCGAGGACGGCCGCCCACGCGGGCACCTCCCGGCGCTGTTCGGGTTGCGGAGCCGCTGTACGGCCGGTGGCACCGCCGCGATTCGACCAACTGCTTGCGCCGCGTGAAGACTGGCGGCGTGCGCCCGCCGAATCGCCCGAAGGCGGTGTGCCGCGCGTCGCCCGTCGCGTCTGCGGTGCATCGGGTGGCGGCATACCCCACGACGGCCCCCAGGTGCTCGGGCGAGGCCCGTACTGACCGTTCGACGGCACAGCATTGCCGTTGTACGCACAGCCGTACTGAGCGGCTCTCACCAGACTGGCGCGCCGCATGGCGGAAAACGCCGCCGCGCCCACCAGCAAGGGCAGCATGCCGACCCCGCCCATGCCCAGCGCGCCAACGCCCAGCATGCCCACCCCATAACCCGCCAGCATGGCGAGGCCACCGCCGAGCCCGCTCAGAAGCGGTGCGCCATAGCGCATCTTGCCGGACATCGGCTGGGTAAAGGCGGAGTAAGACGGGCCGTAACCGCTGCCCTGGCGTGGCCAGCCGGCATCGAAACGCCCGCCTAGCGGCCGTGGAAAACCGAAAAAGCGCTGACCGGCCGTGCGTGCGCTCGCCATCCCGGCTTTTGCCTGGACTCGCGCACTGCGAAACGTGTCGCGCAGTTTTACATCCGCCTGGCGCAGCCCGCCTGCCATCCGCTGCTGCACCCCGGCGAGACCGGACAGACCCGCCATGACCGCGCCGCGCACTCCGCCGCGTGGGGTATCCGCTTGCGACGCATTAGCCCTGCCGCCTGCATCGTCAGACTGTGGCCCAGCGGCAGAACCAGCCGCAGGGTTCTCCGGAATTCTCATGGACATAAACCTGCTCCTCGGCAAAACGTGAACGAGGCAAACGTGAAAACGCGCTAAACATGTCAATCACGTCGAACGTCAGACGTCAAACGGAAAGGGGCCTATGAAGGCCCTCGGCCATTATTCGCCGGTCGCCCTATCGCGCCGCGCTCAGTGCGAAGGGAGCGCTGCCGGCACGAAGCAGGGAGCCGGCAGAGACGGACATGCGCGGCGCATGCTATCTGCGCGTCATCACCGTTTTCATGGCGGCCACGTCGCCGCGATCCGGCTCGTTCGTTTGGGGCTCGCTGGCCTTGTTCTTTGCGGCAGTCGTCGCGCTGCCGATCGGTTTGGCGGGATCGGTCGCCAGCTTGCTTTCGATCTTGCGCACGACGACGCTCTGGATGGCCGCCGTCGCTTCGCTGCGCCGCATGCCGAGATCGCGCAACAGGTCGTAGGCCGTGCGAAGGTTAGTGTCGCCTTTGACCGACGCGGTAAGCACCTTCTTCTTTTCGCGCAACGAAGCCCCCGGGCGATGCACCGTGCGGTGAAACTCCTCGAGATTGCCGAAGCCACGGGCGGCGAACTGGTCGACGTGATAGTCGATCACGGTCAACGCGTGAGCCGCTACCTGATCGCCGAGTTCGCTCTTCTTCGCCGAGGATTTCTGCTCGTTGATGATGCTGCCCGGAAAAATCTTGCCGAACACTTTTGCGTCGGCCTCGACAGTTGCGTTGTCGCGCATGGCGGCATGAACGCCGTCGATGGCTTCGTCGGGCGTGTCCTCCGGTATGGCGCCGCGCTGCAGATTCAGGCGTTGTCTGAGGAAGTTGCCGTCGATCTCCTGCTGCTTGCTATCGCGGATACGCTGTTTGACGCCTCGCACACCCTTGCCTACATCCAGCGCATTCGCCATGCCGATGCCGAGTCCGGCCTGCTTGGTCGCAATCGCCGGCGCACTGGCCGCAGCGGCCGCGAGACCGTGCGTTCCGGCCACCAGCAGCGCCGCGGACGTCACGCCCAAGGTGTTGCGCCCGAGCTCGTAGATAGCGCGATTCTGGCGTTTGCCCGCCACTTCGTCCTTGATATAGGCCGTCAGCAGGACGTTTTTTGCATGGGCAATTTCGTCCGCATACTTGGGGTTGACGCTCGCGGCCAGCTTCGCGACCTTGGGCAGGTCGTAGGTAAACTGCCCCTTCTTGTCTTTGGTGACAATCATCGTTTCCTGATTCGGATTGCTCCTGAAACGCTGTACGTCTTTCTGCAGCATAGACGCAAGCTGATTGCCATAACGTGCACGCTTTCTTCCCGAGGCGAACAGTGCGTGACTGTTGAAGCCGCCGGCCACCAGTTCATGCGCTCCGCCAACGGAGATCCCGGTGAGTGCAAGATTGGTGCTTTCTTCGCCGTGCGAATTGGCAGCAAAGGCGTTGAAGAGATTGCCGTACGGCCTGATACCGTTGACTTCGACCGCGGTGAAACCCGGCTTGCTTCGATCGAATGCCTGACCGGGCTGCGACTTTGTCGACGGCACGATGAAACCGGGATCGATGCCTCCCTCAGGCTTCGCGGCGGGCTGCGCCAGCGCGGTGGGATCGACGTGAGGAATGCCGTTGAGCCAGTCCGATCCGTCTGGCGTAAAGGACAGCGGCTTGAACTCGACCTTCTCCGGCGAAGTGGACAACGAAGTCTGCTGCGCTCGTGACGGCAGGCGCCTGGACCCGATCGAAAGGAGCTTGTCGAAGGGGTTGCCGGTGCTTTCGACCGCACTCTTGACCGCGCCCTTGACCACGTTCGTTGCGGCTGTGGATTGCTGGCTGGCAACGGGAGGCGATACCGGCAATTTTGTGTCGGGTGTGAACTTGACATGCGGTGTGGCCGGTGGCCGCGTACTGGTGGGCGTCGACACTCCAAAGCTGTGCCCGGTCTGCGACAAGGGCTTGATCGCTTCGAAGTGACCGCCCTCGTCCCAAACCACCACCCGATGGGTCGGCTCGCTGCCAGGCGGTCTGGCGCTGCTGCCCTCATACACGCCAAGCTGCGTGACAGGATGTGACGACTCGATACCGGCCTGGACCACACCTACGGCCATATCGACGTTGTACCGCTGATTGACCAGCGAGATCAGGTCGGACGCATGGCCGCCCTGTTGTCCATCGAGCAGGAGCATGTTGCCCTGCTCGTCGGGATGGCGCTGGTCGAACTGCTGACGGATTTCAGCCACTTCACGGTCGAGTGCGGGTCCCCGCAGGGAGGGCGATGCATGTTGCACGAGCGCATAGATCGAGCAATTGTTTCCTCTTCCCGGATTGGGGACGACCTGCAATCCGTGGTCCTTGAGAAACTCGCGAAAACGGGTGTTGGGTTGAGCAAACGCCTCATGCTGCTGCATGCGATTGCTGGAAGAAACCTGCGCGATCTGTCCGGTTTGGGGCGTCGTGCCGGATGTACCGGTACCAGTACCCGCGCCCGCCGCGGACGACGACATGTTCTGCGTCGCGTGGCGATCGGGCATCGTAAAGCCCAGCACATCGAAGGCATGCGTCGGCGACAAGGCGGCGCCGTTTGCATTGTTGGATGTGTCGCGCTTGAGGTCATTTAACGCGATGCTGGTCCATGTTCCGGTAGCTTTTTGTTTGCCCTTTCCGATGGAATCCTTATTAATGTCTTTCGGATCAGCGGAAGTGGAAAACGGATTTCGGAGGCCTGCATTGATTTTCGAAAACATCGAACGACTCCCGGAATGCCAGATACCGATTGACTTACCAAGCCTAAGCCAAGGGGGTTTTCAGGGTAATCGTGTCAGAACGAGGATGGGATGAAGAGGCGAAGTCAGTGGTTGAAAGCCGAAGCAGGCTGAGCGCGCAAAAAGAAAAAGCCACTCATGAAGAGTGGCTTTCAGGTATTTGGTGGGCCTCCCGTGAGTCGAACACGGCACCAACGGATTATGCTTACCAGCTACGGTTTTCACCGCCCCTTTCGGGTTTGTGGTCTGGACTGTCTCTTGTCTTTACGACCTGCCCGTTCAGTCTCTACACGTTCTCTACAAGAGAGCTTCGCTCGGGATTTCCACGCTGCCAAGGCAACAGAGGGTTCCCCGAATTTGAGCAGTTCTACCAAGGGGCAGAGCTAACTTACCCCAAGGCAACCCATTCATGACTCACCATGCCGTGCTGCACGGTTTAGGTGAGCCTTTGCTAAGTCCGCTGCTCTAACCAAGCATGAGCTAGAGGCCCTGAGAACTAATGATTTTACTGTATCCGACGACTACCAGACGCAACCAAAGAAAAAGACCCGGTCATGAAGGCCGGGCCCATTCCGATTGGCCGACATACTACACGAAAAAGGGGCCTCCGTGACCGCTTCGCTCTCGCGAAACAACCCGGAAGCCCCTGAATTTCCTACCTCCCGCCAACTTCGATCAATTCCCTTCGAGGAACGACTTCAGCTTGTCCGAGCGGCTCGGGTGACGCAATTTGCGCAGCGCCTTCGCCTCGATCTGACGGATCCGTTCACGCGTCACGTCGAACTGCTTACCGACTTCTTCGAGCGTGTGATCGGTGCTCATCTCAATACCGAAACGCATGCGCAACACCTTGGCTTCACGCGGCGTCAGCGAGTCGAGCACGTCTTTCACGACATCGCGCATGCTGGCATGCAACGCAGCGTCGGCCGGCGCGACCGTGTTCGTATCTTCGATAAAGTCGCCCAGATGCGAATCGTCGTCGTCACCGATCGGCGTTTCCATGGAGATCGGTTCCTTCGCGATCTTCATGATCTTGCGGATCTTGTCTTCCGGCATTTCCATCTTTTCAGCCAGCGTTGCCGGATCCGGCTCGAGACCGGTTTCCTGCAAAATCTGACGCGAGATGCGGTTCATCTTGTTGATCGTTTCGATCATGTGAACCGGAATCCGGATCGTGCGCGCCTGGTCAGCAATCGAACGCGTAATGGCCTGACGGATCCACCACGTTGCATACGTGGAGAACTTGTAGCCGCGACGATATTCGAACTTGTCCACCGCCTTCATCAGGCCAATGTTGCCTTCCTGAATCAGGTCGAGGAACTGCAAACCACGGTTCGTGTACTTCTTCGCGATCGAGATCACGAGACGCAAGTTCGCCTCGGTCATTTCGCGCTTCGCCTGACGCGCCTTCAACTCACCCGCCGCCATCTGACGGTTGGTTTCCTTCAGGTCCTTCAGCGGCAGTACGACACGCGCCTGCAAATCGAGCAGACGTTGCTGCTGTTCGCGAATGGCCGGAATGTTACGCGTAAGGATCGCGCTATATGCGTGACCTTCGCCAACGATCTTGTCAGCCCATTCCAGATCGGTTTCACTGCCCGGGAAACGCGCGATGAATTCCGCACGCGGCATGCCGCACTTGTCGACCACCGTATGCAGGATCTGACGCTCGACCTGACGCACTTCGTCTACCTGCGCACGCAAGGTGTCGCACAGACGCTCGACGGTGCGCGCGGTAAAGCGGATCGTCATCAGTTCGTTCTGGATCGTTTCCTGAGCCTTCAGATACGACTTGGACTTGTAGCCTTCCTTCTCGAACGCGCGGCGCATCTTGTCGAACCATTCGCTGATGAGAGCAAACTTCTCGAGGGATGCACGCTTGAGCGCTTCCATCTGCGCCGCGTTGGCGGTGGCTTGCGCCGCACCGTCGTCTTCTTCTTCGTCGTCCGACTCTTCTTCCTCGGCTTCCTCGTCTTCGTTCTCGATCGCTTCCGCTTCCTGCACCGAGAAGCCGTCCGCATCTTCCGCGTTGGCGTCGATCAGGCCGTCGACCAGTTCGTCGATGCGGATTTCCTCGTTCGCGACGCGTTCAGCCATCGCCAGAATGTCGGCAATCGTGGTCGGGCACGCGGAGATCGCCATCACCATGTGCTTGAGGCCGTCTTCGATCCGCTTGGCGATTTCGATTTCGCCTTCGCGCGTGAGCAGCTCGACCGTACCCATTTCGCGCATGTACATGCGGACCGGGTCCGTTGTACGGCCGAATTCGGAGTCGACCGTGGAGAGCGCGACTTCCGCTTCCTCTTCCACTTCGTCGTCTGACGAAGCGGCGGGCGCGTTGTCGTTCAACAGCAGCGTTTCAGCATCCGGCGCCTGCTCATACACGGCCACGCCCATGTCGTTGAACGTGCTGATGATGCCTTCGATCGCCTCGGTCTCGGTGAAGTTGTCCGGCAGGTGGTCGTTGATTTCCGCGTACGTGAGGAAGCCGCGCTCCTTGCCGAGCTTGATCAGCGCGCGCAGTTTGGAGCGGCGCTCTTCGAGTTCCTCGACGGTGCCCGGCTGCGACGACGCGAACGCGTCTTTCAGCAGTGCTTTTTCCTTTGCACGACGATCGCGAGCCTTGACCTTCTCCACCTTGCCGGGAACGGCCGCAGGGGTTTCTTCGCTTTGGGTTGCGTCGTCATCGACGGGTGTTTCGTTCAGCTTTTTCGTCATGGAGTTCGTCGTACCGGCTGTAGTCTCGACTCGCGGCTGTTGGACAACAGCCGGTTGAACCGTGGATACTGGAATCTCGCGCTCTACCGCATCGTCCTGCGCGGCAGGCGCTTCCCTTGCGCTTCTGACACCCGGCCGTTTTGCGGCCGGTGGTGGTACAGCTTTCGCCGCCCTGACCGGCTCCGCGCGCGCAGCGGAACTGGTCGAGGATTTCTTCCCGGCAGCAGGTGTGACGCTTGCGGCAGACGTTTTTTTAGGGGAAGAAGCTAACTTGGCCTCAGTGACCTTTCTGGTCGACTCGTTCGAGCCCGTGCCTGTTGCTTTTTTTCCGCCTGGTGTCTTTGCCATCGCAATCGCCTTTTCGCCTTTGCTAGGAAAACCATTGAAAAAACAAACCGCTAGAAACCTTTTATTATACCACCCAGCCTTCTGCCACCTCGCTTACAGCCCCAGCTGGCGCTTCATCTCAGCCCGTTTCTGATTCAGGCCCGTCAGCTCCGCAAACTCCTCCGGCGTGTGCCGGGATTGCCGCGAAAGCTGCTCGAGGCGATCGCAGTAAGCGTCGTATCGCATCTTCAGAATCGCCGCTTTCAGCTCCTCTCCGACGATCCGTTCCTGCTCGCGCCGTTCCTCGATGACGGTCGCATCCTCCGGGTCCTTCAGCAGTAAATCCCGGACGTTTTCATCATAGTCTAGAATTTTGCGAAAGATTTCCTCGAAAGTTGGGGCATTTGCGCCGTTTCGCAATAGGTCGGACAGCAACTGAAACTCCGCCGAATCGCCCAGTGCGCGGGCATGCGTCGTCACCTCTTCGAACAGTTCACCATGCCGCGTGACGCTCAGGAGCGCCTGCTCGGCCTCCTCGTCGAGCACCGCGACCGTGCGCGGATACATCACCAGATTGCGCAGCGTCTTTTCTTCGATCCCGGTCACACTGCGCCGGTCTTTGCGGGCCGGCGCCGATCGGGCGGCCGCCGCGATCCGGGCGTCGACCTCGCATAAGGCGGCCACTTCTTCGAACGGCACGTCGAGCCGGTCGGCAAACATATGCATGATCTGCGCGCGCAGCGCATTCGCCGGCAGTTGCTGGAGCAACGGTTTCGCGTCGAACAGCGCGCGGGCGCGGCCTTCCGGCTGGTCCAGCTCCTTGCCGGTCAGCACCTCGTTCAGCATGAACTGCGACAGCGGCATGGCGCGCTCGACCTGCTCGGCGAACGCTTCGGTGCCGAATTCGCGCACATAGCTGTCCGGATCGTGCTCGGACGGCAAAAACAGGAACCGGATGGTTCGGTTGTCCGCCGCGTGCGGCAGGCAGGCATCCAGCGCCCGGCGCGCGGCGCGGCGCCCGGCCGAATCGCCGTCGAAGCTGAAAATGACCGTATCGGTCTGGCGCATCAGTTTCTGCACATGAATCGGCGTGCAGGCCGTGCCGAGCGTGGCCACCGCGTTCTGGAACCCCAATTGGGCCAGCGCGACCACGTCCATGTAGCCTTCGACCACCAGCACGTAATGCTGCTCGCGAATCGCCAGACGTGCCTCGAACAGCCCATACAGCTCGCTGCCTTTGTTAAATAGAGGCGTTTCGGGCGAATTCAAATACTTCGGCTCGCCGCCGTCCAGCACGCGCCCGCCGAAGCCGATTACCTGCCCTTTCACGTTGCGTATCGGGAACATGATCCGCTCGCGAAAGCGGTCATACCGGCGGTTCTGGCCTTGTGCATCCGACTTTTCGCTGACGATCACAAGACCCGATTCGACCAGTGAATCGTCCCGATAGTTGGGGAACGCGGGTTCGAGGTTCTGCCAGCCGTCCGGTGCATAGCCGAGGCCGAAGCGGGCGGCGATCTCGCCGGTCAGGCCACGTTTCTTCAGATACTGGATCGCGTTCGGCGCGCTGCGCAACTGCTTGCGGTAGAAATCGCAGGCGGTTTGCATGACATCGGACAGCGCCGTGGTGACAGCCTTGGACGCGCCGGGCGCATACCCACCTCCGCCCCCACCGCCATAGCCCGGCGACGGCTCGTTCGGCACGGTCAAGCCAACCGATTGCGCGAGTTCGTTGACCGCCTCCGGGAAGGTGGAACCGACGTGCTCCATCAGGAAGCCGATCGCCGTACCATGCGCGCCGCAACCGAAGCAGTGATAGAACTGTTTAGTCGGACTAACCGTAAACGAGGGGCTTTTCTCGTTGTGAAACGGACATAGCCCCATGAAGTTCGCGCCGCCCTTTTTCAACTGCACATACCGGCCGACCACGTCGACAATATCGACGCGGTTGAGCAGGTCCTGCAGGAATGACGGTGGAATCACAGTGAATGACGCTACCTAAAAAGCTCAAGGCTGCGCGTGCCGTCGAACAACGGCGCGTGCAGACCGGAAATACAGGAATTACTTCGCGAGCGCGGCTTTGACTTGCGCCGAGACGGCGGTCATGTCGGCGCGGCCGGCCAGCTTCGGCTTGAGCACGCCCATCACCTTGCCCATGTCCTGCGGGCCGGCAGCGCCGGTTTGCGCGACCGCGGCCTGAACTTCGGCAACGATCTCCGCTTCGGACATCTGCGCCGGCATATAGGCGGACAGGATGGCCAGTTCGGCCTTTTCCTTGTCGGCGAGATCCGTACGGCCCGCGGCTTCGAACTGGCTGATCGAGTCTTTGCGCTGCTTGATCATCTTGTCGATGACGGCGGTGATCGCCGCGTCGTCAAGGGTGACGCGTTCGTCGACTTCGCGCTGCTTGACCGCCGCGAGCAGCAAGCGGATCGTGCCGAGACGCTCGGTCTCGCGCGCCCGCATGGCAGCCTTCATATCGTCGTTGATCTGGTCCTTGAGACTCATCACTCACCTGAATGCGTTGAAAATTTAAAAACCGGCCGGCTAGCCCCAACCTGCCCCGCATCGACACGCCGTATCCAACACAAACGCCCGCTTGGGACAGCTTCCTCAAGCGGGTTGGCGCGATTTTGCGTAGTGGATGCGACCCTGCCGGCTGGCCCGAAGGGCCGTGTTTTCCGCGACGGCACCTGCTGTGCCGCCACCGTTGGATGTCGCCGCCCCGTTCGACAGGAACCGCGGCAACGCCAGAATCAGTAGAACTTCTTTGGCAGCATCTGGCCCCGCAGACGCTTGAAATGACGCTTAACCGCAGCCGCCTTCTTGCGCTTGCGCTCGGCCGTAGGCTTTTCGTAAAACTCGCGGGCGCGTAGTTCCGTTAGCAACCCGTTTTTTTCCATCGTGCGCTTGAAGCGCCGCATGGCAACTTCAAAGGGCTCGTTGTCTTTTACGCGGATGGTCGTCATTTTTCAATAACGGAACTTTGTAAAGGTTCAGGAGTATAGCAGAGCTTTCTCACAAAGCTAATGCGCCGTCAAGCCCCCAGAACGTACTCCGCGGCCGCCTGGCCGGCCGCCACGCCGGAGGCCCACGCCCATTGGAAGTTGTAGCCGCCGAGCCAGCCGGTCACGTCGACAGCCTCGCCGATGAAGTACAAACCCGGCGTGCGGGCGCTCATCATCGTTGCCGACGACAGGTCGCGCGTGTCGATCCCGCCGCGCGTGACTTCGGCCTTGCGATAGCCTTCCGTGCCGTTCGGGGTGAGCGTCCAGCGCGACAAAGCCTCACCGACACGGCGCAGGGTCTTGTCCGGCAAGTCGGCCACACGCGCTTCGGCGGGAATCTGGTGGGTTTCCAGCCAGACGTGGGCAAGCCGTTGCGGCACCCATTCGGAGAGCAGATTGGCGATCTGGCGCTTCGTGCCGGTTTTGGCTTCCAGCAATGCGGTCGTGGCATCCTGCTCGGGCAGCAGATTAATGTGAATCGGCTCGCCGGGCTGCCAGTAGCTCGAAATCTGCAGAACGCCCGGACCCGACAGTCCGCGGTGGGTGAGCAGCAGGTCTTCGTTGAATTCGGCGCCGGTCTTCTTATTACCGGTCGCCAGTTGCACCTCGAGCGACACGCCGGAAAGCGCCGCGAACGGCTCCCAGTCGGCTGGTGCGAAGGTCAGCGGGACCAGCGCGGGGCGGGTGTCGATCAGCTTGTGGCCGAATTGCTTCGCAACGCGGTAAGCAAAATCCGTGGCGCCGATCTTGGGAATCGACAGGCCGCCGGTCGCCACCACGAGCGCGCGGGCCGTGATCGGGCCCGAGTGGGTATCCAGCGTGAAGCGCCCTTCGGCGTCATGCCGCACCTGCTCGACCGCGAGCGGCGTGCGCCACGCAATGCGGCCCGCGTCACACTCGCTCTTCAGTACGTTGATGACCGCGTCGCTCGACTGATCGCAGAACAACTGCCCCTTGTGCTTCTCGTGCCATGTCACGTGATGGCGCTTGAGGAGCGCCATGAAGTCGCGCGGCGTGTAGCGCGCCAGCGCCGAGCGGCAGAAATGGGGGTTGGCCGACAGGTAATTGGCCGGCCCGGCGTACAGATTCGTGAAGTTGCACCGGCCGCCGCCGGAAATGCGGATTTTCTCCGCGAGGCGCTGCGAGTGGTCGATCAGCACCACGCGACGACCGAGTTGCCCGGCCACGGCCGCGCACATCATGCCGGCCGCGCCCGCGCCGATCACTGCGATATCGAAGGATTCCATGGGGCCGCATTGTACCCGCGCGTCTGCGGCCCCTCGCCCGCGCTGCTATACTTTCAGGCTTGCCTTTTCATATTTGGACGCCGGGGTGGATTCACTCGCGCGCCCGCTCAAACCCACCAACATGCTCGTTCTCGGCATCGAAAGCTCCTGCGACGAAACCGGTCTCGCGCTCTACGACACAGAGCGCGGGCTGCTCGCGCACGCGCTGCATTCGCAAATTGCGATGCATCGGGAGTATGGCGGCGTGGTCCCGGAGCTGGCGTCGCGCGACCATATCCGGCGCGCGCTGCCGCTGCTCGAAGAGGTGATGGAACGCGCCGGCGCGGTACGCAGCGACATCGACGCAATCGCCTATACGCAGGGGCCTGGCCTCGCGGGCGCGCTGCTGGTCGGCGCGAGCGTCGCGAATTCGCTGGCCATGGCCTGGGACAAGCCGACCATCGGCATCCACCATCTCGAAGGGCATTTGCTGTCGCCGCTGCTGGTGGACGAGCCGCCGCCGTTTCCGTTCGTCGCGCTGCTGGTGTCGGGCGGCCATACGCAATTGATGCGCGTGACGGACGTGGGCGTCTACGAAACACTCGGCGAAACGCTGGACGACGCAGCCGGTGAAGCCTTCGACAAAACCGCCAAGCTGCTGGGCCTCGGCTATCCGGGCGGCCCGGAAGTATCGCGAATGGCTGAATTCGGCACGCCCGGCGCAGTCGTGCTGCCGCGCCCGATGCTGCATTCCGGCGACCTCGATTTCAGCTTTAGCGGGCTGAAAACCGCCGTCCTCACGCACGCCAAGAAGCTCGGTGGCGCGAATATCTGCGAGCAGGCGAAAGCCGATCTGGCGCGCGGTTTCGTCGACGCGGCCGTGGAAGTGCTGGCGGCGAAATCGCTGGCCGCGCTCAAACGGACCAAGCTCAATCGGCTGGTGGTCGCGGGCGGGGTCGGCGCGAACCGCCAACTGCGCGAAGCTCTTTCCGCGGCGGCGAAGAAGCGTAACTTCTTCGTGCACTATCCCGACCTGTCGCTGTGCACGGACAACGGCGCGATGATCGCGCTGGCCGGCGCATTGCGATTGCAGCGCTGGCCCGACCAATCGGCTAAAGACTACGCGTTCACCGTGAAGCCGCGCTGGGATTTGACCTCGCTCGCACGCTGAACGTCGCAACCTGATGGCGTAAAAAAAGCCGCTCTTTTGAGCGGCTTTTTATTTGAGCAGCGTGTCGAGCCCGCGCGAATCACGCTACCCGCTTATCCCGCTCGATCACGGCGTACGCGCTGTGATTGTGAATCGATTCGAAGTTCTCAGCTTCGAGCACATACGCGACGATGCGCTCGTCCGCATTCAGACGTTGCGCGACATCACGCACGAGGTCTTCGACGAACTTCGGATTTTCGTAGGCACGCTCGGTGACGAACTTTTCGTCCGGACGCTTGAGCAAGCCCCACAGCTCGCACGAGGCTTCTTCTTCAGCGATGCGAACCAGTTCTTCCACGGCCACGTCGCCCGCCAACTCGGCATTGATCGTGACGTGCGAACGCTGGTTGTGCGCGCCGTACTGCGAGATCTTCTTCGAGCACGGGCACAGACTCGTGACCGGCACCAGTACCTTCAGGAACAGACGCGTTGCGCCGTTGCGAGTCTCGCCCGTCAACGTCACTTCATAGTCGAGCAGACTTTGCACGCCCGACACCGGCGCGGTTTTATTCACGAAGTACGGGAACGACACTTCGATACGACCGGCCTCGGCCTCGAGTTTTTCGAGCATCGCGGCGAGCATGGTGCGGAACGTGGCAGCCTCGAGCGGAGCCTTGTTCTCTTCAAGCAGCGCGACAAAACGCGACATGTGCGTGCCTTTCTGATCGGCCGGCAGATGCACGTCGAGATTCCACGTGCCGACCGAGGGCTGTACGTCGCCGCCTTGCGTGCGCACCGTCAACGGATGACGCACTGCCTTGACACCGACTCGTTGAATCGGAATCTGACGCGTATCGGGCGTGCTTTGCACGTCGGGCATCACAAAGGCGGGGTTCATCTGGTTCATATTCTTGTCCTTTCAAGAAAACGCCGGGCCGTCCCAAGTTTCCGCTCCGAGGAAAGTCCCCAAGGAAGATTAGCGGATTGCCCCATTAGGGGTTGTCGCGAAGCGACAGGTTTGGGCGCTGTCAGCGACCGTGCAAGTCAGGTCGCACAATGGCGAACGCCGGCCCCTGCCGGCGTTGGATGATGGACCCGAAGGCCCATCGACTCATTTGGAGATTGCTATGGTCGCCATAGCCGCGGCATAGCACACGGCAGGGCGGCTGAACGACTCAGGCAATCGACGACACAGTTAAGTAACGCAACTCAGTGACCTAACTCAGTGACCTAACTAAGCAACTTAACTAAGCGCCGCAGTTAAGCAACCCGCTTCACCGAAGACTGGCCGGCGACCGCGCCGCTGGAAAGAAAGCGTTCGCGAATCGACTTTGCGATGCCCGTGGCGTCGAGACCGCACGCGGCGAGCAGCTTGGCTGGATCCCCATGATCGATGAAGCGATCCGGAAGGCCCAATTGTAGTACGGGTCGCATAACCCCACTCTCAAGCAGGGCTTCGACGCAGGCTGAGCCCGCGCCGCCCATCACGCAGCCTTCTTCGACCGTGACGATGGCGTCATGCGTTTCGGCGAGCTGGCGAACCAGCTCGGCGTCTAGCGGCTTCACGAAGCGCATGTTCGCCACCGTGGCGTCCAGTTGCTCAGCCGCCGCGAGCGAAGGTGCAACCATCGTGCCGAACGCCAGAATCGCGATCCGCTTGCCGGCCGGTTGCGACGTTTCGCGACGGATCTCGCCCTTGCCGAGCGGCAGCGCCGTCATCTGCTTGACGGTTGCCACGCCCGTGCCGGCACCGCGCGGATAGCGCACCGCCGTCGGGTTCGGCTGCTGCAACGCCGTGTACAGCATCTGGCGGCATTCGTTTTCGTCCGATGCCGCCATCACCGTCATGTTCGGGATGCAGCGCATGAACGCCAGATCGTAAGCGCCAGCGTGCGTCGCGCCGTCCGCGCCGACCAGACCCGCGCGGTCGATGGCGAACACCACCGGCAGGTTTTGCAACGCGACGTCGTGGATCAACTGGTCATACGCGCGTTGCAGGAAGGTCGAGTAGATCGCGACCACCGGCTTCATGCCGTCAGCGGCCAGACCGCCGGCGAACGTCACCGCGTGCTGCTCGGCAATACCGACGTCGAAGTAGCGATCCGGGAAGCGCTTCTCGAACTCGACCATGCCCGAGCCCTCACGCATGGCCGGGGTGATGCCGACCACGCGCGCGTCCAGCTCGGCCGCGTCGCACAGCCATTCGCCGAACACCTGCGTATAGGTCTTCTTCGACGGCGTGGTGGCCGGCTTGATGCCTTCAGCCGGATTGAACTTGCCCGGACCGTGGTACAGCACTGGATCGGCTTCGGCCAGCTTGTAGCCCTGACCCTTTTTCGTCACGACGTGCAGGAATTGCGGACCACGCAACTCCTTGATGTTCTGCAGCGTCGGGATCAGCGAATCGAGATCGTGACCGTCGATCGGGCCGATGTAGTTGAAACCGAACTCTTCGAAGAGCGTGGCCGGCACGATCATGCCCTTCGCGTGCTCTTCGAGCTTGCGCGCGAGATCGAGCATGGGCGGCGCGACACGCAGCACGCGTTCGACACCCGCACGCGCGGCGGCGTAGAAGCGGCCCGACATCAGGCGCGCCAGATGGCGATTCAGCGCGCCGACCGGCGGCGAAATCGACATGTCGTTGTCGTTCAGGATGACCAGCAGCGGCACGTCGTCTTCGACGCCGGCGTTGTTCATCGCCTCGAAAGCCATGCCGGCCGTCATCGCGCCGTCGCCGATCACGGCAATGCCCATGCGGTTCTCGCCCTGCAGCTTGCTGGCAACGGCCATGCCGAGCGCGGCCGAGATCGACGTGCTGGAGTGTGCGGTGCCGAAGGTGTCGTATTCCGACTCGTCGCGCTTCGGGAAGCCCGAGATGCCGCCGAGCTGGCGCAGCGTGTGCATCTGCTCGCGGCGGCCCGTCAGAATCTTGTGCGGATAGGTTTGATGGCCGACGTCCCACACGATCCGGTCACGTGGCGTGTCGAACACATAGTGCAGAGCAATGGTCAACTCGACCGTGCCGAGATTGGACGAAAGATGGCCGCCCGTCTGCGATACGCTGTCGAGCACAAAAGCACGCAACTCGTCGGCAAGCGGTTGCAATTGGCGGCGATCAAGGCGGCGCAAAGCTGCCGGGTCGTCGATGGTTTTCAGCAAGTCGTACATCGTCGTTCCATTGTAGGAAAACTTACGCGCCCGCACTTCATACATGCACCTCGTAGCGAAGGTGCGCGGCGGCGGGCTTTCGCGTTCAGCTAACCCGGTTCACCACCAGGTCGGCCAATTCGGCCAGACGCTGCGCGCGTGCGCCAAACGGCGCAATCGCAGCGTGAGCGTCGCTGCGCAGTTGCGCGGCAAGCGCACGCGACGCATCTAGCCCAATAATCGACACGTAGGTCGGCTTGCCGTCCTTCGCGTCTTTACCTGCCGTCTTGCCAAGCGTCGCGGAATCGGTCGTGACGTCGAGAATATCGTCGACAACCTGAAACGCGAGGCCGACAGCGGCCGCATACGCGTCGAGTGAACGCATGGCGTCCGCATTCGGCGTTTCGCCCGCCAGCGCGCCCATGCGCACCGCGGCGCGCAGCAAGGCGCCGGTTTTCATCCGGTGCATGGTTTCCAGTTGAGCGCGCGTCAGCGTATGGCCGACGCTCGCCAGGTCGATCGCCTGACCGCCGCACATGCCGATCGAGCCGCTCGCCAATGCCAGTTCACGCACGAGCGACGCCTGCTGCGCCGGCGCCAGCACGTCCGACGTCAGCGCGACAAAGGCCTGTGCCTGCAACGCGTCGCCGACCAGCAGCGCCGTGGCTTCGTCATATTTGACGTGTACCGTGGGCTTGCCGCGACGCAGCGCGTCGTCGTCCATGCAGGGCATGTCGTCGTGCACGAGCGAGTACACGTGGATCATTTCCAGCGCCGCCGCTGCCGCATCCAGGCACTCGGCGCGCGCGCCAGTCAGTTCGCCGGCCGCGTGGCATAGCAGCGGGCGCACCCGCTTGCCGCCGCCCAGCACCGCATAGCGCATGGCCTCATGCAGTTTGGCCGGCTCGGTCGCCTGCGTGGGCAGATAGTGTTCCAGTGCCGATTCAACGCGTTCGAGTACCGCGCGAGTCCATTGTTCGAATGTCATAGGTCGTCCCCGCTTTCAGTAGCGGCTGTGCCTGCGGTATTCATGGGCAGCGGCTTGAGCGTCTCGCCATCGAGCACGCGCACCTGCTGCTCGACCTTCTCGAGCTGCTGCTGGCAAAATGCGACGAGAGCCGCACCGCGCCGGTAAGCGGCGAGCGACTCCTCGAGGCTGAGATTGCCGCTTTCCATGCGCGCAACCAGCCCCTCCAGCTCAGCCTGGGCCGCCTCGTAATTCTCGGGCAGCGGCGTGGTGTCGACGCCTTCAGCCGACGCGGCAGCAGTATCTTTCGACGCGGTCTTCGCCATGAATAGTCGCAAAATTAAAACAAGTCGGACATTCTACGGCAAAAGCGACATTTCCGATCCCATCGCCCGCCCGCGCCCCGCCATTACCCCCCGTATCCGCCCCCCAGTCTCGCAGAAAAAAATCGATTGGTCTGCGGCGAAAACCGTGAACTTCCCCGACATTTTTGACCCAAATCAGGCACTTAAGCGCCCCCGACAAGGGGAATCGGGTATAATCGCGGGCTCCCTAAATCGAATCCATCGATGGTTGGGTTGTTCACTGCTTTCACGTCTTCACGGGAGTGGGAATGTCCAATCTGAGCAATGCATTGCAGTTGCGGTCTGTCCACAGCCAACTGCCAGTCACGGCTTACTTTGACGAAGCGCTTCTAACGCGCGAAATCGAAACCCTTTTCAAGAAAGGTCCTCGCTACATCGGCCACGATCTCATGGTGCCCGAAGCGGGGAATTATTTTGCTTTGCCCAGCGAGAGCGAAGGGCGCGTGCTCGTCCGTAACCAGCAGTCGCAAGTCGAACTGCTGTCGAACGTGTGCCGCCACCGGCAAGCCATCATGCTCAACGGCCGCGGCCAGGCGGAGAACATCGTCTGCCCCCTGCATCGCTGGACGTACGATCTGAACGGCCAGCTCCTCGGCGCACCGCATTTTGCGGACAATCCCTGTCTGAATCTCGGCGCCACGCCGCTGCAGAACTGGCAAGGCCTGCTGTTCGAAGCGCAGGGGCGCGACGTCGCGCGGGATCTGGCGCGCCTCGGCACCAAGCAACATTTCGACTTTTCGGGCTTCATGTTCGATCACGTCGAAGTGCACGAGTGCAATTACAACTGGAAGACCTTCATCGAGGTCTACCTGGAGGACTACCACGTCGCGCCGTTCCATCCGGGCCTCGGCAGCTTCGTCAATTGCGACGACCTGACCTGGGAATTCGGCGAGTGGTACAGCGTGCAGACGGTCGGCGTCCACAAGGATCTGGAGCAGCCGGGCAGTCCTACCTACCGTAAATGGCACGACGAGGTGCTGCGTTTCCGTGGCGGCAATCCGCCTGAATTCGGCGCGATCTGGATGGTGTACTACCCCGGCATCATGATCGAGTGGTATCCGCACGTGCTGGTCGTGTCGTGGCTGATTCCGCGCGGTCCGCAGAAAACCACGAATGTGGTGGAGTTCTATTACCCTGAGGAAATCGCGCTGTTCGAACGCGAATTCGTCGAAGCCGAGCGCGCCGCCTACATGGAAACGGCCCGCGAAGACGACGAGATCGCCGAGCGCATGGACGCAGGCCGGCGCGCGCTGATGGAACGCGGCGAATCGCAGGTCGGCCCGTATCAGAGCCCGATGGAAGACGGCATGCAGCACTTCCACGAGTTCTTGCGGCGCGAACTCGGCACAATCTGATTCGCGCACGCTCTGCGCGTGCTCCGCATGCATCGGCGTTTGAACCGATCCTTGCGCGAGCTGCATCAAAGCATGGAAAGACGGGCTTCGGCCCGTCTTTTTTTGTTTAGACTATCAGTATCGTTCGGCCATTCGCTAACGGCGCCAAGCCGCCGGGCGAGCGCCACAATCGCCCGCTTTACAACCATCTTGCATGGGACCGGAGACGTCATGCCGCACACTCACTACACCACCCTCATTTCCGCGGCCAATCTCGCGGAACGGCTGGCCGCCGCGCCAGGCAGCGTGTTCGTCATCGATTGCCGTTTCGATCTGGCCGACACCGAGGCGGGCGAGAAAGCCTATCTGGCCGGACATTTGCCCGGCGCGCATTATCTGAACCTCGATCGCGATCTGTCGGGGCCGAAGAACGGCACCAATGGCCGCCATCCGCTGCCGGATCGCGCACGGCTGGTGGAGACGCTGGAGTCCCGCGGGCTCAAGCAGGGTCAACAGGTGGTCGCATATGACGCGCAGGGCGGCATGTACGCCGCGCGCGCATGGTGGCTGCTGCGCTGGCTTGGCCACGACGCGGTCGCGTTGCTCGACGGTGGCTTGCAAGCCTGGCAGGCCGCCGGCCATGCGCTGACGCAGGATGCGCCGGCGCAGAACACGGGCGACTTCAAAGCCGGCGCACCGCTTTCTGTCACCGTCGACGCGCAGACTGTCGAGCGCAATCTCAACACGAAAGAACGCGTGGTGGTCGATGCGCGCGCGAACGATCGCTATCGCGGCGAGAACGAGACGCTGGATCGCGTCGGTGGCCATATTCCTGGCGCGCTCAACCGGTTCTTCAAGGACAACCTCACCGCCGACGGCCGCTACAAACCGGCCCACACGCTGCGTGAGGAATTCCATGCGTTGCTGGGCGATACGTCGCCGGAACACGTCGTGCTGCAATGCGGCTCGGGCGTGACGGCATGTGTGAACGCGCTCGCCATGGAAGTCGCCGGCATGCACGGCGCGGCGCTGTATGCGGGATCATGGAGCGAGTGGAGTTCTGACCCGAAGCGGCCGGTTGCAACGGGTCCGAATCCTTAAGCGGTCCGTCAAGCAGGACGATTCGCAAAAGGCCGTGGCCGCTTTCCAGCGGCCACGGCCTTTCACATTCTTCCAGCCGAGCGCATCGGCACGCCGCTACGGCACGTCAAACGAAGGTATCGAACGCGCCCCGTCAGGCGACGCCATGCTGCTTGAACCACACCAGCGCACGTCGCCAGCCGTCCTCGGCATCAGCCTTCTTATAACTCGGCCGGTAATCTGCGAAAAACGCGTGGCCAGCGTCGTCGTACACGACGAATTGCGAGCCGCGCCCCGCCTGCGGACCCTGCGCGATGGCCTGCTTCATCTGTTCAAGCGTGTCTTGCGGAATGCTCTGATCCTGGCGGCCGTATAAACCCAGAACCGGCGCGTGCAACTGCGCCACTTCATCGAGTGGGTTGGCCGGAGTCATCGCGGTTTTCTGGCCCGTTACGCGCCCATACCAGGCCACGCCCGCCTTCAGCCGCGGATTGTGCTCGGCATATAACCACGCAATCCGCCCGCCCCAGCAGAAACCGTTCACACCCAGCCGGTTCAGATCGCCACCGTGTTCACCCGCCCACGCGACGGTTGCATCGAGATCGCCCATGACCTGGTCGTCCGGCACCTTGCTGACCAGTTGCTCGTTGAGCTGCTGCATGCTCGTGTAGACGCCCGGATCACCCTGCCGCTCGTACAGATTCGGCGCGATCGCCAGGTAACCCAGTTTGGCGAAACGCCGGCACACGTCGGCGATATGCTCGTGCACGCCGAAAATCTCGTGCACGACAATGATTACCGGCAAATGCGTCTTGCCCTTTGGCTGCGCGCGATAAGCCGGCACCAGCGTGTCGCCTGAATGCACCGCGACCTCACCGGCCTCAAGGCCTTCGCTATCGGTATGGATGGTTTGCGCCGACACCGGCAGCACAGCAGCGGCGAAACCAGTGCCGAGCGCAGCCTTGATGAAGGTACGCCGATTGAAAGGAACGTGCGGGATCAGGCTGTCGATTTCGGGTTTCAGCATGCGGCGCTCCTCGGGGGAAGGTTGGATGCAACAGGATACGCTTCACCCGCATCCTGTTGCAGATGCATCCTTTCCCAGCGCGTTCAGCGTTTAGCCTTCAGTGCAGCTTGACCCGCGGCAGCGTGGTGCGCCGCAGCCAGTGCGCGAAGGTATCGAGCACCATCCGCGCGTAGCCATGCAGCGCCGCGATATGCAGCCGGTACAGCGACATGTACATGAAGCGCGCAAACAGCCCTTCGATCAGCATATTGCCGCCGATCACGCCGCCCATCAGATTGCCGACCGCGCTGAAATGCCCGAGCGACACCAGCGAGCCGAAGTCGCGGTAGGTGAACTCCGGCAGCGGTTTGTTCTCGAGCCGGGCCGCCAGCGCTTTCATCAGGAAGCTTGCCTGCTGGTGAGCCGCTTGCGCACGCGGCGGCACGTTGCGCTCGTTGCCCGGCCATGGGCAAGCCGCGCAATCGCCAAGCGCAAAGATGTTGTCGTCGATTTCGGTTTGCAGCGTACGGCGCACGATGAGTTGCCCCAGACGATTGACCGGCAGGCCGTCGAGTTCGCTCAGGATGGCCGGTGCCTTGATGCCCGCCGCCCACACCGTCAGATCGGCGCGCACGGTCTTACCGCTCGCCGTGCGGATCATGCCGGGCGCAACTTCCGCCACGGTCTCGCCGATCATCAGCTTCACGCCGAGCTTGGTAAGCAATTCGGCGGTGGCGGTCGATACACGCTCCTGCAAAGCCGGCAAAATGCGCGGCCCCGCCTCGATCAGCACAATGCCGACGTCGTGCCGCGGATCGAGCTTATGCAAGCCGTAAGCGGACAGCACCTGGGCCGTATTGCGCAACTCAGCCGAGAGTTCGACGCCCGTCGCGCCGCCGCCGACGATCGCCACCTGGATGCGCGGCTCGGAAGAAACCGCCGTGCCCGGGGTCGATTCAACGGGTTCATGCGCCTGATGCTCCGCGCGCATGCAGGCCGCGATCAGGCGCTTGCGAAAGCGCTCCGCCTGGGCGACCGTATCGAGCGCGAGCGAGAACTCGGGCGCGCCCTTCACGCCGAAGAACGCCGTAGTGCTGCCGATCGCGATGATCAGCGTGTCGTATTCGAGTTCGCGTGCGGGCAGCAGTTCGGCGCCGTCGTCGTCGAGCACGGTGCCGAGCGTCAGACGTTTGTTCGCACGGTCCAGACCCGTCAGATCACCCTGCTGAAACTCGAAGCCGTGCCAGCGCGCTTGCGCCGCATATTCGAGCTCCTGGGTGAACGGGTCCATGCTGCCGGCTGCCACTTCATGCAGCAGCGGCTTCCAGATATGGGTTGGATTGCGGTCGACGAGCGTCACTTGCGCGCGCACGCCGCCTTTGTTCTTGTGGGGCGCATAGCGGTCGCCTAAGCGCGTCGCCAGTTCCAGCCCCCCCGCGCCTCCGCCAACGACGATAAAACGATGCATTGAACTCTCCGTATTTGCCGATGGGTTATGCGTCGCGACGGCGCGCCTCAAGCCTCACCCAGGCTTCAAGGGCGCGCCGCCTGTCTTGACCGATTGTCCGCGAGCGGCACGGGTTGTCACAAGCTATCAATACGCATATGTGACATGTGCACGACGTTATCGCCTTTCAGGCGCCCCGTCACATGCACGTCAATGCGCTTCCTCCCAGTTCAGACCGGCGCCCACTTCGGCGACCAGCGGCACTTTCAGCGCGGCGACACCGCACATCAGTTCCGGCAAACGCTTACGTACATCGGACAATTCCGCGTCCGGCACTTCGAGAATCAGTTCGTCGTGCACCTGCATGATCATGCGCGTACCGACTTTCGACTCTTCGATCCAGTTCTGCACCGCGATCATCGAGAGCTTGATCAGATCGGCGGCGGTGCCCTGCATCGGCGCGTTAATGGCCGCGCGCTCCGCGGCCTGACGGCGCGGACCATTGCCGCCATTGATCTCGGGCAGCCACAAGCGGCGGCCGAAAGCCGTCTCCACGTAGCCCTTGGACTTCGCGCTCAGACGGGTTTCGTCCATATACCGCGCGACGCCCGGATAACGCGCGAAGTAGCGGTCGATATACAGCTTGGCCGCGTCGCGCGTAATGCCGAGGTTCGCGGCAAGACCGAACGCGCTCATGCCGTAGATCAGGCCGAAGTTGATGACCTTCGCGACACGCCGCTGATCGCTCGACACTTCGAGCGGCGTCACGCTGAAAATTTCCGCCGCGGTGGCACGGTGAATGTCTTCGCCCTGCGAGAACGCACGCAGCAACGATTCGTCGCCGGAAATGTGCGCCATGATGCGCAATTCGATCTGCGAATAATCGGCGGAGACGAGCTTATGGCCCGGCGGCGCAATGAACGCCTCGCGAATCCGGCGCCCTTCGGCGGTGCGCACGGGAATGTTCTGCAGGTTCGGATCGTTCGACGCCAGCCGGCCCGTGACCGCCACCGCCTGCGCATAGTTCGTATGCACACGGCCGGTGGTGGCGTTGACCATGCGCGGCAGCTTGTCGGTGTAGGTCGATTTCAGCTTCGACAGGCCGCGGTGTTCGAGCAGGATCTTCGGCAGCGGATAGTCTTCAGCGAGTTTTTGCAGCACTTCTTCGTCGGTGGACGGCGCGCCGCTCGGGGTCTTTTTGACCACCGGCAATTCGAGCTTCTCAAAGAAGATCTGGCCGATCTGCTTGGGTGAACCCAGATTGAATTCGCCGCCGGCCAGCACGTACGCCTCGCTTTCCAGTTGAATCAGACGCGTGGCGATTTCGCTGCTTTGCGCGCGCAGTTTTTCGGCGTCGATCAGCACGCCGGTGCGCTCCATCTTGCGCAAGACACGCGAGGTGGGTACTTCGATATCGCGATATACGTAGTCGAGCGTTTTCTCCGCGGCCACCTGCGGATACAAAGCCTGATGCAGACGCAAGGTGATGTCGGCGTCTTCCGCTGCGTATTCGGCGGCCTGTTCCAACGCGACTTCGTCGAAGCCGATTTGCGACGCACCCTTGCCCGCGACCTCTTCGTACTTGATCGTCTTGATGCCGAGATGGCGCAGCGCGAGGCTGTCCATGTCGTGTGTGCGGTGCGATTCGAGCACGTACGACTCCAGCAGCGTGTCGTGTTCGACGCCGCGCATTTCGATGCCGTAGTTCGCCAGCACCTGCTCGTCGTACTTCATGTGCTGGCCGACTTTCTTGTGCTCAGCGCTTTCCAGCCACGGCTTGAGCTTCGCCAGCACTTCGTCGCGCGGCAGTTGCACGGGCGCGTCCGGGCCGCGGTGCGCGAGCGGTACATAAGCCGCGCGGCCAGCTTCGACCGACAACGACAAGCCCACGATTTGCGCGGTCATCGGATCGAGCGAGGTGGTTTCGGTATCGAACGCCGTCAATTCGGCGGCGTTGATTTTCTCAAGCCACGCGTCGAACTGCTCCCAGCTCTGCACGGTGTCGTAGTGACGTTCGTGATCCACGGTGAGCGCCGGCGGCACGTCGGTCTCGGGCCCTTCCACAGCCTCGGCGACTTCCACTTCGCGCAGCCAGGTCTTGAAACCGTTGCGCGTGAACACGTCGCGCAGTTCCTCGCGCGATTCCGGCCGGCTTTGCAGGCTCTCTTCGATCGACACGATGTGGCCGGTCAGATCGCATTGCCGCTCGACGGTGACGAGTTTCTTCGCCATCGGCAGAAAATCGAGTGCACGTCGCAGATTGTCTCCTACCGCACCTTTGATTTCGTCCGCATGTGCGACGATGCCGTCGAGTGTCTCGTACTGCGTGAGCCATTTGATGGCCGTTTTCGGGCCGCATTTCTCGACGCCTGGCACGTTGTCGACGGTATCGCCGATCAACGACAGGTAGTCGATGATGCGTTCCGGCGGCACGCCGAATTTGGCGATCACGCCTTCGCGGTCGAGCTTCTCGTTCGTCATCGTATTGATGAGGGTGACATGATCCGACACGAGCTGCGCCAGATCCTTGTCCCCAGTCGACACGATCACATTCATGCCGCGTTTTTCGGCTGCGGTGCTGAGCGTGCCGATCACGTCGTCCGCTTCGACGCCTTCGATCATCAGCAGCGGCCAGCCGAGCGCGCGCACGGCGACGTGAATCGGCTCGATCTGGCGAGCGAGATCTTCCGGCATCGACGGGCGGTTCGCCTTATAGTCGGCATACCAGTCGTCGCGGAACGTTTTGCCCTTGGCGTCGAACACGCACGCGCTATACTCTGCGGTGACTTCCTTGCGCATGCGCCGCAGCATGTTGATCATTCCATAGAGCGCCCCCGTCGGACCACCTTCGGGTCCGCGCAGATCAGGCATCGCATGGTAGGCCCGGTACAGATAACTCGAACCGTCGACCAATAGCAGGGTCTTACCTTCAAGGCTTCGTTCTTCAGGCATTATGACTAAGAGAAAAGTGATTCCGAGTCTGCGATCACTCGCAGATCAAGAGCGCGCTACGGCTAAGAAGGCCCGCGCATCGTGGCAGATGTTCACGATTATGGCAGAGTTTATCGAGGCGACCGAGTACCTCTCGGAGATTCGCCCGGCTGTCAGCATCTACGGTTCAGCGCGCCTGAAACCGAACTCGCCCTATTACAAACTCGCCACGCAAATTGCGCGCAAACTGTCGGACGCCGGCTTCGCGGTCATCTCGGGCGGCGGCCCCGGCATCATGGAAGCGGCCAACAAGGGCGCGCATGCCGGCAAGGCCCCGTCGGTCGGCCTGAACATTGAACTGCCGCACGAGCAATCGGGCAATCAGTGGCAGGACATTTCGCTGCGTTTCCGCCATTTCTTCACGCGCAAAGTCACGTTCGTGAAGAACTCGGATGCGGTGATCGTCATGCCGGGCGGCTTCGGCACGCTGGACGAGCTCGCCGAAGTTCTCACGCTGATTCAAACCAAGAAGTCGCGCCACGTGCCGATCATTCTGGTGGGCGGCGAGTTCTGGGAAGGCCTGCTTGCGTGGTTCAGGAACTCGCTCACGCCGATGGGCCTGATCAATCCGGCGGACATGGACTTGATGCAGGTGATCGACGATCCGGATCAGGTGCTCGAAGCGGTGCTGAAGTTCTACGAAGATCGCGAAGAAGCCGAACCGCATCCGGCCAAGTCGGATGAAGACCGGATGTTCTATCTGTGATGCCGGATCTTCGCGCTCCGTGCGCGAAGTAGGTGCATCAAATGCGCGTGCGGACCGGCCGCGGGCTGCTCCAGGTGCGTCGAGCAGCCCACGCAGGTCCTAGCGGGCGGCCTCCAGGTCGCTCGCTTCCGCCATATCGGTCTGATCCCCCTGCGCTTGCAGCCATTCGCAGAACTGCGCCACGAGCGGCGCCTGCGCGACTTCCCGCCTCGCCACCCACCAATAGCCGCGTGCATCGATACGTGGGCCGGCCAACGGCACGACAAGCCGTCCCGATGCCAGCTCATCCGCCAGCAAAGGCAATGGACCGAGCGCCACGCCGAGGCCATCCACCGCAGCCTGCAAAGCCAGATAGAAGTGATCGAACGACTGCTTCTTCCGGCATTTCGCCGTGACGCCTGCTGCCGATAACCAGATACCCCACGCATCGGGCCGCGTGTCCGAGTGCAGCAGCACGTGCCTCGCAAGATCGTCGGCTACGCCGATCGGCGAGCGTTGCAGGAGCGCGGGGCTGCACACCGGAATCTCGCTCTCACCCAGGAAATGACCGCTTACGCAGTTCGCCCAATGCGCCGGACCGCGCCGCACCGCGACGTCGAAGCTATCCAGGGTTTCGACCGGGGCGTTTGAGGTCGACAAGCGCAGTTCCACATTCGGCACCTTGCGCTGGAACTGATGGAGCCGTGGCAGCAGCCATTTCATTGCGAAAGTCGGCAACGCATTCACCCTTAAAACGTGAACGACGCCCGTATCGCGCAGTTGGTCGGTAGCGAGCGCGATGCTGTCGAACGCGGCCTGGACGGTGGCCAGATAGCGGCGACCGTCGTCGGTCAGACGCACGCGTTTGCCGCGGCGATGGAACACCTGCACGCCGAGCCAGGTTTCGAAAGCAGCAACCTGCCGGCTAATTGCACCGTGCGTCACATGCAATTCGTTCGCCGCGGCAGTGAAGCTTTCATGCCGCGCCGCGGCTTCGAACGCGCGGAGCGCCGGAAAAGGAGGGAGATTACGGGCCATGCTTGTGATTCTAGATCACAAAGGCGCGCTCAAAAATCGTTTTGCCCGGAACCGGTTCGGCGCTAATCTCCTGAGCTTGAACTGGAAGCGTAGCGAAATGGATCATGAACTCACCTCGGCCGAGATGGATCTCGCGCCCACGCCCACATTGCGGGAGATCTTTGGCGGCTTTCTCGGCCTCGGGCTGATCTCGTTTGGCGGTGCGCTGCCGCTCGCGCGGCGCGCCTTGGTCGAGCAACGGCGCTGGCTGACCGGCGCGGAATTCACCGATTTGCTCGGTTTATGCCAATTCTTGCCGGGCGGCAACGTCATCAATCTTTCAGTGGCGATCGGGATGCGCTTTCGCGGCGTGCCGGGGGCGCTGGCGGGTTTGCTCGGCTTGATCGCGGGGCCGTCGCTAGTGGTAATCGGCCTTGGCGTGCTGTACGAACACACGCAAAACGACCCGCACGTTCGCCACCTGTTTGCCGGTCTCGCGGCGGCGGCGTCCGGCCTGCTGATCTCGATGGCCGTGAAGATCCTGCTGCCACTGCGGAATAAACCCATGGCCGCGCTTATCGCGGCGCTCGGATTCATCGCGATTGCCATCATGCGTCTGCCGCTTCTGCCTACGATGCTGGTGCTCACGCCGCTTAGCATCTACATCGCATCGAGGGCCGCACGATGAACGACACGCTCATTTCGCTTGCCATCATTTTCAGCCAGCTTTCGTTGCTGGCGTTCGGCGGCGGCAATACGATTCTTCCGGAGATGCAGCGTCAGGTGGTGGATGTGCATCACTGGATGCCGGCCAGCGAGTTCAGCGCGCTGTTCGCGCTCGCGCAAGCGGCGCCGGGGCCGAATCTCATGATCGTCACGCTGATCGGCTGGCATGTGGCGGGTTGGGCGGGCATGCTGGTGACTTCGGTGGCGAAGTTCGGGCCATCGTCGCTCGTCACGATTCTCGCGCTGCATGCGTGGGATCGATTCAAGGACCGCCCGTGGCGACGTTACGCGCAAATGGGTCTGGTGCCGGTGACGGCTGGCATCGTCGCGGCGAGCGCCGCGCTGATCGCCGAGGCGTCGAACCCGACGGCGATTGCGTGGGCAATCTGCGCTTTTACCGCTGTGCTGGCGCTGAAAACGCGGATTCATCCGCTGTGGCTGCTGGCGGCGGGGAGTTTGATCGGGCTGACGGGGTTTGGGCAGTTTTGAGTCTTGAGACCAGGGCGAGCGGAGCAGATGCTCGCCCTGGCCTCATCGTCCCTTACCGGCGCTTACTGAAACGCCACTTCCGCAAAGCTGCGCAACTTCCGGCTATGCAAGCGATGCAGGCCATTCATCCGCAACAACTCCATCGCCTTCACACCGATCTGCAGATGCTGATCGACTTGTGCGCGATAGAACTGATCCGCCATGCCCGGCAGTTTCAATTCGCCATGCAAAGGTTTGTCCGACACGCATAGCAAGGTGCCGTAAGGCACGCGGAAACGGAATCCGTTCGCGGCGATCGTCGCACTTTCCATATCGAGCGCGACCGCGCGGCTTTGCGACAGCCGCTGCACCGGTTCACGATGATCGCGCAACTCCCAGTTGCGGTTATCCACGCTCGCCACCGTGCCCGTGCGCATCACACGCTTCAATTCGACGCCATCCAGTTGCGTGACCTGCGCGACCGCACGCTCCAACGCCACCTGCACTTCGGCCAGGGCGGGAATCGGCACCCACAGCGGCAAATCGTCGTCGAGCACGTGATCCTCGCGCACATAACCGTGCGCCAGCACGTAGTCGCCCAACCGCTGCGTATTGCGCAGACCCGCGCAATGGCCGAGCATGACCCACGCATGCGGGCGCAGCACGGCGATGTGGTCCGTGATCGTCTTCGCGTTCGACGGCCCGACGCCGATGTTGACCATCGTGATGCCGCTGCCATCGGCCCGCTTCAGGTGATACGCGGGCATCTGCGGCAGACGCGGCGGCGCCGTGCCTTCCTGCGCCTGCTCGCCGAGATTCTCGTTGTACGTGATCACGTCGCCCGGCTCGACGAACGAGGTGTATTCGCTGCGATAAGCGCGCAACTCTTCGTCGTCGGTATGCGCCATCATCGTGCGGCCGAGTTTGACGAACTCGTCGATATAGAACTGGTAGTTCGTGTACAGCACGTAATTCTGGAAATGCGTGGGCGAAGTCGCCGTGTAATGCTTCAGCCGATGCAGCGAGAAATCCACCCGCGCCGCCGTGAATAGCGCTAGCGGATGCGGCTCGCCCGGCAGAGGTTCATACGTGCCGTTGACGATGCGGTCGTCGAGCAGCGCGAGGTCCGGCGTATCGAATACATCGCGCATCAGGAACAGGCGTTCGCGATCCAGATCGCCCTCGAGATGGATGCCTTCGGAAAAGGCAAAGTGAATCGGAATCGGCTGATCGGACACGCCGACTTCGATCTTCACGTGATGGTTCTTCGCCAGCAGGCGCAATTGCTCGCGATAGTAATTGCCGAACAGATCGGGCCGGGTGACAGTCGTCTCGAACACACCCGGACCCGCGACGAACCCATACGAGCGGCGCGAGTCTATATGCGTGTTGACTTCGGTGCGTACCCTGACGAACGGGTAGCAGGCCCGCACGCGGCGTTCGAACAGTTCGTTGCGGCGATAGCGCGCGAAGACGTCGCGCAGGAACGAGGTGTTCGCTTCGTAGATCGCCGACAGGCGCGTGACGGCCTCGGTCGCGTCGTCAAAGGATTCGGTTGGGAAGCTGTTGGCGGGAGTCTGCACCGCGCGTTGATTGGTATCGTTGTTCATCTTCATTCACCTCGATTGATGAGATGACATTACCACGGAACCCGTGATCGCCAAATGACCTCGCGGCACCTACCGTAACTGCCGCCGCGGCGACCGCAAGATTGCGCGCACGCCGCGCGAAAGCGGCGCAAAATAAGGTGATCGCGCCCGGGGGCAAGGCTGGATTTGCTAGAATCGGGGCACCATATTGGAGAATCACCATGAAGCCGTTCCTTCCCGTCGCCGTTGCACTGGCCCTCGCCTTTGGCAACGCCGCGATGGCTGCCCAGCCTGTCGATGACACTCCGCCTCCCGGTACGCCCCAGTCCGCCAATGAACGGGCCGGTCTGCCTGACCTGGCGAAGATCAATCGTCCGGCCGCCGAGGTCAGCTCGAAGGTCGAAATCAACGTCCCGCGCACGCCGAGCTTCTACGAACGCAGCGCTAACGGCACCGAAATCACCGAATACCGCGACAAGGGCAAACCCGTCGAAATCAACGTGCATTCGAATCTCGGCACGCGCTATCAGATGAGCGCGCCGCTCGACTCGTCGCCTACCGTGCGCGACAACGGCCGCGCCAGCACGCGCTTGCCGTCGGTGAACCTGACTTATTGATAGTTGCCCGGGTGGGCGGCCCGGCGTAAGCCGCCCCCCTGGATCTGTGCGGCCCGCGGGCGTCGCCCCGGGCTTTCAGCCTGCTTGCCGATTTTCAGCACCTCACACCTCGCACTGGCCGCATCGCGCCAGCCCGACTAACCTGACTCGACGTTTCCCGCATGGCTGTCTTCACCGCTGTCACCGAACCCCAACTAGCAGAATGGATGCGTCACTACGATCTCGGCGAAGTCGTCGAGTTTCGCGGCATCCCGTCCGGTATTGAGAACAGCAACTTCTTTCTGACTACGACGCGCGGCGAATACGTCCTCACCATTTTCGAGAAGCTGACGGCCGGGCAACTGCCGTTCTATCTCGATCTGATGCGGCATCTGGCCGCGCACCGCGTGCCGGTGCCGGACCCCATGCCGCGCGAAGATGGCGCGCTGTTCGGCACATTGCATGGCAAGCCCGCAGCCATCGTGACCAAACTCGAAGGCGCGCCGGAGATGGCGCCGCAAGTCGAACACTGCGTCGAAGTCGGGCAAATGCTTGCACGCATGCACCTGGCGGGACGCGATTACGCACGCTATCAGCCGAATCTGCGCAGCCTGCCGTGGTGGCAGGAAACCGTGCCGACCATCCTGCCGTTCCTCGAGGGCGCGCAGCGCGACTTGCTGTCGTCCGAACTGGCGCATCAGGAGGCGTTCTTCGCGTCGGCGGATTACGCCAGCTTGCCCGAAGGTCCCTGTCACGCCGACCTGTTCCGCGATAACGCGCTGTTCGCGCATGCGGCGCCGGAAAGCGGCCACGAGGTGCGCCTGGGCGGCTTCTTCGACTTCTATTTCGCCGGCTGCGACAAGTGGCTGTTCGACGTCGCGGTCACGGTCAACGACTGGTGCGTCGACCTCGCCACCGGCAAGCTCGACGAGGCGCGCACCGAGGCCCTGCTGCGCGCTTACCAAACCGTGCGCCCGTTCACCGCCGAAGAAAACCGCCATTGGGGCGATATGCTGCGCGCGGGCGCCTACCGCTTCTGGGTCTCGCGCCTGTATGATTTTCATTTGCCGCGCGCGGCCGAGATGCTCAAACCGCACGACCCCGGCCATTTCGAGCGCATCCTGCGCGAACGCCTGACCGGCGCTGCTCTTCCAGGCATTCATACCTCATGCAACTGATCGAAGTCCCCGCGAAAACCGGCTATGTCTGGTTCCGGCAGGGTATCTGGCTGTTCCGCAAGAACCCGCTCGCGTTTCTGACGCTGTTCTTCACCTATCTGCTGGTCATGACGCTCGCCGCGCAGATTCCGGTGATCGGCGGCGTATTGCCGCTCGTCTTCATTCCGGGCGTCGCGGTCGGCTTCATGGCGGCGTGCCGCAACACCATCGCGGGCAAGCCGGTGTTCCCGACCATTCTGGTGGACGGTTTTCACTCGTATGGCCCGGGGGTCGCCAAGCGCCTGCTGCTGCTGGGCGTGCTGTACGTCGTCGCAATGGCGCTGGTGCTGGCCGGCTCGGCACTTGCCGACGGCGGCATGCTGCTGAAGGTCATGCTCGGCATGGCCACGGTGGATCAGGACGTGGTCGCCAACAGCAATATTCCACTGGCGGTGCTCACTGCGTTCGCGTTCTACGTACCCGTAGCGATGATTTTCTGGTTCTCACCGATTCTTACCGCGTGGCACGACGTACCACCCGTCAAGGCGATGTTCTTCAGCGTTGTCAGTTGCTGGCGCAATCGTGGTGCGTTCATTGTGTTCGGCGCACTGTGGTTCGCCGTAGCAACCACGGTCTCGTTCGGCCTGACCGCGTTGATGCAGGCGCTAGGCGCAGGCGACTTCGCGTTCGCGATCCTGATGCCCGCTACGATGATCGTCACGACCATGCTGTACTGCTCGTTCTACGCGACCTATCGCGGCTGCTTTGGTGTGCAAACGCCCGAAGCACCAGACCTGCCGACCACTCCGGCGGCTTGATTGCCTTTTGAGGGGCGGGCGTTTTTCCGACGCCCTCCCTCGTCCTCCTGTCCTCAAGCGCGCCGCCCGCCGCTCCACTGAATCCCCGCCGTACTCGTCAACTTGCGTCGATTTGCGGCACAATAGTTTGCGCGCAATCGATTTGCACGCTCTTTTCATGCGAGATGCAACATGACCCAGCGCCCTGCCTTGCCCTTCACGCTAGACGAGCAACTCTGTTTCGCTCTCTATTCAACCTCGCTGGCAATGACGAAAGCGTACAAGCCGCTGCTCGACAAGCTCAGCCTCACCTATCCGCAATATCTGGCAATGCTGGCGCTCTGGGAAGCCGACGACGTTACGGTCAAGGACCTCGCCGCCCGATTGAATCTCGACTCGGCAACGGTCACACCGCTGCTGAAACGTCTCGAAGCCCAGGGCTACCTGGAACGGGTGCGCGGAGTCGAGGATGAGCGGCTCGTCTATATCCGGCTCACCAAAACGGGCACCGCACTGAAGCGTCAGGCACGCGAAGTGCCGGCGGAAATCTTCTGCGCGACCCAGCAGTCACCGGAATTCCTGCTCCGCCTGCGCGACGATCTGACACGTTTGCGCACTACGCTCAACGATTACATGGACCACTAGCCGGCCTGCTGGAAAAAGCATGCTATCGCTACGATGCAAAAATTAATTTGCACGCAAATGATTTGTGTACTATCTTTATCACATGCCGCTTCGATAGCACTCCGCCAGAACGGCTGGCAAGCACACAGCGGCAAGCAAGCAGACCCTGACAACCCAGATTGAGGAGCAGCACCATGAACATCCTGTACAAGGCAAGCGCAACGAGCACCGGTGGACGTGATGGCCGTGCAGTGTCGTCGGACAATGCGTTGGACGTGAAACTGGCGGCACCGCGTGAACTGGGCGGCACGGGCGCCGCGGGCACCAACCCGGAACAACTCTTTGCAGCCGGCTATTCGGCATGTTTCCTGAGCGCGATGAAATTCGTTGCCGGCCAGCGCAAGCAGGCTTTGCCGGCTGACACGCAAGTTACGGCAGAAGTGGGAATCGGCCCGAACGACAAAGGCGGTTTCGCGCTTGACATCGATCTGCGCGTCTCGTTGCCGGGCCTCGCTGCTGACGCGGCCAAGGAACTGGTCGACGCAGCGCATCAAGTCTGCCCGTACTCGAATGCCACGCGCAACAACGTGGCCGTGCGCCTGCAAGTCGCGTAAGCCGCGGCCTGAACGGCTCGTTGATGAGTAGTTGACAGCGCACGGCGAAAGCGCGCCACGCTGAACAGCGCCCGCACCCGGTAAAACGGGGCCGGGCGCTGCGCCGTCTTATGGATGCGGCACGTAAAGTGCGTTATGGGAGTTGGCGATCACTTACCATCGCCGATCCTATGGATAATTGCCCGGGTCCGTAATATCGCCGCCTGGCAATTCGTCATTGCGCATGCCGATACTCGATCCCCAGCCATTCACCCTGTCCACCATTCCGATGACACGCGTCCGACATCTGAGCAATACCTTCGATACCGGTCTGGTCTGGTTTCGCCGTGACCTGCGCAACACGGACAACGCCGCGCTCTACTACGCGCTCAAGCATTGCGAGCGCGTGTGGTGCGTGTTCGTATTCGACACGACAATCCTGCAACCGCTGATCGACGCCTGGCAAACCCGTCATGCGGGCGCGCAAGCGCAGGACCGCCGCATCGAGTTCATCCTTGCTGCATTGGGCGAACTGGACGACGCGCTGCGCGCCAAGGGCGGCGGCCTCATTGTGCTGTACGGCGATCCGGCCGATCTCGTGCCCAGGCTTGCCGGCGAACTCGAGGTCGACGCGGTATTCGCGAATCACGATTACGAACCGGTCGCGATCGAGCGTGATGAAACGGTGCGGGGGCGGCTCGCCGAAGCTGGACGGCAATGGCTGACGTTCAAGGATCAGGTGATTTTTGAGCGTGAGGAGGTGCTAACGGGCCAGAACAGACCGTTCACGGTGTTCACACCGTACAAGAACGCATGGCTCAAGCAACTGACGGCCTTCGATTTGAAGCCGTATCCGGTGGAAAGCTACTCGAACCATCTGGCCGCGCTACCGCCGAGGCTGGACCGCGCGTTGCCGACGCTCGATCAACTCGGCTTTGCACCGAGCAATCTCGCGGAACTCAGCTTGCCCACCGGGATGAGCGGCGCGCAACGTCTGCTCGACGACTTCATGACCCGCATCGACAGCTATCAGGACCGGCGCGACTTTCCCGCCGTCAAAGGACCAAGCTACCTGTCGATGCCTCTGCGTTTCGGTACGGTCTCGATCCGCACGCTCGCGCGTTTCGCGCACGAAAGCTCACTGCAGCCCGACGGGCAAGGCTCAGCCACATGGCTTTCGGAACTGATCTGGCGGGATTTTTACTTCATGATCCTCGCGCATCATCCGAAGCTGGCGGCTGGCGCATCGTTCAAGGAAGAGTACGAGCGGCTGCGCTGGGAGCAAGGCCCGGCAGCGGACGAAGCGTATGCCGCATGGTGCGACGGCCGTACCGGCTATCCGTTAGTCGACGCCGCGATGCTGCAACTGAACCGCACGGGGTACATGCACAACCGCCTGCGAATGGTGACGGCGAGTTTTCTAGTAAAGGATCTGGGCGTCGACTGGCGACTCGGCGAGCGCTATTTCGCCGAACAATTGAACGACTTCGATTTCGCAGCGAACAACGGCGGCTGGCAATGGGCGGCATCGACGGGATGCGATGCGCAACCGTATTTCCGGATTTTCAACCCGATCACGCAGTCCGAAAAATTCGACACGGATGGCCGCTTTATCAAGCGCTACTTGCCCCAGCTCGCGAAACTCCCGGCCAAATGGATTCACGCGCCGTGGCTGGCAGGTGCGGAACGGCTAGCGGAGTTCGGCGTGATATTGGGCAAGGATTATCCTGCACCGATCGTCGATCATGCTGAGGCGCGGCAACGTACACTTGCCCGTTTCGGCAAGTAAGTGCCCGCTCACATTGGTTTGCCCGGAAATGTCTGGAGGAGACTGAGCGAGGCGTTTTTGCTGTCGCTACGCTTCTAACGACTCGACAGTTGGGGCGCCTGCCCCCAAACACCGGCGTTCTTCACTACACACCGATGCTCAAACCCGCGCAGCTTAGTGCTGGCTCATCCACGACGGATGACGGGTGGTCGCCTCACGGTCCAGCTTGCGCATACGGAATTCCAGATCGTACAGATCGGTTGCTTCTGCGAGGAAGGCGTCAGCGCGTTCTTTCGCGAGTTGATCGGGCGATTTGGTCAGAAACAGAAACAGGCGGCTAAGCAGATACATGGTCAACCTCGACAATGAATTTAGGCGTTAACGCCTAAGGGATAACCCGTATTATAGGGAAAACCCTAGGAACGCGCCAATACTCATTTCGAAGTGTTGCTCAAACCTCACCGCGCGTCGGCCGAAGCTTCTGTGGCGGTGCTTTCAGCGATACGGCCAGTCCCTGTGCGACGCTGATGCCTGAAGAATTCCCACACCATGGCGCTCGCGTCCGGACCTTTGGCGGAATGGAACGGTACGGCATCGTCGCCACCGCTCCATGCGTGCGCGAGCCCTTGCACACGGCACAGCCGTACCACACGCCGACCGCCGCGCAAATAGTCGCGCATCACCACGCCCCCTTTGCGCTCTTCCTTGACTTCGCCGGCTTTGCGCGCGCCTTTCTCGTCGACGATCCGGTTCAGACGAAGAAACTGCACCGCCAGTTGCTCCGCATTGACTGGTGCGACTACATGGTCGGTGTCGCCGTGGAGAATGATGGCCGGCATGCCGGGATACTCAGCGACATTGACGAGTTCGTCGACCAGTTCGGCCGGCTCACGGCGCGCGCCGCGCCGCATCACGTCCATCGCCGAAATACCCGAGCGCGCCTCCCCGAAAGCGGGGCCGGAATGCAGCGCGACCGCAGCGAAATGCTCCGGATAATTGACGGCCAGAAGCGCTGCCAGGCCGGCGCCCGCGGAGATCCCGGCAACATACACGCGCTCGCTATCGAAGCCATGCTGGGCAACCAGCGAATCCACCAGCGAGACGACCGCACGCGCCTCGGCACCGCCGGCGCTATCGCCGGCGTCGTACCAATGCCAGCAGCGATGCGCATGCACGTGCTTCGACTGTTCCGGATAAACCACGGCAAAGCCGAAGCGGTCCGCCAGCACGTTCATCCGCGTGCCTTCCGCGAATTCGTCGATCGACTGGGTGCAGCCGTGCAGCATCACGACCAGCGGCATGGACTCGTGCGCATGGCCGGACGGGATATACAAACCGTACTGAAGATGGTTGACGAGCCGCCCAGGCGCGGCGGGCGCCGAATGAAACGAGCGCGTCCACGCGCCGCTCGCCCATGCCGAAGCACGCGGGCGAACCCGCGACTCCCGCGGGGCGGTGCGCGGCGCTTCGCGTTTCGCGGATGCACGCAGCGCAGCCACCGGCTTGGCAGGACGAACCTTAGCGGATGGCTTGCTGGTGGCGGCGCGGGTTGGCCGTGCGGTAGCGCGCTTGGTCGTTGCGTGGGCGTGCTCGGTTTGAATAGCGAGCAGCCGCTTGAGACCGCGCAGCCAGATTTTCGATAGACTTTTTGCCATCGGCGGGTAACCTCGCAAAAAGGGACAGGTGCCGTTCGATAGAACGACGCTTTGTTGTGCAATGCACAATAACACCAATCCTCATGCGATGCTGGCGGTCAGAACCGCTGTCGAGCACCGATTTTTCCGCCCGGCGAACCTTGCTGCAACAACATCGTCAAACCTGTGCAGGGCTTGTTCGCCAGCTAACGTCCCGTGACAAAAAGCCTGACGCGTAGCAAGTCTGCTCCGAAGCACCCGTCTATACTGGCAGGTAAATAATTTCGGAACACGCCTTCGCGGCGTCGGCGATTCATGCCGTTCGCGCGTTAAATCCATTACCAACCCGATTCTACGCGGCCTTGGTCGCTCTCTTTGCCATGCCCGATTTACCTGTCCACCTGTGGTACTCGATCACCAGTCTCGGCGGCGCCGGCATGACGCTGCCGCTCGCGTTCGCCATCGCGCTTTGGCTGGCAATCGGCTACACGTGGCGCATGGCTGCCGGCTGGTTGCTGCTGCTTGGCGCGGCCATCGGCGTTGTGACCGTGACCAAGCTGGCCTTTCTCGGTTGGGGTGTCGGCATACGCGAACTGGATTTCACCGGCGTCAGCGGTCATGCCATGCTGTCTACCGCCGTCTATCCGGTCGCGCTATTCCTGATGCTGCTGCCGGCGCGGCCGGCCATTCGTCTGCTTGGCGTCGTGTTCGGCCTGGCCGCCGGCATCGCGGTCGGCTTGTCGCGCGTCGTGCTGAGCGCCCACTCGCCGTCTGAAGCGGTCACCGGCTGCCTGGTCGGCGCGCTGGCGGCGCTGGTCTTTGTGCGCATGGCGTGGAATCTCGAGCCGGGCCGGTTGTCGGCGTGGCCCGTCACCGCGAGCCTGATGGTCCTCGCGGTACTGATGCACGGCGTGCACGTGCCGACACAGCGCTGGGTCACGCACATCGCGCTGAAGGTGTCCGGTCACGACCGGCCGTTCATCCGCGCCAAATGGCGGGCCGTGCGCGACGTACGCCCGGCCACGGCGCCGCTGTCGCAAACGCTCAACACGCTTACGCCGCCGCACTCGCCCGACGTCTGAAGCACACTCAGCCGGGCGCTCGTCCGGCAACTGAAGTCCACGCGCGACGATCCGCTCGGCCACTTCATGCGCACAATTGAATAATCATCATGGGTACCGTTATAACCTTACATATATTACGATAGCGTTTTAACCCATCGCTCCGGCCTGCGCCGGACATCCAAACATTCATGACACTGTCCCGCCGCCTTGTGAAACAAGCGCTGTTCATCGCCAGCGCCGTCTCCGTTGCCGTCAGCGCCAACGCACGTGCAGACGAACTGGTGGTCTCGGCCGCCGCGAGCCTGACCAACGCGTTCAAAGCAGTGAGCGAGGTTTTCGAACAGCAGCATCCCGGCACCAAGGTCCTGCTGAACTTCGGCGCGTCCGACGTCCTGATGCAGCAAATCGTCAAGGGCGCACCCGCCGACGTGTTCGCCTCCGCCGACCAGAAAGCGATGGATAAAGCCGCCGCAGAAAAAGTGATCGTTCCGGCCACGCGCAAGGACTTCGCTGCCAATTCGCTGGTCCTGATCGTGCCGACCGATAGCCATTTCGCGCCGGCCTCCCTGAACGAGCTGACGTCGGCAAATGTGAAGCGTGTGGCTTATGGCGATCCGGCTTCGGTGCCGGTTGGCCGTTATACGCAAGGCGCGCTACAGGCCGCGGGCGTGTGGGACGCAGTCAGCGCGAAGGCCGTGCTGGCATCGAACGTACGCCAGAGCCTGGATTATGTGTCGCGTGGTGAAGTCGACGCCGGCTTCGTGTTCAGTACCGACGCCGCGGTCATGCCGGACAAAGTCAAGGTCGCGCTGAACGTGCCGACGCAAACGCCGATCACCTATCCGATCGCGCAAGTCGAAGGCAGCCGTCATGCAGCCGACGCGCAGGCCTTCATGAACTTCGTGCTCTCGCCGGCCGGCCAGGCCGTGCTCGCAAAGTACGGCTTCAAACCCGCGCACTAACTCAGGTACCGCACTCATGCAACAGGCCTGGATTCCGCTCCTGCTGTCCCTGAAAGTGGCGGGCTGGGCCACCGCGCTCAATCTGGTGTTCGGCGTCGCGGCCGGTTTCGGTTTGTCGCGCTGGCGCTCGGGTGCGCGCGACGTGATCGACTCGTTGCTCATGCTGCCGCTCGTGATGCCGCCCACCGTGCTCGGCTACTACCTGCTCGTGGTGCTCGGCCGGCGCGGCGTGATCGGCGCTTGGCTCGACCGTTTCGATATCCAGTTGGTGTTCACCTGGCAGGGTGCGGTCATCGCATCGACAGTGGTGGCGTTTCCGCTCGTGCTGAAGTCGGCCCGGGCCGCCTTCGAAGCGGTCGATCCGCAACTCGAACGGGCCGCGCGCACACTCGGCGTCAGCGAGACCGCGCTCTTTTTTCGCGTGACGCTGCCGCTCGCCGCGCGCGGCATTCTCGCCGGCGGATTGCTGGCGTTTGCGCGCGCGCTCGGCGAATTCGGCGCGACGCTGATGATCGCGGGCAACTTGCCAGGGCGCACGCAGACACTTTCGGTGGCGGTCTATTCAGCCGTGCAGGCCGGCGACGACAGCACCGCCAATTTCCTCGTGCTCGTGACTTCGGTGACGTGTGTCGTGATCCTGTTGCTCGCGGGCCGTCTGGTGCCGCAGCACACGCTTTTGACGTCCCGCTGATATGCCGCTCGCTGTCGACATCCGCAAGACCTTCCAGAGCGCCGAGCGCCGTTTCACGCTCGATGTCGCATTCAGGACAACCACACAGCGTGTCGTGCTGTTCGGGCCGTCCGGGGCGGGAAAGAGCCTGACGCTACAGGCTATCGCCGGCTTGCTGCGTCCCGACGAAGGGTCGATCACACTGCATGGCAACGCGCTATTTGACAGCGCGCGCGGCGTCGATCAAAAACCGCAGGCGCGCAAGATTGCGTATCTGTTTCAGGACTACGCGCTATTCCCGCATCTGAACGTGCGCCAAAACATCGGCTTCGGCCTGCAGCAGGGTTGGCTCAATCCGCGTGCGCGACTCTCGCATCCGCAAGTCGACTACTGGCTCGATGCGCTCGAATTGAAAAGCGTGGCGGGCAATCATCCGGCGCAGCTTTCGGGTGGGCAGAAGCAGCGCGTGGCGCTGGCGCGGGCACTGGTCGCGCAGCCTCAGTTGCTGCTGCTGGACGAGCCGTTTTCCGCGCTCGATAGCGCTCTGCGTCAGCGCATGCGCAGCGAGTTGTCGGATCTGCAAACGCGGCTCGATATCCCGATGGTGTTGATCACACACGATCCCGACGATGTCGCCGCCTTCGGCGATCAGGTCGTGCAGGTCAGCGACGGTTGCGTGCGCGAGAATCAGACGTTCGCGGGCTACGTACGCAGTGAGTCTTGAGCACAGGGCGCGCCTTTCCTGCGCCCTTGGCTCACTCAGTCTTTCACGCCCAGAATCACACTCGACGCCTTGAATGCCGCAACCGCGATCCCGCCTTCCACAAGCCTGAGCGTATCGACGCTTTCGTTCGTGACGACCGCGGTAATCACCGTGCCGCCGTTCAGCACCAACGACACCTCCGCGTTGATCGCCCCGCGCTTCACGCTCTGCACGGTGCCGCGCAACTGATTGCGCGCGGACAGTTGCAGCGGCGCGCCGTTGTCGTTCTCCACCAGCAGCACGACCCACGATGCCTTGATCAACGCGAACGCCGCCGCGCCCTTCACGAGACCCAGCGTCTCGGTACTTTCGTGCGTGAGCACGGCAACAATTGTGTGCCCGCCTGGCAGCGCCAGCGACACTTCGTCGTTGACCGTTCCGCGCGTAATCGCCGACACCGTTCCATAGAGCTGATTACGCGCGCTCGTTTTCACGCCGATGCGGCCGATCAGATCCCACTCGGTCGCAAAGCCTTCAATGGCCGCGCCCGCTCTTTCGAGAAAACGCCGATGCTCGCGCTCGACCGCGCGAAACGTGTCGATCAGCTTCACCGCGCGCGGCGTGAGCGTCGTACCGCCGCCGCCCTTCCCGCCGGTGGAGCGCACGACGAGTGGCTCGCCAGCGAGGTTGTTCATCGTGTCGATGGCATCCCACGCGCCTTTGTAGCTCATGCCGATGGCTTTCGCCGCACTGGTGATCGAACCGGTCTCGCCGATCGCCGCAAGCAGCGCGATTCGCGACGCGCCGCCGAGCGTTTGCGCGCCGGCCTGAAACCAGATGGAGCCACCAAGTTCAAGGGATTCGTGAGGCGGATCGATGCGGTCGGATGTCATGGCGGCGGGTTCGTTGTGCGAGGAAAGGATAGCGAACCATTATAGCGACGCAGTACCCTCCGGCGGCGGCGCATCAGGTGCGCGACGCCGCCTGTCGCGCCCGACGCTCACTCAAACCGCGTATTGCGCAATCCCATTTCCGAACGACCAGTTTTCCTTCAGCACTTCGACGAGATTGATGAACACATCCTCTCGTCGCAGCCCCGGCGACTCCGCCAGTTCATCCGCCATGCGTTTGTACAGCGCCTTCTTTTGTTCGAGCGTGCGCGTGTTGTTCAACGTAATCTGAATGATCACAAGATCGTCGCTGCGTTCGACGTTCAGATACTGCTTGTCGTACACAAAATTGCTGTCTTCGTGCTCGGTGATCAGCATGAAGATGTCGTCTTTCGGCACATTGAAGGTGTCGACCAGCGAACGCTGAATGCTGTCCGTCAGCGCCTTCCGGTATTGCGCCGGCTTGCCGGCGCGCAATGCGATTCGTGTGAGCGGCATGGTGAAACTCCTTGCTTGCTGTGATGGGGTAAACACAGCTTAGGCGCGCTCATTCATAATAAACAGACATCATTAGCTATTTCATCTATATTCAAATGAAATGAAAGTCCTCGATCTCGATGCGGTGCGTGCCTTCGTGCTGGTTGCCGATCTGCATAGCTTCACGCGAGCCGCCGACGCGCTCGACACCACGCAATCGGCCGTCAGCCTGAAGCTCAAGCGGCTGGAGGCCCACCTCGGCAAGCAGTTGCTCGCGCGCACGCCGCGCGTGGTGCGTCTCTCCACAGACGGCAACGCGTTCCTTGGCGCGGCTCGCGATCTGCTGAGCGCGCATGAGCGGGCGCTCGGTTCCTTGTCGGTGGAGCGCCGGCGGCTCACGCTGGGGCTGAGCGAGCATGTCGCGGGACCGAATTTGCCGCAGTTGCTGGCGCGGCTCAACGCGCACGATCCGGGTCTGGTGGTCGAGCTGCACCTGGGTACATCGGCGGCGCTGCTCGCGCAATTCGATGAGCGCCGCCTCGACGCGGTGATCGTTCGCTATGGCGCCGATGAGCCTCCGCGTGACGATGCGCAGGTGCTGTTCAGCGAGCCGCTGGGCTGGCTTGCTACGCCTGAATGGCTGCCGCGAGTCGGCGAGCCGTTGGCGTTAGCGCTGCTGAGCCCGCCGTGTAACGTGCGCGAAGTCGCGCTGCACACGCTGAACAAGGCGGGGCTGGTATGGCAGGAAGTGTTCGTCGGCGGCGGTGTGGCGGCGGTCGGCGCCGCGCTCTCAGCCGGTCTCGCCGTGTCGCCACTGGCGCGCAGAGTCGCGCCGCGAGGCCTGGTCGATGTGGGTATCCGGCTGGGTTTGCCTCAGTTGCCGGAATCGCGCGTGACGCTGCATTCGCGGGTGCGGGACCAGCGGTCGATGGAGACGTTGCGGTTGGTGACGAATGGCCTGGCCAGCGGTTGAGGCATTCGGACGCGTCTTCATAAAAACCCAAGCGGCTACGGTATATAATCGTTGCCATGCTCATCATTGCCCGGATCGACGGGCTGATCGTAGTTATCTACCCTCACGATCACGCTCCGCCTCATGTTCATGTTCTCGGTCCGGATGGTGAGATTATCTTTATCTTGAATTGTCCCAACGGCCCGGTTTCCATCCGCGAGGCCCGAGGGTATTCAGAACGCGAAGCGCGCCGGCTGGCAAAACACATTACCGAAATGGTGCCGTTCCTGTGCTCCGCATGGAAAGGAATCCACTCATGAATCGCAGCGAAGAATGGCGGCTTGCGCGGGAGCGCGGCGCTGAAACCGCCAGGCGTCCCGCCGCGCGCAGCGCATCTTATAAACCGCGCACGAAACGGCTCGAAATCACGCTGACCAACGACATTTCGCTGTTAGTGCCCGTCGCCTATATTGAGGGGCTGCACAATGCGTCGGCAGTAGATTTGCGCTTGATCGAAATTTTCGGTCTCGGCTCGGCGCTCGTTTTCCCGGCGCTTGATGTGGTCGTGTCGGTGCATGGTCTGATCGACGGTGTGTTCGGCTCGAAAGCATGGATGCGCGATATTGGCCGCAGCGGCGGCAGCGTGAAATCCGAGGCGAAATCGGCGGCTGCGCGCGAGAACGGCAAGAAAGGCGGCCGTCCGCGAAAGGCTGCATGAGGGTTATCACCGCTTATCACCCCAAAGGCACTTAGTGGACCTCGACCCCCGACAAACCACCGCCGTGCGCGCGGTCATCGAAACCGGCAGCTTCGAGCAAGCCGCCGCGCGTCTGAACATCACGTCGTCGGCGGTATCGCAGCGTGTGCGGGCGCTCGAAACGCGGCTGGGCAGTCCGCTGATCGTGCGCACCCGCCCGTGCCGCGCGACGCAGATGGGCCAGCGTCTATTGCAGTATTTGCGGCGCGCCGCCCTGCTCGAAGACGACTTTGCCAGCGATCTGGCGGGCGCCAATGAAGCGCTGCTGAACGTCGCCGCGGCCGTCAACGCGGATACGCTCTCCACGTGGTTTTTCCCCGCGCTCGCCGAGATCCTTCTGCGCGAAAACGTCCTGCTGGATCTGACCGTCGACGATCAGGATCACACCTACGCGCTGCTCGCCTCAGGTCTCGCGATCGGCTGCATTACGACCGAACCGGCGCCAATGCGCGGTTGTTTCGCGGAACGGCTCGGGGCGATGCGCTACCGGCTGGTGGCGTCGCCTGCGTTCGTCGAGCGCTGGTTTCCGAATGGCTTGACGCGTGAAAGCGCGCGGCGCGCGCCGGTCATCCTGTCCTCACGCAAGGACGCGTTGCAGGCGCGCTTTCTCGAGACACGCTTCGGTCTGCCGCCGGAGGCTTATCCGTGCCATTACGTGCCCGCACCGGTGCCACGCTACATGGCAATCCAGCGTGGCCTGGCGTACGGCATGGTGCCCGAACTGGAATTCGGCGACGCGGTGGAGCGCGGCGAACTGGTCGACCTTGCGCCGAAGCAACCCACCGACGTCGAGTTGTACTGGCATGCGTGGAAGGTCCAGTCGCCACGGCTCGAAACACTCTCGGCGCGCATCGTCGAGCTCGGCCGCGCCGCGCTGGGGCCGCCGGGGGCAAAGACCAAACGCAAACGCGCCGCCTGAACCGGCGATTAGTTAGTGAAGGATCGGTGGCAACGAACCGCTGCTGGCGGTCGCAGGATTAGTGTTTGAGCCTGCGGGGCTTGCCGTGACGTTCGCGGCAACGGGGCTCGGCGCTCCGTTTGCGGCCTTGGCCGGCGCGCTCATTGGGGCGGAGGCACCGGTTTTCGCCGTCACCTTGACCGCGTGAGGACGTGCTGTATGGCCTTGAATCAGGTTGGCGCGCATGACCCTGCCTTGGCCCGATTTCCCCGCTTTCCCCTGAGCGATTTTTGCGTGCGGCTTTTTACCCTGCGCCATCACGGCTGTTTTCGACTTAGGCTTGCCCGCGCCCTTGAGCGCGCCGCCGTGGCCAACATTCTTGCCGGCGACCTTTTTTACGTCGCCATGCATGCTGCTCTTCGACGCTGACGCAGCCCGTTGCGCGCCATGCTGAGCGCTCGCCGCGTGCGTCAAACCCGTCTTTGCGCCAGCGGCCGGCTTGACCTTGGTGGCACCTGTCGCTTTCTTTGCGTGCTTCGCCGCGTGCCCGGCCGCCTCGGGCGGGTTCCACACTTCCGCATAACCAGCGGCCATTGCCGCACCTGACACACACCACACTGCAACTGCCGTTGCTACTGCACGAACCCACATCTCCTGCTTCTCCTGATCTTCGGCTTCATAACGAGCCGGGATTATATTCTCTTGCAAAAATCCATTTTTAGACTAAAATCAATATTAAGTACAGATAAGGACTCATTCAGTCATGGCTCACGTTGCCCGCGCCACTCAACCCGAACCGCCGATCCCTCGGCCGGTTTCGGAACCCACGCTTACCGAAATGTCGGCGGCAGGCTTGCGCGCGTTCTTCAACATCGCGCGAGACTGGGACTTGAACGCCGAAGAGCAGATCGTATTGCTAGGCTCGCCGGGCCGCTCCACCTATTTCAAATGGAAATCCGCCCCGCAAACGGCACGTCTGGGGCGCGATACGCTGGAACGCCTGTCGCTGCTGCTAGGCATCTATAAGTCGCTACAAATCCTGCTGCCGCAAGCTGGCGTTGCCGATACCTGGATCAAACGCCCCAACAGTGCTCCACCGTTCGGCGGCCGCCGCGCGCTCGATCGCATGCTGGCCGGCAACATCAGCGATCTCGTGGCCGTACGCCAGTATCTCGACGCAATGCGAGGCGGCTGGGCGTGACAAAATCGCTTTGGCAGGACCGCTGGCGCAGCGCGCCGCTCGACTGGTCGCCCGCGTATCGCGTGATTCCCACGCGCTTTCCGGCCGTCAATCTGTTCGACCGGGTCGCATCGCCCGAAGACTTTGACGCGCTCTATGCGCTCGAAGCAATGACCAACGACCGCTTGCGCACCGAAGTCGGCGAACTCGATCTCGTGCCCCGCGAAGAGCGCCGTTTCGGCCCGGGATACGGCCCGATCATGGCCGCGTTGACGCACCTGAATCCACTCGGCAGCCGCTTCTCGGACGGCACGTATGGCGTGTTCTACTGTGCCCGCTCACGGGCCACGGCAATCGCCGAGACGCGCTATCACACAGGCAAGTTTCTGGAGGCAACCGCGGAGCCGCCCATGCGCCAGCAGATGCGCCTCTATACCGTGGTGGCGCAAGGCAACGTGGTCGATATCCGCGGCGACGCGTCGCTCGATCTGGCGGTGCTGTCGCCCGACGATTACGTCGCCGGGCAATCGCTAGGCCGCGTCGTACGCGAGGCCGGTGCGCCGGGCATTGTGTATCCGTCGGTGCGGGATGACGACGGCGAATGCCTCGCCGCGTTCAGAACCACGCTGCTGCGCGACTGCCATCACGCGGCGTATCTGGAATACAACTGGAACGGCACCACCATCGATATCGTGTTCGAACTCAATCAGGTGGGTTGAGCGCAACCATCAGGGCAAAGCCAATGCCGCCGCCCCGCTCTCCCGTGCTGCATCGACCGAGATCGACCAGCGCCGTAACGCCAGCGGCTCCACAATCGTCAGTTTGCCGCCGGGCCCGAAGGCGCCTGTGTCGATAAACACCTGCGAGCCGATCTGCTGAATGTCGCGTACAGGCGTATGGCCGCAATAGGTCAGCGAAAGGCCACGCTGGCGCTGCGGATCGCCATTGCCCACGGCCAGATCGCGCCCCCACAGCAATTGCTGGCGCGTTTCGTCGGAATAATTCCCGGCGTCGAGTTCAGCGTCCGTGCCGAAGAATTCGGCATGCAGAATATTGAAGCGCTCCTTACCGCTGCCCACCACACGCACGAGTGGCAGCGTCCGCAGACGTTCGGCATATTGCTGCAAGCGTTCGTCGGGCACATTCGCGGCCCACGTCCCGCCGATTCCATACCACCACTGGCGCCGCATTCGCCCATCGACGACCGCGCACAAGGTGTCTTCGTGATTGCCGAGCACTGCGTAAAACCACGGCTTGTCGAGCAGGGCCAGCGCCTGCTCGGAATGTTCGCCACGGTCCACCAGGTCGCCGACCGAAAACAGCCGGTCACGCGCCGGGTCGAACGCGATGTCACGCAGCAGATAGCGCAATGCATCGACGCAGCCATGCAAATCGCCGACGACAAAGTCGCGGCCGCTCGGATTGGCCGGATGATGCTGGACAGGGTTGACGAGTACGGAAGCCATGCGTTCATGATAGATCGGCATGCGCAAATGCGTATGCGCGCTCCCTATCTTTTCCTGACGTGCCAAAGCACCGGAATCACGTAGAAACGACGCAAAAATGGCGCGTCTCCGGCATAACTTACCGGGAAACGCGCCATTGACGCGGTCGTTATTGCTGAGTGCGCAACCTGGTCACCTGATCCACCGTCACTGTGGACTGCGGATTGCCGAACTGTTTGGTCACGTAATTGGTGATAGCCGCCACCTGATCGTCGGTGAGCTCGGTGCCGAACGCGGGCATCAGCACATCGGCCTGTTTCGTCGTACGAGTTACACCGTGCAGAATCACCATCGCCAGATTGTTGGCATCGCTCGCGCCGACCGCCGAGTTGTGAATCAACGAGGGGTACGCCCCCGGCGCGCTTGCGCCGACGCCCTGACCCGTCCAGTTATGGCACGTCGCGCAATTGGCGATGAATAGCTGCGCGCCGTTCACCGCATTGATCGTGGTGCCGCGCAACGCGGTGACGTCGTCAGCGGCGGGATTGCCCCACTGGTCGCGCGGACGGGATTCCCCGCCGTTGATCGGCGGCAGCGAACGCAGATACTTGACGATCGAGCCGACGTCCTCTTGCGTCAGGTACTGCGTGCTGTCGGTCACCACTTCGGCCATCGGGCCGGCCGCATTGGCGCGACCCGGCGCCGCCCCGGTCGACAGATACGCGGCCAGTTCATCATCGCTCCAGTTGCCCACGCCGCTGTTCTTGTCCGGTGTGATGTTGTACGCATGCCAGCCGGCCTGGACCGCGCCGGAGAAACGCGAACTCGTCTTCAAACCCTGCATGAAATTGCGCGGCGTATGGCACTCCTCGCAATGCGCGAGCCCCTGGACCAGATACGCGCCGCGATTCCACTCGGGGCTTTGCTTCGGATCGGGAACAAAGCGGCCTTCATCGAAATTGAACAGATTCCAGAACACCATCAGCCAGCGCTGGTTGAAGGGGAATTTCAGGGTATTGCTCGGCGGCGCGTAGTGGATCGGCGTCAGCGTCTTCAGATATGCGCGAATCGCCATCACGTCCTGATCGGTGACCTTGGTGTACTCCACGTACGGAAACGCCGGATACAGCCGCTCGCCGCTCTTGCCAATACCTTCGTGCATCGCGCGCAGAAAATCGGCGTCGCTCCATTGGCCGATACCGGTGTCCGGATCCGGCGTGATATTCGGTGTCACGATCGTGCCGACCGGCGTGTTGATCGGCAGGCCACCCGCGAACGGGCGTGATTTATCCGCCGTGTGGCAGGCGACGCAATCGCCGACGCGCGCAAGGTACTCACCGCGCTTCACGAGATCGCTGCCGGCCACCGCCGCTGGCGTACCCGCAGCATTGGACGGTTGCGAGGCATCGTCCGCGTGAGCCTGCGTGATCGGCAGTTCATCGTTATGCCGCTCGCCAGGCCCATGCGCTTCGTGCCACGCAACGTAAAGCGCGAATAGCGCAAAAATGGCCGCCAGCGTCGCCAACCGAAAACGGCGACGACGCGTGCTCTGAACAGGCAGATCGGCCGGCTGCACGCGAGAGGTGTTCTTCATCATTTTGGCTCTCCGTTCAGGCTCAGATTTCACGCTTGAGCTTGTCCGCCAGTTTCAGCGACAAGGCCGCGATCGTCAGCGTGCAATTCACGGAGGCCGCAGTCGGCATCACGCCGCTGCTGGCAATGAACAGATTCGAGTGATCGTGCGTGCGGCAATCCACGTCGACGACTGAATCCCCAGGATCGCTGCCCATGATGGTGGTACCCATGATGTGATTGTTCGGCGCGAACGTATCGTCGAACGAGACCTCGGCGCCGCCGAACAGCGTGGCGATCTGCGCGTAAAGCTCATGCGTGTTCGCCGCGCTCTTCTTCACGTAGTCGTTAATCGAGTAGTAGATCTCGGGTTGCGGAATGCCCAGCGCATCCTTGTGATCCGCCGAAGGCACCACGCGGTTCTGCGGCTCCGCGAGATGTTCGTGAAAGCTGTTGATGTTCAGCGTGCGAGCCGCGCGATCGCGAATCTGGCGGTCGAGCTCGGCGCCCGTCACACCCTTTTTCAGCAGATCGGCGGTCACACCCATGGTCGGCACACCATTCGACAGGTGCAGCTTCTTCGCCGCGTAATCGGAGCGGAACGCACCGTCGCGGAAGTTGACGATCGAGGTCATTTCCATCGGCCCGCGCCCTGGCCACAGCGGTTCGTTGGCGAGGAAGGTGACGCCCGTGCCCGGATGATCCATCAGGTTACGGCCCACCTGGTCGGAGCTGTTGCCGATACCGTGCGGGAATTTGTCGGAGGTCGACATCAGCATCAGCTTCGGCGTTTCGATGCCATTTGCGGCGAGCACGAACAGCTTGCCGGTCACACGTGTGCTGTTGCCATTCGGGTCCTTGTAGTGGACAGCCGTAATGAGCCCTTTGTTGTCCGCTTCGACGCGGTACACAACTGCCTCGGCAATCAGCTTCGCGCCTGCCTGTTCAGCCTTCTCGGCATGTACCACACCGTTGTACATCGCCGCGATCGGACAGATCGGCATGCAGTTGTTGTTGCCGCAGCAAGTGGGCCGCGCATCGTAGGGACGGCTATTGCGCGCGACCGGCTCGGGCACCACCTTGAAGCCCTGCGCGTTGAGCACGTCGCTAAAGTGCTGATCCATGTACGACAGCGGCAGTTGCCTCATCGGATAGGGTTGCGAGCGCGGTGAACCGAGATCGATCGTGCTGTCCGGGCCGGAGACACCCAGTTGCACTTCGGCCGCCAGATACCACGGCTCCAGGGTTTCATACGGATAAGGCCAGTCACGTCCCACGCCATACAGCGTGTGCAATCTGAAGTCCGACGGCAACAGCCTCCAGGCAGCGGCCGCCCAGTGCCACGTCGTGCCCCCGACCAGCCGCACATACTGTGAGTTGTACGGATAGTCGCCCTTCTGGATCAGGTAATTGTTGGCAGGCGAGTACTCGGGATGCGGCGCGTACGGTGTGGAGGGATAGGGGGTTGCGAAGTCGGACTTGGCCGGCGAGTTGCGGAAGTTCTCGACGATCTGCCAGCGCGGAATTCGCGGCCCGGCTTCGAGCAGAATCACCGATGCACCGGCCAACGCCATCTGATGTGCAACCAGCCCACCTGCCACGCCCGACCCGACTACGACGATGTCGGCGGAATTTGAGTTTGCCATTGTTGCCCTCTTATCCTGGCTTATCGTTGCTTGCTGATCCCACGTGCCGGCGTTTCGTCGAACGGCTCAGTCAGGCGATCCGACGCTACGACAATCAATGCGGCACGCGCGAGAGGAACGTCGTTCAGGTGCTGACCGGTTTCTGCGTCCAATAGAACGGCACGTCGCGGCAATAGGACGGAATCGTCAGCACGTCCTTGACCGGTTCGAACATCAGCGCTTTTTCATAAGCAACCACGTCCACGTGCGGCATGTCACCCACGAGACCGAGATACCACGCACGCATGATCGCGTTGACGGACCTGGCGAGCGCGGGCTGATCGGCCTCCAATGCCTGCGTGACGGTATCGGACGGCACCCCGCCATGGCCTTGCAGCCACGTATTGAGCGCGGCGACGTTCTGCGGGAACTGACTGTCGGATTTGGCGAGCGCGTCATAGACTCGCTTGCCGAGCACGGCGTCGAAGCCGGTGTGGCCAGTGAGACGCTGCGAGAGCGCGAGGAAGGCATCGAGTCCACCGCCGGCGGGCGCATCGGCAAACGCCGGGGCAATCCACGAGAACGAGCGGCCCACGCCGGCAAACGCGAGCGCCGCGGCAGCGGCACATGCGCCCAGCACCCATGCCCGGCGCGAGGCCGAAAACGAACGCGAAATCTGAAGCGAAGGCGACTGCGAAGGCGGTGAAGTTGACGACGGGAACCGGGCCAAATGCGTCACTTCGTGGTGCGCATCTTTGTTCTCGGGAGCATCTGTCATGGGGACTCCAGATGGTGAGTCGATCGTGAGTCATTCTCAACGGGCAACGCAGCCGTAATGCGGCATGACGCGATAAGCGCCCGCGCGTTACCTCGATTTCTCTACCCCAAAAATCTGGCCTGGCGCCGCTTAAGCGGTCTTGTGCGACTGCATGATGCCGATGCGACGCGCATTACGTTGTGTTGATGAAAGCCTCGTGACCGGCCTGGGCGCACGGTATGCAAGGCGACAGGCGTGCCGCCTGCCAATCGCCTTTCAACTAGACCCCGGACGCAGGACCGCTGCAAAAGACTATAGCCTGTGATTCACCGATTCGACAAATGGCGCTCGAAGCGCGAGTAGAATTCGCGACACAGTCGGCCTTCCCTTGATCACATGCTCATAAAATACTATCCGCAGGTTCTTCGCAATCGACCACGCATGCTGGCCGGCCTCGCCGTCGGCCTCGTGGTCGCGCTGCTGGTGCTCCCCGCACACGCACACCCCATGGTGCGCATTCTGGCCGGCTGGGATGCCGCGGTGTGGAGCTATCTCGTGCTGATCTGGATACACATGGCCATGGCCGACGAAGGCCGGGTCCGCGAGTTCGCACGGCGCGATGATGAAAACGCCGGTGTGGTGCTGGTCGTGATCTGCGTCGCGACGATCGCCAGTATTGTTGCGATCGTGCTCGAACTGGCCTCGGCGAAGGGCACGGCCGGCTCCTCGACGCTATGGCACTACCTGCTGACCGGCCTCACGATGTTCGGTGCATGGTTCCTGATTCCGACCATTTTCACCATGCACTACGCGCGGCTGTACTACGACCCGGATACAACGGAAACCGCGCTGCTGTTTCCCGACCACAAGCTCCAGCCGAACTATTGGGACTTCCTGTACTTCTCGTTCACCATCGCGGTCGCCTCGCAAACCTCGGATGTCGTGCTGCGCTCGCGATCGATCCGCCGCGCGGCACTCGCGCAGTCGATCCTGTCGTTCTACTTCAATGTCGCCGTGCTCGGCTTGTGCGTGAACATCGCAGCGGGCCTGCTCGGTTCCTAGCCGTGTAAAACCCGGACGACGCCCGCCCGTTTTACACGCGGGCCGTCCGCGCCTGCGGGCAACTTCGCCCCGGGGGCCCTTCCGCGCCCCCTCCTGCCGGGCGCGCATCCCCCACCGTTTCGCTTCAGTCCATCCGGTCTAAAAACGCACTGGCACAACGTTTGCTGCGTCTTGCGAATAGTTCTGGCCGGTCCCGCGCCCTCGATGTCTGGCGTCAAAGCACCTGTTACTGGCCAGCGGCGTGACGATCTTTGCACTACATTGACCAGTACGCGCCCTCGCTTTGCGCATCGCGCGGTATCCGGCTCTGGAAGCCCAATGAGCGCTGTGATCGCATGTCAATTGCATCCACACCGCAGCAGGACGAATCTGGAAACGACCGATGGAATCCCCAAACGGGTACGCGCCGCGGATTTACTTTTTTCATTCACTTCTCGTCGGGCCGCTCGATGCATGGCCCGCACAGTTCGCTCACGCAGCCGGGCTGGGCTTCGATCACGCGCTGATTGGCAGCGTCTTCGAGCCGGGGCGGGGCGGACATGGGCAGGTGGTCGGCAACCACAGCCGGCTGCATCCTGTGTTCGAGACCCAGCAATCTGCCACGGCAGCGATCCGCACGCTGGCACAGGCCGCTCGCCAGAATGGCCTGGCCTTGCTGGTCGATCTGGTGATCGACCGGATGGCCGCCGATGGCGCGCTGTACGCAGAACATGCCGGCTGGTTCCACCCATTCGAGTCTGAAGAGGCGCGGCTCGATCCGCGCCACGTGCATCACGAGGACAACGTCGCGTATGCCAACTTCAACGACGGCGCCAGCCGTGCGGCGCTAGTCGGCTGGTGGACCCAGCAACTGCTGGCGCTCGCCGACGCGGGAGTGAGCGGCTTTCGCTTCGATTCGCCGCACCGTGTACCGGCCGCCGTCTGGCGGCAACTCGGCGACGCGGTTCGCGCAAAGCACCCTGAAGTGCGCTTCCTCGCCGCGACGCCGGGTCTCGCCCGTGGCGATCTGCTCGGCCTCGCAGACGCGGGCTTCGACAGCGTGTTTTCGTCAGTCCGCTGGTGGGACTTCCGCGCCAGCTGGATGGTGGAAGAACATGCCGCCCTCGCCCGCATCGCCGCCCCGATCGCCTTTCCCGAAGCGCCTTATGACACCCGCCTTGCGGCCGACCTCGGCGAGGCGCACGACGCTGTCATCGTTGAGCGGGCTTACCGGCGCGCGCTATTCGCTTCGGCCGCCACCGGCACCGGCTGGATGATGCCGATGGGCTTCGAGTACGGCATCGCCGAACCGATGTCTCAAACACGCGGCGACGCGGCGCAGTTCGCTCTTGCCAGCCGGTCGAAGCGATTCGATCTCTCCGAGCGGATCAGCCATGCGAACCAGCTGGTGAGCAAGACGAAAACGTTGCACAGCAACGGCGAATTGCGTCCGCTAAGCGGGCCCGGCGCGCCGGCAGCCGTGTTGCTGCGCGCCGACACAGCCGATCTGCGCGACGCCGGCGAAGCAATCCTGATCGCCATCAATCCTGAACTCGGTGCGCCTGTGCGCGTCGATCCCGCGCGCTTCCTGGCGGGCGTACCGGGCAACTTCACGCGCTTCGTGCCGCTCGACGCGCCCGGACATGCCACGCCCGCCACGTTAACACCATTCACGCTCGCAGCCGGTGCCGTGCGCTTGTTCCGCGGCGTCGCCGAGCAGCCGATCCGCCTCGCGCCGCCGATCGACAAGGCGACCGGCAAGCGCAGCGGCCACAAGACGGTGCTCGAAGCGATCAACGCGCCGCGCGTGGCGATCGAGAGCGTGACGCCCGCGGTCGATAACGGACGCTTTCCCGCCAAGCGCACGGTGGGCGAGCGCGCCGAAATCACCGCTGCGATCTTCGCCGAAGGCCACGACAAGATCGCCGCCGCCGTCATCTGGCGCGCCGCCGACGAAACCGCCTGGCACGAGACCCCAATGCGCCCGGCACAACCGGCGGGTCTCGATATCTGGAGCGCGCGCATTCCGCTGGAACGCCTCGGCCGCCACGAATTCACGGTCATCGCATGGCGCGACGACTTCGCTTCGCTGGTCGAGCATATCCAGAAGAAGCTGAAAGCGGGCCAAACCGTTGAGCTCGAACTCGAAGAAGCCGCGCATCTGTTCGCGCTGGTGCTCGCCGAAGTGGAAACGGTAGACGGCGCCGTGACCGAGCCGCTCGAGCAAATCGTCAAACGCTTCACCAAGGCCGACGCCGCAACGAAGCTCGCCTTGCTGCTCGAGCCGGCCACCGCGCAGGCCATGAGCGCCGCACGCCACCGGCCGTTTCTGAGCCGCGATCCGATCGTCTACAAGATCGACGCCGAGCGCACTGCCGCGGGTTTCGCCAGCTGGTACGAGATCTTCCCGCGCTCGATGAGCGACGACGAATCGCGGCACGGCACCTTCGCTGATGTCATCACGAAATTGCCACGCATCCGCGACATGGGTTTCGACGTGCTGTACTTCCCGCCGATCCACCCGATCGGCATGGCGAACCGCAAAGGCCGCAACAACACGCTGAACGCGCAGCCGGGGGACGTCGGCAGCCCGTATGCGATCGGCGCGGCCGAAGGCGGCCATACCGCCGTGCATCCCGAACTCGGCACGCTCGACGACTTCAAGCAGATGCTGGCCGCCGCGCACGCGCACGGCCTCGAAATCGCACTCGACTTCGCGATCCAGTGCTCGCCGGATCACCCGTGGCTCAGGCAGCATCCGACGTGGTTCGCGTGGCGGCCGGACGGCACGCTGCGTTACGCGGAAAATCCGCCGAAGAAGTATCAGGACATCGTCAATCCCGACTTCTATGCGCACGACGCCAAACCTGCCTTATGGCTGGCGCTGCGCGACGTATTCCTGTTCTGGATCGAAGCCGGCGTGCACATTTTCCGGGTGGACAATCCGCACACCAAGCCGCTGCCGTTCTGGGAATGGGTGATCGACGACGTGCGCTCGCGCTATCCCGACACGATCTTCCTCGCCGAAGCCTTCACGCGGCCACGCATGATGAACCGCCTCGGCAAGATCGGTTTCTCGCAGTCGTACACGTACTTCACGTGGCGCGAGTCGAAGCGCGATTTCATCGAGTACCTGACCGAACTCACGCAAACCGGCGCGCGCGATTTCTACCGGCCGAATTTCTTCGTCAACACGCCGGACATCAACCCGCGGCATCTGCAATCGTCGGGGCGTTCGGGCTTTCTGATTCGCGCGGCGCTCGCGTCCACACTCGCCGGTTTATGGGGTGTGTATAGCGGTTTCGAATTGTGCGAGGCCGCCGCGCTGCCGAACAGCGAGGAATATCTCGACTCCGAAAAGTATCAGCTGCGTGCATGGGACTGGAACCGGCCAGGCAATATCGTCGGCGAGATCAGTGCGTTGAACCGGATTCGGCGTGCGAATCCGGCGCTGCAAACGCATCTCGGCCTCACGTTCCTCACCGCGCACAACGACAACATCCTGTTCTTCGAGAAAGCGACCGAAGCACGCGACAACGTCATCCTGGTGGCAATCAATCTCGACCCGTTCAACGAACAGGGCGCGGATATCGAATTGTCGTGGAACACTTTTCAGCGCTGGAATCTGCACGACCATGGCGCGCTGGAAGTGACCGATCAGATGACCGGCGCGCGCTTCGAATGGCACGGCCGCTGGCAACACATCCGCCTCGGCTCGGACCAACCGTTTTCGATCTGGCGCATCGCGCCGCTCGGCGGCCTGCCCGCTGAACGCCCCGATGATGCCGACAGCGACTATCACGCAGACGACGCTGGCAACCCAACCTTTACGGAAGGTGCGACATGAAGCGTGACGACCCCGCCCAAACTCCGCCGCAGGCCCCTGAGAACGCAAGCACCGGCAGCGCCGCGAAAGCACGCTCGCATCGGCGCGGCAAACCCGCGGCCTTGAGCGACGATCCGCTCTGGTACAAAGACGCGATCATTTATCAGGTGCACATCAAGTCGTTCTTCGACGCGAACAACGACGGCGTGGGCGACTTTCCCGGCCTGATCGCGAAGCTCGATTACATCGCCGAGCTCGGTGTCAATGCGATCTGGCTGCTGCCGTTCTATCCATCGCCGCGCCGCGACGACGGCTACGATATCGCCGACTATCGCAATGTGCATCCGGACTACGGCCAGCTTTCCGACGTGAAGCGCTTCATTCAGGAAGCGCACGCACGCGGCATCCGCGTGATTACGGAACTGGTGATCAACCACACGTCGGATCAGCACCCATGGTTTCAGCGCGCGCGCCGCGCGAAGCCGGGGTCGAATCATCGCAACTACTACGTGTGGTCCGATACCGATCAGAAGTACCAGGAAACGCGGATCATTTTTATCGATTCGGAGCCATCGAACTGGACCCACGATCCGGTTGCCGGCGCTTACTACTGGCACCGCTTCTATTCGCACCAGCCCGATCTGAACTTCGACAATCCGGCCGTGCTGAAGGAGGTACTGCAGGTCATGCGCTTCTGGCTCGACATGGGGATCGATGGACTGCGGCTCGACGCCGTGCCGTATCTGGTCGAGCGTGAAGGCACCAACAACGAGAATCTGCCGGAAACGCACGAAGTGCTGAAGAAGATTCGCGCGACCATCGACGCCGAGTACCCGAACCGCATGCTGCTTGCCGAAGCGAACCAGTGGCCGGAAGACGTGAAGGAATATTTCGGCGACGAAGACGAATGCCACATGGCTTTCCACTTCCCGCTGATGCCGCGCATCTATATGTCGATTGCAAGCGAAGACCGCTTCCCGATCACCGACATCATGCGGCAGACGCCAGACCTCGCGCCCAGCAACCAATGGGCGATTTTCCTGCGCAATCACGACGAACTGACGCTCGAAATGGTCACGGACTCCGAGCGCGATTATCTGTGGAACACCTATGCGAGCGATCGCCGCGCACGCCTGAATCTCGGCATTCGCCGCCGTCTCGCCCCGCTGATGGAGCGCGACCGCCGCCGCATCGAGCTGATCAACTCGCTGTTGCTGTCGATGCCCGGCACGCCCGTGATCTATTACGGCGACGAACTGGGCATGGGCGACAACATTCACCTCGGCGACCGCGACGGCGTACGCACGCCGATGCAATGGTCGTCGGATCGCAACGGTGGATTCTCGCGCGCCGATCCCGAGCAACTGGTTCTGCCACCGGTAATGGGCGCGTTGTACGGCTTCGACGCCGTCAATGTCGAGGCGCAAAGCCGCGACCCGCATTCGCTGTTGAACTGGACGCGGCGCATGCTCGCCACGCGGCGCGCGAAACAAACGTTCGGACGCGGTACGATCCGTTTCCTGAAGCCGGAAAACCGCAAGATCCTTGCTTATCTGCGCGAATTACCCGGCGAGCCGCCCATTCTGTGCGTGGCGAATCTGTCGCGCGCACCGCAAGCGGTCGAACTGGATCTATCCGAATTCAACGGTGCGGTGCCTGTTGAAATGACCGCGGATTCCGTCTTCCCCGCGATCGGTCAGCTCACCTATCTGCTAACTTTCCCGCCGTACGGTTTCCTGTGGTTCATGCTGTGCTCGGGCGGCCAACGTCCGACCTGGGCGCAAGCGCATTCCGAACCGCTGCCCGAATTCGCCACGATCGTGATCCGCGAGGGCCAAGCCGGCCCGACGCCGGAAAACGTCCGGCTGCTCGAATCCGAAGTGCTGCCGTCCTGGCTGAGCCGGCGCCGCTGGTTTGCCTCCAAGGATCAGAAGATGCACGCGGTGCGTCTCGCCGCGCTCACCACGATCCCTCAAGGCGGCTTTGCGTTCACCGAAATCGAAGCCGACGTGGGCGACCATACTGAACGCTACGTCGTGCCGATCGCGATCACGTGGGGCGGTGAAACCACCACGCCGCTATTCCTTCAGTTGGCGTTGGCGCGCGTTCGCCGCGGCCGCAATGTCGGCCATCTGACCGATGCATTTGCCCTGCCGATCTTCGCGCATGGCGTCTTGCGCAAGCTGCGCGAGCGCGCGGTTATTCCGACCGTGCAGAAGAGTGAGATCAGGTTCATCCCGACCGAGCGTTTCTCCGAACTCGCCGATCTCGGCGAGCAGCCCGAGATCCGCTGGCTGGCGGCCGAACAAAGCAACAGTTCGCTGATCATCGCCGATGCCGCGGTGCTTAAACTGGTGCGGCGTCTGGTGAGCGGCATTCATCCGGAAGCGGAAATCAGCCGCTATCTGACCCAGCTCGGCTACGCGAACACCGCGCCGCTGTATGGTGAGGTGGTGCGCGTCGATCCCGAAGGCGTGCCGCATACACTCGCGATCTTGCAAGGCTATATCGACAATCAGGGCGACGCGTGGAACTGGTCGCTCGACTACCTGCGCCGCTCGGTGGACGAACTCGCCATTGCCGTCGATACGGACGGGCAATCGCCGGACCGCGACAACGAAGCGATTCTCGTGGAGGGCTACAGTACGCTCGCCGGCATCATCGGCAAGCGCCTCGGGGAATTGCACGTGGCGCTCGCCTCGCCTTCCGACGACCCGGCGTTCGCGCCCGAACCCGCCAGCGCCGAACAGGTGAAGGCGTGGGCCGACGGCACGCAATCCATGCTCGCCAGCGCGCTCGATCTGCTTGCGCCGCGCATCGCGCAGATGAGCGATCCGGACACCAAAGCGTTGGCGCAAAGCCTGATCGACCGCCGCGCGGCGCTGGTCGACGCCGTCAGCAAACTGGCGTCGGACAATGCCGGCGCGTTGCGCACGCGCATTCACGGCGACTTCCATCTGGGCCAGGTACTGGTCGCGCAGGGCGACGCGTATCTGATCGACTTCGAAGGCGAGCCCGCACGTACCCTGGAGGAGCGGCGCCAGAAATCGAGTCCGTTACGCGACGTCGCCGGCTTGATGCGTTCACTGTCCTATGCAAGCGCCGCCGCGCAGTCCACGATGGAAAGCGCGCCGCTGCAGACCGCCGATCGCAAGCGCGCTCTCTTCGAGCGTTTCCGCGCGCATGCGACTGAAACGTTCCTGAAGGAATACCGCGCCGCAGCCGCTAATTCGCCGACGCAACTGGTCGCGCCCGAAGCCGAACAGGCTCTGCTCGATCTGTTCCTGATCGAGAAAGCCGCATACGAAATCCGTTACGAAGCGGCCAATCGTCCGACGTGGCTCAGTTTGCCGGTACGCGGCCTCGCCGCGCTCACCAGCCGCCTGCTCGGCGACACCGGCAACCCGCACGATCCGTCAACCCAGGCGCCAGGCGCCGCCGCACCGCCTACCCCGGCCGAGGGCGATTATGAGTGAGCACGATCCGGCCGCAGGCCTCCAACCATTGGATATCGACGCGCTCGTTGAGGCGCGTCACCCCGATCCTTTCTCACAGCTCGGCATGCATGAAACGGACGCGGGTCCGGTGGTGCGCGCGCTGTTGCCGAACGCTTCGCAGGTCAAGGTTATCGCGCGTGCCGATGGTTCGACGCTCGGCGAACTCGAGCAACTCAAGCCCGGACTGTTTGCCGGTCGCGTGAGCTCAACGGCGCCCTATCGTCTGCGTATCGACTGGCACGGCACCGTGCAGGAAATCGAGGATACGTATTCGTTCGGCCCCATTCTCGGCGACGAACCATTAGGGCGTCTCGCCAGCGGCGACCCGTACGCGGTACTCGAGTGCCTCGGCTCACGTCCGATGGAAGTGGACGGCGTGCCGGGCGTGCGCTTCGCCGTATGGGCGCCGAATGCGCGGCGCGTGTCGGTGGTCGGCGACTTCAATTCATGGGACGGGCGCCGCCATCCGATGCGACTGCGTCACCAGGCCGGCGTGTGGGAATTGTTCGTGCCGCGCGTCGGCCCGGGCACGCGTTACAAGTACGAGTTGCTCGCCCGGGACGGCCATCCGCTGCCGTTGAAAGCCGATCCGTGCGCCATGCAAACGGAAAAGCCGCCAGGCACCGCATCGGTGGTCGCACATGTCGACGAGATCGAGCAGTTTGCATGGACGGACCACGAGTGGATTCAATCGCGCGCCGCCAAACAGACGCCGCGCGCGCCGATCTCGATCTACGAAGTGCACGCCGAATCGTGGCTGCGCGTTGCCGAAGAGGGACAGCGCGGTCTAACCTGGGAGGAACTCGCCAAACGGCTGATTCCTTACGTAAAAGGCATGGGTTTCACGCATGTCGAGTTCATGCCGATTGCGGAGCATCCGTTCGGCGGTTCGTGGGGTTATCAGCCGCTCGGACAGTTCGCGCCGTCCGCCCGTTTCGGCAAGCCAGAGCAGTTCGCGCTGTTCGTCGACAAGGCGCACGCGGCCGGTCTCGGCGTGATTCTCGACTGGGTGCCGGCGCACTTTCCGAACGATGCGCATGGCCTGATCGACTTCGACGGCACGCCGCTCTACGAGCACGCCGATCCGCGCGAAGGCTATCACCAGGACTGGAACACGATGATCTACAACCTCGGCCGCAACGAGGTGAGCGCGTTCCTGGTGGCGTCGGGACTCGCATGGTTGAAGCGCTATCACGTCGACGGCCTGCGCGTGGATGCGGTCGCCTCGATGTTGTATCGCGACTATTCCCGCAATGCAGGAGAGTGGGTGCCGAACATCTACGGCGGCCGCGAAAATCTCGAATCGATTGCATTTCTGAAGCGGCTGAATCATGAAGTCGGCTATGTGCCCGGCGTACCGGGCGCGATCACGATTGCCGAAGAATCGACCGCGTGGCCAGGGGTGACGGCGCGCGTCGAAGACGGCGGCCTCGGCTTCCAGTTCAAGTGGAACATGGGCTGGATGCACGACACGCTGCACTACATGGAAGAAGACCCGGTGTACCGCCAATATCATCACCATATGATGACGTTCGGCATGGTGTACGCGTATTCCGAGCGCTTCGTGCTGCCGCTCTCGCACGACGAAGTGGTGCACGGCAAAGGCTCGCTGCTCGGCAAGATGCCCGGCGACCGGTGGCAGAAGTTCGCCAATCTGCGCGCGTACTTCGGCTTCATGTGGACGCATCCGGGCAAGAAGCTACTGTTCATGGGCGGCGAATTCGGCCAGATGGCCGAGTTCGACCATGACACGTCGCCACACTGGCATCTGCTCGACGATCCGAACCATCACGGCGTAAAGATGCTCGTGCGCGATCTGAACCATCTGTACCACGAGGAACCCGCGCTACACCGGCTCGACAACGAGCCGGGCGGCTTCCAGTGGCTGGTCGGCGACGACAGCGGCAACAGCGTGTATGCCTACCGCCGCACCGATGGCGAGGGGCGCGAACTTGTCGTGGTGTGCAACATGACGCCGGTGCCGCGGCTCGGCTACCGGATCGGCATGCCGCGCGGCGGTCGCTGGACAGAAGTGCTGAACACGGACGCCGGCGTGTATGGCGGGTCGAACATGGGCAACGGCGGCGTGATTCATACCGACAACGCCTCGAGCCATGGCTGGCCGCATTCCGCCGCGCTAACGCTGCCGCCTTTGGCGACGATCGTTCTGCGCGCGGATTGATGGATGTGGAGTAAGGCGAGCGCGCGGCCGCCGGGCCGCGCGCTCGTCGCATGAAATCCCACGAGAGCGTTCATAAAACAGAACAAGGAAGGGGAATCATGTCGCATGCAATGCCCGACCGGCTTCTGCCCGGTTCGCCCTATCCGCTCGGCGCCAGCTGGGATGGCCTCGGCGTCAACTTTGCGGTGTTCTCGGCGAATGCGCAAAAAATCGAGCTTTGCCTGTTCGATCCCACCGGTCGCAAAGAGATCAGGCGCTTCACGCTGCCCGAATGCACCGACGAAGTCTGGCACGGCTATCTGCCCAACGCGCACCCTGGCACCGCGTACGGTTTTCGCGCGCACGGGCCGTATCAGCCGCAGCATGGGCATCGCTTCAATCCGCACAAGCTGTTGCTCGATCCGTATGCACGCAAACTGGTCGGGCAGTTTCGCTGGTCCGACGCGCTGTTCGGCTATCGCGTGCATTCGAATCGTGCCGACCTCTCGATCGATCGGCGCGATTCGGCGCCGGCCATGCCGAAGTGCGTCGTGATCGACGAAGCCTTCGACTGGTCGCACGACAAGCGCCCGAATGTGCCGTGGGGCGAAACCGTCATCTACGAAGCGCATGTGCGCGGCGTGTCGATGTTGCGCCCCGATTTGCGCCAGCACGAACGCGGCACGTTCGCCGCGCTGGCTGCGCCGGAATTCATCGAGCATTTGCTGAAGCTAGGCGTCACCGCCGTCGAATTGCTGCCGGTGCACGCGTTTCTGAACGACCGCTTTCTGGTGGAGCGCGGCCTGCGCAATTACTGGGGCTATAACACCGCGGCCTTTTTTGCACCGGAGCCGTCGTATCTGAGTACGCACCGGCTCGACGAAATGCGCATTGCCGTGCGCCAGTTACACGCAGCCGGCATCGAAGTGATTCTCGACGTGGTCTACAACCACACCTGCGAAGGCAACGAGGCGGGGCCGACTATCTCATGGCGCGGCCTCGACAATGCGAGCTACTACCGCCTGGTTCCCGGCGACGAACGCCACGATATCAACGACACCGGCTGCGGCAATACCGTCAACCTGGCGCACCCGCGTGTCCTGCAGATGGTGATGGATTCGCTGCGCTACTGGTCGACCAAGTTCAATATCGACGGCTTCCGTTTCGACCTCGGCGTGACACTCGGCCGCGAGCAGCACGGTTTCGATCCCGGTTCCGGTTTCTTCGACGCGTTGCGCCAGGACCCGATCCTGTCGCAACGTAAGCTGATTTCCGAGCCGTGGGACATTGGCCCGGGCGGCTATCAGCTCGGCAATCATCCGCCGGGATTCGCCGAATGGAACGACCGTTTCCGCGACACGGTGCGCCGCTTCTGGCGCGGTGACGCCGGCTTGCGCCCCGATCTCGCCGCGCGGCTGACCGGTTCCGCCGATCTGTTCAACCGGCGCTTCAGGAAACCGTGGGCTTCGATAAACTTCGTCACGTCGCACGACGGTTTTACGCTCGCCGACGTCACCGCGTACGAGCACAAGCATAACGAAGCGAATCGCGAAGACAACAACGACGGTCACAATGAAAACTGCAGTCGCAATTGGGGTGTGGAAGGTCCGAGCGACGATCCGGCGATACTCGAAACGCGCAAGCGCGTGGCCCGCTCGCTGATCGCCACACTGCTGATGGCGCTCGGCACACCTATGGTGCTGGCCGGCGACGAATCGCTGCGCACGCAGAACGGCAACAACAATGCGTATTGCCAGGATAACGAACTATCATGGCTCGACTGGGATCGTATGGAGTCGCTCGAAGGACGCCAGACGACCGCGTTCGTCGCGCGCGTGATCGCGCTGCGTAAAACGCACCCGCTGCTGCGCGAAACGCGCTTTCTGTTCGGCGATCGCGAAGTGTTGCCGGGCCTGTTCGACGTCGGCTGGTTCGATGAACACGGCGACCCGCTCACTATCGAAGCCTGGCAAGACCCCGAAGGCCGCGCGTTCACGCTGCGTCGCGCGGGTCCAGGCTTGAATGGCGAAACGGAAGTATTGTTGATGATGCTCAACGCTTCGGCGGACACCTTGCGTTTCGTGCCGCCCGCGCCACACCTGGAATGGCACGTGCTGTTAGACACGGCTGAGCCGGAAAGCGCGCCGCACCCACTGGCGTTGCCCGAGGTCGAAGTGGCCGCACATGGTCTCGTGATGCTGGCGGCGCAACCGGTCGGCGAAGCGGATTGGCAGACGGGCTGGAAGGCCGGCGCGCAGCACGGGCCGCGCTTATTGACCGCCCTGCCGCCCGATCCGGGTGCGCATACGCCGGGCAGCGATACGTCGCCGTCCACGTAGGCGGGAAGCAAAACCGAATGGTGATGAATCATGTCCGAAAGTCCGATTGATCCGCACGCGCACCATCACGCGCATTGCCTGCCGTTCAGCGCGCAGTTGCTGGGCGCAACGGGCGCGAAGCCGCGTACCCGGTTCCGTTTCTGGGCGCCTTCGTGCAAGACGGTGCAGGTGGAAATCGAAAACGGACCGGCCCAAGGCACGCACGACATGGCCTCCACGGGCAACGGCTGGTTCGAAACGATCGTCGACAGCGGCGCGGGCACGCTGTATCGCTTCCGGCTCGATAGCGGGCAGACGGTGCCCGATCCCGCGTCGCGCTTCCAGCCGCAAGACGTGCACGGACCGAGCGAAGTGATCGATCCGCGCGCGTACCGTTGGGAGCATACGAACTGGCATGGCCGTCCGTGGGAAGAAACGGTGCTGTACGAATTGCACGTCGGCGCGATGGGCGGTTATGCCGGCGTGATGAAGCGTTTGCCCGCGCTGGTCGCGCTCGGCGTCACAGCAATTGAATTGATGCCGTTGAACGACTTTCCCGGCCAGCACAATTGGGGCTACGACGGCGTGTTGCCGTATGCGCCCGATTCCGCGTACGGCCGCCCCGAAGAACTGAAAGCGCTGATCGACGCCGCGCACGGCCTCGGCCTGATGGTGTTTCTCGACGTGGTGTACAACCACTTCGGCCCGGACGGCAATTATCTGCACGAATACGCCCGCTCGTTCTTCCGCGAGGACACGCACACGCCGTGGGGCTCCGCGATCGATTTCGAGCGCTGTGAAGTGAGCGATTTCTTCACCGACAACGCCGTCTACTGGATCAACGAATATCGCATCGACGGACTGCGTTTCGATGCGGTGCATGCCATCGACAATCCTGCATGGCTGCGCGATTTGTCCGACCATATCCGCGCGAAAGTGCAGCACGGGCGGCATGTGCATCTGGTGCTGGAAAACGAACGCAATAGTGCGAGCCTGCTGGAAACGCATTTCGACGCGCAATGGAACGACGACGCACACAACACGCTGCATGTTTTGCTGACGGGCGAAACCGAAGGCTATTACCACGCCTATGAAGATCAGCCCATCCGCCGCCTTGCACGCGTGCTGTCGGAAGGCTTCGCGTATCAGGGTGAACCGTCACCCATTCACGACGGCACGCCACGCGGCGAATCGAGCGGGCATCTGCCGACTACTTCATTCGTGATGTTTTTGCAGAATCACGACCAGATCGGCAATCGCGCATTCGGCGAACGCCTGCGCAAACTGACGTCGGACGATGCCTTGCGGGCGGCCACCGGTTTGCTGCTGTTGTCGCCGCAAATTCCTCTGCTGTTCATGGACGAGGAATACGGCTCGACCCGGCCCTTCCTGTTTTTCACCGACTACACCGGTGAACTCGCCGACGCCGTACGTGAAGGACGGCGTCGCGAATTCGCACGCTTTTCGGCATTCAGCGACGAAAAGCGTCGCGCGCAGATTCCCGATCCGAACGACGTGGAAACCTTCGCGGCCTCGTCGCCGCCTGAACCTGTTCAAAGCCCGACCGCGGACAACACCGCGAAAGACCGGCTCGACTGGATGCACTTCTACAAATCCGCGCTCGCCGTGCGGGCGAAGCTGATTACGCCGCGTCTGAAACATTCGAAAGCGCTCGGCGCGACCGTGCTCACCGCTGCAAACGGCGGCGATGCCAATGCGCTGATCGCCCGCTGGAAACTCGGCGACGGCGAGACCTTGTCGATCGCGTTGAATCTCTCGAAAGAAAACGTGGCGTTTCCCGATCCGCCAGCCGGCAAGGTAATTTTCGAAACGCCGCCGCGCGTGCGCGAGCAGGTCGACGCCAAGGTGTTGCCGTCATACGCGTTTGTCGCGTGGGTAACCGGCGACGTCAGCGATTACGCCATCGGCCACGATGCGCGCATCGCGAGCCAACAGGAGCGCCACGCGTGAGCACCCGACGCCCGACCGATACGATCACTACCCTTGCCATGCGCGCCGGCTTCGAGGTCGAGTGGCGCGATGCGCACCATACGACGCAGCATGTGCCGGAGAGCACGCTCGCCGTGCTGCTCGACCGGATGGGCTTGCCGTGCGCCAACGCCACGCAGATCCGGCACAGCGCGGCCACGCTCGACGCCGAGTTGTCCGGCCGCAAACTGCCGCCGTTGATGACTGCGGAGGTCGACCGCGGCATCGCGCTGCCGGCTGCGGCGATCAGATCCGCCAGTCACTACCGGATCGAACTCGAAAGCGGGTCGATCATCGACGGCCGTTTCACGGCGCCTAAGGGCGAGGAAGCGTTGCTCACGCCCATCGACGAACCTGGCTATCACACGCTGGTGATTAACGATCAACGCGTGACGTTGGCCGTGGCGCCGTCGCGCTGCTATACCGTCGCGGATGCATGGCGCACGCTGCATGGCGGCACCGCCGCGCAAACAGCGCAACCGGCACAAACGCCGCCGCTGTGGGGCATTGCCGCGCAGTTATATGGTTTGCGCCGCACGGGCGATGGCGGCATCGGCGACTATACGGCCCTCGCGCAAATGGCCACTGAGAGCGCGAAGCGCGGCGCACATGCGCTCGCCGTCAGCCCCACGCACGCGATGTTCAGTGCCGAGCCGGATCGTTTCAGCCCGTATTCGCCGTCGTCGCGTTTGTGGCTGAACGTCACGCATATCGACCCTGCCGCGGTGTTCGGCGAGGCTGCCGCGCGCGCCGCGCTCGAGGCCGCGCAGGCCACCGGCGCATGGTCGGCGCTCGAAGACTTGCCGCTGATCGATTGGCCGAACGCGGTGGTGCTGAAGCTGAAGGTTCTGCGCGCGCTGTACGAGAACTTCTGCACTCAGGAACGCGCGCACGACACGCCGCGCGCGCTCGAATTTCATGGTTTCTGTGAACGTGCCGGCCGCGCCCTTGAAGATCATGCGCGCTTCGAGGCGCTGCAGGCCGTGCAGTTGGCTCAAGGAGACGGTAAGGGTCACTGGCGCGACTGGCCCGAAACGTTGCGCGATCCGCGCAGCGCGGAAGTCGAAGCCTTTGCCGAAGCGCATCGGCATGAAGTCGATTTTCATCTGTTTCTGCAATGGCTCGCCACCAAGGGTCTGTCGCACGCGCAGCAGGCCGCGACCGACGCCGGGATGGCCGTCGGCCTGATCGCCGATCTGGCCGTTGGCTGCGATAGTGCCGGCAGCCATGCATGGTCGTATCGCGACGACATGCTGCAAGGAATCTCAGTGGGCGCACCGCCCGATCTGTTCAACCAGGCCGGGCAGGCTTGGGGGCTCACCACCTTCTCGCCGCGCGCGATGCGCACGCAGGGCTTCTCTGCCTTCATCGACATGCTGCGTGCGGCGTTCGCGCATGCGGGTGGCATCCGCATCGATCATATTCTCGGTTTGCGGCGCCTGTGGCTCGTACCCGAAGGCGAGAGCGCGCGCAACGGCGCCTATCTGCGCTATCCGCTCGAAGACCTGCTGCGGCTGATCGCGCTCGAATCGTGGCGGCATCGCGCGATCGTGATTGGCGAAGATCTCGGCACCGTGCCGCACGGTTTTCGCGAACGGCTCGAAGAGCATGGACTCGCCGGCATTCGCGTGCTGTGGTTCGAAGGCGCGGAAGGCGGCAAGGGCTTCAAACCGCCGCACGCGTGGGATCGCAATGCCGTCGGCACCACCACGACCCACGACCTGCCGACCGTGGCGGGCTGGTGGCGCGGCAGCGACATCACGTGGCGCAACCGGATCGGTCAGACCATGGCGCGCGCCGATGGCCGCGATGCGGAGCAGGTGGCGCTGGAAGAACGCGCCGCCGATCGCGCGCTGCTGTGGCACGCGTTCCAGCAGGCCGGCGTCGCCGCGCCGGACGTGGCAGCGCCGCCGCCCGACGAAGCGCCCCTGGATGAGGCGCTCGCCTTCGTCGCCGCCACGCCCGGGCCGCTCGTGACATTCCCGCTCGAGGATTTGCTCGCCCTCGTCGAGCAGCCGAACCTGCCCGGCTCGATCGACGAGCATCCGAACTGGCGCCGCCGCGTGAGCCTGCCCATCGACGCATTGTTCGAGGACGACGCCTTCAGCGATCGCCTGCTGGCCGTCGACCGCGCGCGCCGCGGCGCAACCGTTCCCGCCTCTACCAACGTTTCTTCGGAGCCTGATACGCCATGACCGTCCCGCGCTCCACGCTTCGCCTCCAGTTCCATCGAGGCTTCACCTTCGACGATGCCGCGAAGCACATCGACTACTTCGCCGCGCTCGGCATCAGCCACCTGTACGCGTCGCCCATTACCACCGCCGAACCGGGCTCGATGCACGGCTACGATACCGTCGACTACACCCAGGTCAACGCCGAATATGGCGGCGAAGCGGGCTTGAAACGCCTCGTCGAAAAACTGCGCGCGCACAACATGGGGCTGATCGTCGACGTGGTGCCGAACCATATGGGCGTCGGCGGTTCGAGCAATGCGTGGTGGCTCGATATCCTCGAATGGGGCCGGCATAGTGCGTACGCACGCCATTTCGACGTCGACTGGCATTCGCCCGATCCGGCCCTGCGCGGCAAGGTGTTGGCGCCGACACTCGGCGCACCGTACGGCGACGAACTCGCCGCGGCCCGGATTGCACTGCATTTCGCGGCCGATAGTGGACGCTTCTATATCGGCTACGGCCCGCATGTATTTCCCGTGTGCCCAACCGACTACGCAGCGATGCTGCAAAGCGCCGACCGCGCCGATCTCAACGCGCTGGCCGAACGTTTCCAGGGCCTGACGACGCAGCCGACCGATCAGCCGCGCGCCGCCGAAGGACGCGACATGCTGCGCGAGTTCGTCGCGCAAAACGGTGCCTCGGCGATCGAACTGGTGCTGGAAGCGTATTCGCCCGCGGATCCGGTGACGCGTGACCGCTTGCATCGATTGATCGAACGGCAACACTTCCGTCTTGCCTGGTGGCGTACCGCTTCAGACGAAGTGAACTGGCGGCGTTTCTTCGACATCTCGACATTGGCCGGCGTGCGCGTGGAGCGGCCCGAAGTGTTCGAGGCGGTGCATGCGCTGGTTTTCCGTCTGTATCAGGAAGGCGTGGTGGACGGTTTGCGGATCGATCACGTGGACGGTCTGGCTGAACCGCGCGAGTACTGTCAGCGTCTGCGGCAGCGCCTCACCGAATTGCGCGACACCGCGCCGTATGTGGTCGTCGAAAAAATTCTCGGCCGCGACGAGCCGTTGCGCGACGACTGGCCCGTGGACGGCACGACCGGCTACGATTTCATGAACGACGTGGGCGCCCTCTTGCACGATCCGGCCGGCGCCGAGCCGCTCGCGCAGACGTGGACCGAACTCACCGCCCGCAGCCCGCGCTTCGCCGACGAAGCGTTGCCCGCCCGCCGCAAGATTCTCGCGGAGAATCTCTCCGCCGAACTGGACCGCGCGGCGCGCGCGTTGCATCGGATTGCCCGCGACTCGCTGACAACCCGCGATTTCACCTTCACCGCGTTGCGGCGCGTGCTGACCGAACTGGTCGTGCATTTTCCGGTGTATCGGATCTATTCGCAAAACGGGCTGCGCAGCGCCGCCGATAACGTGTATTTCGATCAGGCGCTGGCAGGCGCGAAACAGACGCTTTCGCGCGCGGATCATGAAGTGCTCGACCGTGTGAACGCGTGGCTTGGCGAGAGCGCCGAAGAAGTATCGAATCCGAATCCGAATGCACGCGGCAATGCACAATCGCAGCAGCAGGGTCCAGGTGGCGCGCCGCCGAGTCACGCAGGTTCGGCACGGCGCACCGCGCAAACGCTGTTCGCGCAATTGACCGCACCGGTCGCCGCAAAGGCGATTGAAGATACCGCGTGTTATCGCTATGGCCGTTTGCTGTCGCGCAATGAAGTGGGTTCCGACCCGGGCGAGTTCGCGTTGTCGGTCGAGCAGTTTCATGCGGCGAATCTCGAGCGCTCGCAGCGCTTTCCTCACGCGATGCTCGCCACGGCAACGCACGACCACAAGCGTGGCGAAGACGTGCGCGCGCGCCTTGCGGTGTTGAGCGAAATCGCCGACGAATGGAGCGCGAAGTTGCGCGCGTGGTCGACGCTAAACGCACCACATCGCCGTGCTCTGGACGGTACGCCGATCAGTAGCGTCAGCCACGATATCAGCTACGACTGGGCACCCGGGCCGGCCGCTGAAGCGATGCTGTATCAAACCCTGGTGGGTTGCTGGCCTCCCGGCTTGCAAGCGAACGATGAAGCGGGCATCAAGGAACTCGCCGAGCGGGTCGCGCAATGGCAGTTGAAGGCGCTCCGGGAAGCAAAGCTGCAGACCAACTGGCTCGCCCCCGACGAAGCCTTTGAAGCCGGCTGCCGCGCTTTCCTGTTCGACATTCTGGCGCCGCAGCGGCGCGATGGATTCCTGCGCGAATTGTCCACGTTCGTCACGCGGATCAGCCGCGCGGGTGCGCTCAATAGTTTGCAGCAAACCGTGTTGCGGCTGGCGTCGCCTGGGATTCCCGACCTTTATCAGGGCACGGAGTTGTGGGACTTCAGCCTGGTCGATCCGGACAATCGCCGGCCCGTCGATTTTGCCAAACGTGAAGCGTTGCTGGCGCAGACACCCCCTTCGGATTTCCTCGCGGACTGGCCCGATGGACGGGTGAAGCTCGCCGTGGTGCAACGCGTGCTGGCCTTGCGCGCTCACTTGCCGGAGTTGCTGAGTCAAAGCACGTATCTGCCGCTGGAGGTACGCGGTCCGCATGCGGCGAATGTGATTGCGTTTGCACGGCGTCATGGGAATGCGTGGGCCGTGGTGGTGGCAAGCCGGCTTGCTGCCGGATTGCTCGGCGACACGAGCGAACCCGATGATCTGCCGATGGTCGATCCGGGTAAATGGGGCGATACCGCCATCGAGATGCCAACGGATCTGGCCGCACGAGCGCTATTCGACTGGTTGAGCCCGGCGGCGCCCAAGGTCGATGAAAACGGCTTGCTGTATCTGCGCGATGCGTTAGGCGCAATGCCTATCGCGGTGTTGGTGGAGGACGGTGTGCCACGCAGTTGATGCGCGTTTTCTGGAAGCGTGCAGGGGCGGTTAAAGCAGACATGCTTTAACCGCCTTTTTGCTGGCTGTTGGCTCACGCATTGACTCACTTACTGGCGCGCTCAGCGCAATGCGTCATGCCGACGAACCACCTTGCTGCGCGCGTTTGACGGCTTCGGCCACCTGTTCCGCCACGCGCCTTGTGTCCCAGTACACCTGCCCTTTGTACATCCGGTCGCCGCGCAGGTTGAAGCGGTCGACACCCTGCCAGTTGAGCGCCTGTCCGGCTACCGTGGCCGATGCCCGCCATTCGATCATGACGGCGTCGCCGGTGGGCGCCCATTGAAGGACGTCGACTTTCAAGTCCGGCAGTTGCGTCAGGACCTGACGGAAATGTTCGATGACGCCTTTCCGGTCGGCCGGCTCCGTCATGGGTGGGATCAGGTTTTGTGTGTCTTCGTGCATGAGCGCTTCAAGATTATCGGCGACGGGGTGCTGCCACTCCGAAGCGAAGCGTTGCACAGCGGTCCTGGCGTTGGCTAACTGCTCCGCGCTCGGGGGAAGGTATTTTTCTGCTGACGTCATGTGGGTTTGCTCCTGAATGGGTTGCTTACCTACGGTGTTGTTGCCCGGGTGTTCAGGCCGCAGCCAGAAGGCTGATTTAACATACAACTAGATTTTCACATACACCGTGTATGTATACTACAATCAGAATGTGAAAAATCAAGGGATAAAAACGAAGCCCATGCCAAGTGCAGGTCCAACCCCCAAATCCCGTCGCGAGGAATATGCGGACGCGACCCGGCAAGCGCTCATCACCGCCGCGGGCGAGCTATTCACGTCACAGGGGTATCAGCAAGTCGGGATCGAAGCCATCGCGCGCAGCGCACGCGTGACCCGTGGCGCCTTCTATCATCACTTTGCAGACAAGGCCGAGCTGTTCGACGCCCTAGTCGAGGCTCTGCAGGCGGACGCTGCATCCAGAGTCAAATCCGCCGCCGAGGCTGCTCCCCAGGCAAAACGGATGAGCGCGGGCATTCGCGAATTCCTGGAGATCTGCATCGAGCCCGCCTACCGGCAACTCGTCATTGAAACCGCGCCCGCCGTGCTCGGTCCGGCACGGTGCCGCAAGATCGAAGAAGCGCACGTGTATGGTCTGCTGATCGGCGCGCTGACGAACCAGGCCTCCGGCAAGGAAAAAGCCAAGGCGTATCTCGCTGCGCGCATGATCGGCAGCATGGTGTGCGAAGCGGCACAATTACTCGATGGCGCGGACGACCCCGTCGCCATGAAAGCGGACGCGTTGAAGCTCGTTGAAAGCATGGCCGGCGCGCTGACGGCCGACAAGAACCGCGTTACAGCAACCCGCAAGTAAGCCGTCCTCGAGAGGAACACCGATGCAGATCGACTGGCCGGGCATCCAAAGTGGAAAAGCCGATACCTTGCACGGCACGCGTGTCGACATATCGGGCTGGATGATTCCACTGGACCCGCAAGCGGACACGGTTGATTACTTCCTGCTGAGCGCCGACGAACCGTGTTGCGGGGGCTGCGTGCCACGCAATCCGTTGACATCGATCGAAGTGCAGATGGCCGTGCCACTCGCGCCGCAAGCCGACGCGCTGGCGCTGCGTGGCCGCCTGATGCGTCTGGTCGACGATCCTGCGGGTTGGCGCTATCGCCTGGTCGATGCGTTGCCGGTTGAGCGTCCGGCAGCGCCACCGCGTCGATTTAGTCGACGCGCGTTTCTGGCATCGGGTGCGGCGCTGGGGTTGACCGCTTGTGCGCCCGGGCCCTTTGCCGGTTATACGGAAGCGCACGCCGAAACGACACCGGCAACACAACAGGCGCAGACACCGCCACCGGCGCAAGCCGCGCAATCCGACGCCGCTCCAGCATGGCAGGTACCTCCCGGCGCGCTCACTATCGACATGCACAGCCACGCCGGCCGTGTGACCGTCTCGCGCGATCCGGCGATCGGTGCGAACCGCCCATTCCTCCCGTTGGCCGCGCCGATGCGCGCCGGCGGCATGAACGTCATCTGCCTTGCAATCGTCACCGATACGACGGTCACGCGCGTAGCGGACAACCGCAAGCGTTTCGAGGCGTGGCGCGAGCCTCAGCCAGGCGAACTCTATGCGCTCGGCCAGGCCGAATTCCAGCGTGCGCATCAATTGATCGAACGCCAGCAATTGCGGGTGGTGACCGACACTGCATCGCTATCTGCCCAAGGTCCGCTCGGCCCCTGCGCGATCATCTCGGCCGAAGGCGCGGACTTTCTCGAAGGCCAGGTGGATCGTGTCGACGAGGCGTACACGAAGCATCAGCTACGGCATCTGCAACTGACGCACTATCGCGTGAATGAACTGGGTGATATCCAGACCGAGCCTCCGGTGCATGGTGGCTTGACGGATACCGGCGTCCAGGTGATACGGCGTTGCAACGCGTTGGGGATCGTGGTCGACGTTGCACACGGCACCTACGATCTGGTGAAGCGCGCGGCGGATACATCGACCAAACCGCTGGTGCTGTCGCATTCGGCCCTGGCCACGCACCCGGGTGCGCGAAGCCGGCTTATCACGCCCGACCATGCGCGAGTAATCGCCGGCACGGGTGGCGTAATTGGCGTGTGGCCGAGCTCAGGCACGTTTCACGATTTGCATGCGATGGCCGAAGGCGTCAGGCGCATGGCGGATGTGGTGGGCGTGGAACACGTCGGCTTGGGGACCGACATGCTCGGGTTTATTTCACCCCCGGTATTCACGAGCTACAGGCAGTTGCCCGATCTGGCCAGTGCGCTGTTGCTGGCCGGATTCTCGCAAGCGGAAGTTGGGGCGATTCTGGGTGGCAATTACCGGCGGGTATTCGAGGTGTCGGTGGGGTGAGCTTGCATGCCGTTCGCGAGCGGGACCTTGGCGTCGAGCTAGCGCCCTGCCGCCCACAGCAATGAAATCCCTGACGACAACATCAACCCGTCAACCACCAGTTTAAAAGCCGCGGGACTCATCCGCACCACAATCAGCCGCGCGGAAAAGGACCCGATCATGAGCGCCGAGCCGGTGATCAAACCGTCGATCACCACATGCAAGGGCAATGCACCGAAATGATTGAACACCGCGACTTTGGTGCCGTAGACAGCCAGTCGATCTCACGCCACCACGCAATGATCTTGCCGAAGTTGCCCATGATCGCGGCGATCGCCATGATCGGCACGGCCTGCTGTGGACCGAACAGCATGACGAGAACGGGCATCAGCATCATCGACGAACCAGTGCCGATCACGCCGCTCAACGTGCCGGCCAGCAAACCGACGCATAGCACCAGCAAATATCCCATGTCGCCCCCGTGGTATGGACGGCGATTTTACTTGAGCAATGCTGCAGTTGACTTACGACGGGCGCAGCGCCGAAACCGATTAAAGCCGGCTAGCCGCCTTCATCGTCGAACGTTTTCGGATAAACGCGCACCAGCACGATGCGCGGTCCCTTCATCTTCTTGATCACCACGTCGAAGCGATCGAATTCGATCCGCTGCCCTTCGGTAGGCAGATCGTTGAGCGCCTGAATCACAAGGCCGCCGACCGATTCAGCCCGGCCTTCGTCGATGTCGATTCCAAGCGCACGTTCCAGTGAGACCACCGGCAAGCTGCCCTTGCCCATCAAGGTGCCGTCGTCCATGCGCGTCCAGTCGGCGTCGCCCTGGCGGAATTCATCGTGGATCTGCCCAACCAGCGCGCCGAGCAGATTGTCCAGCGTGAGAAAGCCGATCGGCTTCGAGTTCTTATGGCCCACCAGCGCGAAATGCGGCGCACCCTTGCGGAAGCGGCGAAACAGTTCGAGCGCCGGCATGTCCGGTTTGACGTACTGCACGGGGCGCGCGTATTTGGACAGGTCGTCGAGCGTGCTGCCCGCGTGCCGCGCCAGCAGCAAGTCCTTCAAATGGATCATGCCGGCCACGCGCTCGCCGGACGCGTCTTCGAACAACGGATAGCGGCTGAAACGATGCCGCGCCACCACCTGCATGTTTTCGCGCAACGGCAAATCGCGCCGCAGGCCGACCATTTCATAGGACGGACGCATCAGATCCGACACCGTCATGCGAGAAAAATCCAGCGAATGCGCGATCGTGTTCCATTCGTCCTGGCTGTAGGCGCCATCCGGTGAACCGAGTTCAGTCGCGACGTTGGCGCGGCGGCCACGCAGGATCAGCTTGAGTTCGTCGGTCGAGTAATGCGAATCGTGGCCGTGCTCTCCGTTGAGGCCCGCAAGTTTCAACACCGCGTTGGCACTGGAGTTGAGCACCCAGATCGCCGGATACATCGCCCAGTAGAAACCGTACAGCGGCGTGGCGGCCCACAGCGAAACCTTTTCCGCTTCACGAATGGCCAGCGATTTCGGCGCCAGTTCGCCCACCACGATATGCAGGAACGATATGCACGAGAACGCGAAGAACAGCGAGATGCCGTGAATCAGCTTTTCCGACTCCACGCCAAGCAGGCTAAAGACCGGCGTGAGCAGTTCCGCGAACGCCGGCTCGCCGATCCAGCCGAGCCCGAGCGACGCCAGCGTAATACCGAGCTGACAGGCCGACAGATAGGCGTCGAGCCGGCCATGCACCTTCGCCAGCAAACGCCCCCGCATGCCGTGTTTGGCCGCGAGGCTCTGCACGCGCGTCTGCCGCAGCTTCACCAGGCCAAATTCGGCGGCGACAAAGAAACCGTTGAGGGCGACGAGAAACAATGCACCGATAAGGGCGACAACCTGGATCAAAGCGAGGGGCTCCGGCAACAAAAGTTGTCAGTATAAAACGTGAAAGCAAGATGAAAGTTAATCGTGCACCGGGAAGTGTGCCGATTACCCGCCGCTCACGTGGAGGTCGATGCACTCAGTGGCACATGCAGCGCGAGCGTAACAGTTTCGCCCTCAGGTGCGTCGCTTTGCTCGAAACTGCCGCCGTGTGCTTCCGCGACGCGCTTACACAGCGCGAACACCCACGCGATCCGTTTGGCCTCGCGCGGTTCACGCGCCTGTTTGAGGGCAAAAGCTTCAAGCACATGGGGCACCGAAGCATCCTCCAGTGCGGCGGCGCTCTGATTGAAAGCGACCGTGGCGTACCACCGGGAGGCGTCCGCGCGCGCGGCCAGCGTGACTGCGGCACCCTTTGGGCTCGCTTCGACGGCAAACGTGAGCATCACCCACAGCGCGGCGGCGAGACGCTCGCGGTCGCCGTTGAGCTGCTCGGTAGCGAGTTGCGACTCGACCGTGAGCTCGACGCCACGCGCTCGAGCCAACCCCGAGCGGACTTCCTCCACGGTTTCATCGAGTAGCGGATGCAGCGGAAACGGCGCCAAAGCAAGTGCCAGTGATCGGGTCTCAGCGCGCGTGGCATCGACAATCGTCTCCAGCAGCTTCACCTGCTGGTCCACGCCATTACGAATTCCGGTGACGGCGCGCTGCGAATTGGGATCGTTTGCATCGAGCTTGCGCTCGAGCACGTACGCCCAGCTATGGATGGCGTTCAGCGGACCGCGCAGGTCGTGTGACACAAGCGACAGCACGTGATCGCGCATGAACAGCGCAGTCTCCGCGCGCAGACGCGCGGTGCGTTCGGAGACGACGAGGCCGGAAGAAGCCGGCTTGGCGCCGGTGGTCCCGGTGGAAGACGTTGTCACGATCGAGCCCTCTCAGGCAGTACATGGAATATTGAACGAAACCCCATTATAGGCATGCCGTCCTGGGCAACCAGCTTGGCCGGACGGCTAACGTGGACGCAAACCGCATGCCACCTGCCAATCCTCGGCGATACGACCTCAACACGCCTACAATGTCGGTTTTACGTTTTTGACCTAAGGAGCGACATATGTCGACTGTGACTACCGAATCCGGCCTGAAATATGAAGACATCGTTGAAGGCACCGGCGCCGAAGCGGTTGCCGGCAAAACCGTCAGCGTGCACTACACGGGCTGGCTGACCGACGGTCAGAAGTTCGACTCGAGCAAGGACCGCAACGACCCGTTCGCGTTCGTGCTGGGCGGCGGCATGGTCATCAAGGGCTGGGATGAAGGCGTGCAAGGCATGAAGGTCGGCGGCACGCGCAAGCTGACGATTCCGCCGCAACTCGGCTACGGCGTACGTGGCGCGGGCGGCGTGATTCCGCCGAATGCCACGCTCGTGTTCGAAGTCGAACTGCTCGACGTCTAAGTTTTCACTGTTTTGTAATTGCGCCATTAAGCCAATGGGTCACGCCGCCATCACCGCACCTAGCGTTTCGCTGCGCCGTTACGGCACGGTCGAAGCGTCGGACGTGCACGATTTTCACCAGGTCGTGCTCGGGCTCGACGGCGCGATGGTGATGGCGGTAGACGGCGTCGCGCAACAGATCGACGCCGGTTCCGCCTGGCTTATTCCGGCCGGCGCGCGGCACGACTACGCGGGCATCGGCGAGAACCGGCAATTGGTGCTGGATCTGCCGGCCGCCTCGCTGGCCGTGCCGGAGCGTCTGTTCGACCGCGCGCGGGCGGTCACAGTGGATGCCTCGCTCACGCAGCTCGTGCATCGGATTGCGGGGCACGCCACAGGCGGCGCTCAGACCAACGATCTGGACGCCCGGCGTTTTCAATGGGATGCAGCCGCACGATTGGGCGCTGCGTTGGTGGCCGATACCGGCACCATGGCCGGAGCGCAGGCATACGGCGCCGGCCTCGACTTCGCGCGCATCGACCGCTGGCTGCGCGCCCATCTCTCGGAACCGCTGCGTATCGCCGACCTTGCCGCGCATTGCGGCTTCGGCATGCGGCGCTTCCATCAGCTTTTTATCGAAGCCTTCGGCGAAACGCCGCATCGCTATTTGCAGCGTCTGCGGCTCGATACGTCACTGGGTTTGCTGTCCGATCCACGCTTGTCGCTGAGCGATATCACGCTGGAAATCGGCTTTGGCGATCAGAGCGCCTACACCCACGCATTCACGCGGCGCTTCGGGCTGGCGCCCGGTCAATGGCGCTCGCTGCGTCATTGATGATTGCGCTTGGGTGATCCGCGAGCCACCTGAAAAAGGCGGCTCGCATTTCTTGCTACCGCTGCTTGCTACCGCTGCCCCGCACGCTGAGCGATTAACCCGCCAGACCGCGTTCCAGATCGCCGCGGATATCGCCGGCGTTTTCCAGACCTACTGCAAGACGGATCAGACCTTCGCTGATCCCCGCCGCGGCACGCGCTTCCGGCGTTACGCGACCGTGCGTGGTCGTTGCCGGATGCGTGATGGTGGTACGCGTGTCGCCGAGATTGCCGGTGATCGAGCAGATCTTCGTGCTGTCGATCACGCGCCAGGCATTCGCGCGCATCTGCTCAGGCGTATCGCCCTTCAATTCGAACGACAGAATTGCGCCGCCCGACTTTTGCTGACGCATGGCCAGCGCGTGCTGCGGGTGCGACTCGAGCCCCGGATAGAACACCCGGTTCACGGCGGGATGCGTTTCCAGCCAGCGCGCGATTTCGAGCGCATTCGCCGACTGCTTGTCGACCCGCAGCGACAGCGTTTCCATGCCCTTGAGCAGCACCCATGCATTGAATGCGGACAGAGTCGGCCCGGCACTCCGCACGAACGGAAACACCTTTTCCATGATGAACTTCTTCGAGCCCACCAGCGCGCCGCCGAGCACACGCCCCTGGCCATCAAGGAACTTGGTGGCCGAATGCATGACGACATCGGCGCCTAATTTCAACGGCTGCTGCAATGCCGGGCTGCAGAAACAATTGTCGACCACGAAAACCGCATTGGCCGCCTTCGCGATCTTGCTGATTGCTTCGATGTCCGCGACTTCGGTCAGCGGGTTCGACGGCGTTTCGAGGAAGAACATCTTCGTTTCCGGGCGCACGGCGTTTCTCCATGCATCCAGATTAGTCGGATCGACAAAGGTTGTCGTGATACCGAACTTGCTGAAGATCTGCGAGAACATGCCGAGCGTTGAGCCGAACAGCGCCTGCGAGCTGACCAGATGGTCGCCGGCCTGCAGCGTGGACATCACCACCGACATGATCGCCGCCATCCCCGAAGCCGTGGCCATGCACGCTTCACCACCTTCGAGCGCGGCCAGACGGTCCTGGAACATCGAGACCGTCGGGTTCGTGAAGCGCGAGTAGGTGTAGTTGTCTTCGGAATTCTTGAATTTTTCGGCGGCGTCCGCGGCACTCGCGAAGACGAAGCTCGACGTCAGGAAAATCGCTTCCGAATGTTCGTTGAAGTCGCTGCGCGCTGTGCCCGAGCGGATCGCCAGCGTGTCGAAGTTCAGGGAGTCGTCCATGTTAGTTCTGGTTTCCAATGTTCCATGGCTGGGTTCAGCGTCTGCCGCTCGCGTTAAACGAGTTCAACAACGCCAAACGGCAGCAACAAAAAAGCCCGCTTTTGCGTCGGCATAAGCGGGCTTCATGTGCGGGGAAAGCTGGAGCGGAGGCGGATGATTGCGGCTTTTCCACCATTCGCTTTAGCTGTTTTGGGTTGCCCCGCGTCCGCAAGCTGAGATCAAATCGACGCAAGCCGTCATGCTAACACGCTCGCGGCGTGGCGTGCAGCGAGCCACACCGTAAGCGTTATCACTCAACCGACCGACAATTGCAGATGCAGTTGCGAACGCGACGGGCCGCCCTCGGCCGCTTCGCTTGCGGCGTCGCGATCCGATTGCGAGGACGGCGCGAGACGCGCGGTTTCGATGCGGTCGAGGTACTCGGTCGTGACATCGCCGGTCACGTAATTGCCGTCGAAGCACGAGGCCTCGAATTCCTTCAGCGCCGGGTTGATATCGCGCACTGCCTGCTTCAGGGCGTCGACGTCCTGATAAACGAGGTAGTCCGCGCCGATCATGCGCGCGACTTCGTCGTCCGTGCGGCCATGTGCGACGAGTTCGCCGCGCGTGGGCATGTCGATACCGTAGACGTTCGGGTACTTCACCGGCGGCGCCGCCGAAGCGAAGATCACCTTGTTCGCGCCGGCATCGCGCGCCATCTGCACGATTTCGTGCGAGGTGGTGCCACGCACGATCGAATCGTCGACGATCAGCACGTTCTTGCCCTTGAACTCGATGCCCATGGCGTTGAGCTTCTGGCGCACCGACTTCTTGCGCATCGCCTGGCCCGGCATGATGAAGGTGCGGCCCACGTAGCGGTTCTTGAAGAAGCCTTCGCGGTACTCGACGCCCAGCTTCTTGGCGACCTGCATCGCGGCCGGACGGGACGAATCGGGAATCGGCATCACCACGTCGATCGCGACGTCGGGCAATTCACGCTTGATCTTCTCGGCGAGGTAGTCGCCCATGCGCAAACGCACGTTGTAGACCGGCACACCGTCGAGCACCGAGTCCGGACGCGCGAGGTACACGAGTTCGAAAATGCACGGGTTCAGGCTCGGATTCGTCGCGCACTGCTGCGAGTGCAGGTTGCCCTCGAGGTCGATGAAAATGGCTTCACCCGGCGCAATATCACGCACGAATTCGAAACCGATACCTTCGATCGCGACCGATTCCGACGCCAGGATCCACTCGACGCCTTCCGGCGTTTCCTGCTTGCCGAGGCACAGCGGGCGAATCCCGAACGGGTCGCGGAAGCCGAGCAGGCCGTAGCCGGCAATCAGCGACACGATCGCGTACGAACCCCGCACCCGGCGATGCACGCCCGACACGGCCTTGAACAGCGCGGCCGGATCGAGTTGCAGGCTCGAACTGGAAAGCTGCAATTCGTGCGCGAGCACGTTGAGCATCACTTCCGTATCGGAGTTGGTGTTGATATGGCGGCGATCGATGCGGAACATCTCATCTTTCAGCTGCTGCCAGTTGGTCAGATTGCCGTTGTGCGCGAGGATGATGCCGAACGGCGCGTTCACGTAGAACGGCTGGGCTTCTTCTTCGCTCGATGCAGAACCGGCGGTCGGGTAACGGACCTGGCCGATCCCGGTGGTGCCGGGCAGGCTGCGCATGTTGCGCGTGCGGAACACGTCGCGCACCATGCCGTTGGCCTTGTGCATGTGGAAATTGCTGCCGTTCGCGGTTGCGATGCCGGCGGCGTCCTGACCGCGGTGCTGCAGAAGCAGCAGGCTGTCATAGATCAGCTGATTGACCGGAGAATGGGAAACTACGCCTACGATGCCGCACATGGCATGTCCTTCAAAGGTACGAAATTCGTAACGGCGGCCGGTGCCTGCAATGCTGCGCGTGGGTACGCGACGGTGCGTACAGGCAACCGGATTGCGCCGGAGTCCTGCAAGCTTCCCGTGGCCACCCGCCTGATCGTCACACGTGGACGTAGGCAGCGAGCGTCTCGGGAAGCAGCGGTTTCATTATGTGCACGCCCTCGACCGCATAGGGCCGAAGCAAGGCGTTGCGCCAGAATTCCTGTTGGGGCAGTTCGGTCAAGCCTGCCAGGGCGACCAGAATCAGCACCAGAATGACCCCGCGCACGAGGCCGAACATCAAACCGAGCGAGCGGTCCACGCCACTCAAGCCGGTTGCCTGCACAATGCGGCTCAGCAACGCGTTCAGCACGCTTGCCACCAGCACCACGCCGATCACCACCAGCGCGAACGCCAGAAGCCACTGGGTCAGCGCGCCCCCCGGCCACGTGGCAGGGATAAACGGCACGACGTACCCGACGAAGCGGCACGCAATGAAAAACGCCGCGATCCAGCCGATCAGCCCAAATATCTCGGACAAAAACCCGCGCCAGGTGCCGCGCAAGGCTGACAAACCGATCACCGCCATTACAGCGTAGTCGAAGGCGGTGAACATCGCTCGCTTACTGTGCGGCGCCGCTGTTCGCGCCCGACGTCAGGCCGGCCTCGCGAACCTTCGCAATCGCAGCGGAAGCCGCTGCACGATCGGCGAACGGACCGGCGCGCAATAGCGTGAGTGTCGAGCCGTCGGCCTGTTTCCGATGTTCGGTATATGCGGGCACGCCGGCCGCTTTCAACTTGGCGGCCCAGCTACGCGCGTTAGCGTCGTTCGCAAACGCGCCGAGCTGGACGGCAAAACGGCTGCCTGGCGGCGAGGCCGGCGTGCCGGAATTGGCGTCGGCGCTTGCGGCGGCGGTATTCGTGCTGTCCGCGCCCGGTGCTGGCGCGTTCGCCACGCTTTGCACGGCGGGCGTGTTGGTCGATTTAGCCGGCTTGGCGGGCGCCGCGTTGGCGGCGACGGCCGGTGCCTGCGTTTTCGCAGCCGGCTTGGCGGCAGGCGCGGCGCTGGTAGCTGCGCTCTGCTGTTTCGCCGCGCCGGACTGGCCTTGCGTGGCTGCCGTTGTCGGCGCCAGGCTGGAAGCGGCAAGTGCCGTATCAGGCGCCGGGTTGTCCGGGGCTACGCCGGCCTGCGTATCTTCGTCGGTCTTGGCGACCTTCGGCGCAGGACGGCTTGGAATGTCGATGGAGATGTCGTCCGTAACGGGCTTCGGATGCGAGTCCAGCACCATCGGCAGGATTACCACCGCCGCGACGACCAGTGCGATCGCGCCGACGAGCCTGCGCCGCGCACGCTGCTTTTCCGGCAACGTGGGGTCGAGCAGCATCGCATCGGCATCCACGGCGCGCTCCGTGCGGCGGGTTCGCCGCTCCACGCGCTCGCCACGAGCGGCCCGAGTGGAACTGGTATTTGCGCCGCGCCGGGTGGGCGCGTCGTCTTTCTTGCCGAACGAGAAAATTCCCATGAATCGCTTGGTTCGAGCCTGGCGCCCGTTCAGTGTTGCTGCGATTTACGGTAGGCCATAACGCCTGCTACCGTATAGAAACTGCCGAAAACCACGATTCTATCATTCTCTGACGCTCGTTTTAGCGCGTCTTGGAATGCCTCCGCCGGTGTTGCGTAGCGCGTCACGCTGCTGTCGTTGCCGTCGCTCGCGCCCTGCTCGCGCAAAGCCGCTTCGAGTTCTTCCGCCGAAGCCGCACGCGGGGTCGGCAAATCGGTCACGCACCAGTGGTCGATTTCGCCTTTCAGATGTGTCAGTACGCCGGCAATGTCCTTATCGCGCATCGCGCCGAACACGGCGTAGGTGTACGGAAAAAAGCCCATATTGCCGAGGTTCTGCGCCAAAACCGCCGCAGCGTGAGGATTGTGGCCCACGTCGAGCACCACGGCGGGTTTGCCGGGCAGGACCTGGAAGCGCCCCGGCAATTCGACGTTGGCGAGGCCGAGCCGGATGTCCTGCGCCGACACCGGCAAACGGTCGCGCAGCGCTTCAAGAGCGGCCAGCGCAGCCGATGTGTTGATTAGCTGATTCGCGCCGCGCAACGCCGGGTAGGCGAGCGCCGAACGGCGCATAGTCGGTCCTACGTAGCTCCATTGCTGGCGTTCGCTGCCCGCCTGCCCTTCGTAGCGGAAATCGCGGCCAAATAGCCACAGTTCGGCGCCAATCTTCTCGGCATGATCGATCAGGGTTTGCGGCGGCACCGGATCGGCGCAGATCGCCGGCTTGCCCGGACGGAAAATACCGGCTTTTTCGAAGGCGATCTTCTCGCGCGTGTCGCCGAGATATTCGGTGTGGTCGATATCGATGCTGGTAACGATCGCGCAATCCGCGTCGAGGATATTGACCGCGTCGAGGCGGCCACCCAGGCCGACTTCGAAAATGACCGCATCCAATCCACGCGAGGCAAACAGACTCATGATCGCCAGCGTCGTGAATTCGAAGTAGGTCAGCGTGACCGGTTCGGCGAGGCTCAGGCGTGCGGCTTCGACGGCTTCGAAATGCGGCAGCAGGTCTGCGTCGCTCGCCATTTCACCATTCACGCGCGCCCGCTCGTTGAATGACAGCAAATGCGGCGACGTGTGGCAGCCGACCGTGAAACCCGCGCGCAGCAAAATCGATTCGAGAATCGCGCAGGTCGAGCCCTTGCCGTTGGTGCCGCCGACCGTGATGATCGGGCACTCAAACGACAACTTCATCGCGTCGCGTACCTGCGTGATACGGCCCAATCCCATGTCGATGCCGACAGGATGCGCGGATTCAAGGTGCGTGAGCCACGCGTCGAGGGTGGGGAATGTGGTCATCGAGTGAATCTGTGCTGCGTTGCGAGACCGTGATTATCCCGGAAATGACAACGCGCCGCTTGATGACTCTCGCGGCGCGCTATTTTTTTACTGCTTTTCCGACGGCAGCCGCGCCTGAAAGCACACGGCGCGGCATTGATGCGAAGGTTACGCGACCGCGTCAGCCGGCTGATGGCTCAACAGCGCCATCAATTGCGCGATTTCTTCGCGCAGCTTGCGACGGTCGACGATCATGTCGACCGCGCCCTTCGTCAGCAGGAACTCGGCACGCTGGAAGCCTTCCGGCAGCTTTTCGCGCACCGTTTGCTCGATCACGCGCGGGCCGGCGAAGCCGATCAGCGCCTTCGGCTCGGCAATCACCACGTCGCCCAGGAACGCGAAACTCGCCGACACGCCGCCCATGGTCGGATCGGTCAGCACGGAAATGAACGGCAGCTTGGCTTCGGCGAGCTTGGTCAGCATCGCCGTGGTCTTCGCCATTTGCATCAGCGAAAGCAGGCTTTCCTGCATCCGCGCGCCGCCCGAAGCGGTGAAGCAGATAAACGGCACTTTCTGTTCAAGCGCGTTCTGGGCGCCGCGCACGAAGCGCTCGCCAACTACCGAACCCATCGAGCCGCCCATAAACGAGAACTCGAAGCATGCGACCACCACCGGCAGGGTGTGGATGGCACCGCCCATCACGACCATCGCATCGGTCTCGTCGGTGTCGTCCATCGCCTCTTTCAGGCGGTCCGGGTACTTGCGGCTATCTTTGAACTTGAGCGCGTCGACCGGCACGATTTCCTGGCCGATTTCGTAACGGCCTTCCGGATCGAGCAGGCCGTCGAGCCGCTCACGCGCGCCGATGCGCATGTGATGGTCGCACTTCGGGCAAACGTGCAGATTGGCCTCGACGTCGTTGCGGTACAGCACGGCTTCGCACGACGGGCACTTGATCCACAGGCCCTCCGGAATCCCCTTGCGGCTCTTCGGGTCGGTTTGTTTGATTTTCGGCGGCAGCAGTTTATCGAGCCAGCTCATATTGAATCCTTCTGGGGTCAGCGGTTGCGCGAACGGCGGGACGAACCCGCCGTTCACACTACAGACGACAAAAATAACTGTTATCGGGCAGTCGCGACGCTGTCGATCGCCTCGCGCACTTCGGCGACGAAGCGCGTGAGTGTCTCGGCGGCAGCTTCAGGGGCCGCTTGTTCGAGCAACTGCACGATACGGCTGCCGATCACGACGGCATCGGACACTTCGGCCACCAGACGCGCTGTTTGCGCGTCACGGATGCCGAAACCGACGCCCACCGGCAGGGGGACGCGCGACTTGATGGCCGGGATTTTACTCGCGATGCTGGAAACGTCCAGATTTGCCGCGCCGGTCACGCCCTTCAACGACACATAATAGACGTAACCACTGGCAATTTTGCCGACTTCCGCGATGCGCTCGTCCGTGGACGTGGGCGCAAGCAAAAAGATCGGATCGATGCCAGCAGATCGCATCTGTTCAGCGAAGTTAACGCATTCTTCAGGTGGGTAATCGACAACTAGCACGCCATCCACCCCGGCTTCTTTCGCCGCCCTGGCGAAGACCTCGGCTCCCATGCGTTCGATCGGATTGGCGTAGCCCATCAGCACCACCGGCGTCTTGTCGTCGGTTTCGCGGAAGCGCTTCACGTCGGCCAGTACGTGGCGCAGCGACACGCCATGCGCCAGCGCGCGTTCGGACGACTGCTGGATCACCGGCCCGTCGGCCATCGGGTCGGAAAACGGCACGCCAAGTTCGATCACATCGGCGCCGCCGGCAGCGAGCGCATGCATGAATTCGACCGTGCGAGCCGGATCCGGATCACCGGCCGTCATGAACGGAATCAGGCCTTTCTTACCCTGGGCGGACAACGCAGCAAACGTGTTCTTAATACGGGACATGGAATATTCTCGGATTTTTAAGCTACTGCGCGCTTATTGCGCCTCGGTTTGCCGCTCGGCCTTGGCCGCATTCTTGCGGGTTTTGCGGGCGGCAGTGGGCGCCGACGCGGCCGCGCTAACGCGTTCGCGCGCTATTGCGCAGTAACTTTCATTGATCTCATAGCCGACGAATTCGCGCTGCTGCCGGGTGCAAGCGACTGCGGTGGTGCCGCTGCCCATGAACGGGTCGAGCACGCGCCCGCCCTTCGGACAACTTGCCAGCACCATCCGCTCGACAATTTCCAGAGGCTTCTGGGTCGGGTGATCGACGCGCTCGGCATGTTGCCGATGCAGCCGCGATACCGACCAGACATCCTTGGGATTATAGCCAAGCTCCAGCCACTTGCTGCCTTCGAACAATTTACGCGAACGCGCCTTCTTCGTGACGGCATCGTACGGGATGCGGACGGGATCGAGATCGAAAAAGTAATCTTTCGACACCGCGAAAAAGCCGATGTTGTCGTGCACCGAGGTGAAACGGCGCACCGTTCCGCCCATGCTCGGCACACGCCGGTCCCAGATGATTTCGTTGATCATCGTGAGTTTTGTCTTCAGGAAGCTGAAGATTTCCGGCGCGTACTGCCATGTGCAGAAAATATAGAGCGAACCCGACGGCTTGAGCTTCGGAATAGCCAGCTCGAGCCAGCCACGCGTCCAGGCGAGAAAATCCTCGCCGGAACGCATGTCGGAGTCGTTGCCATAGTCCTTGCCGAGCCCATAAGGCGGATCGCACAGGATCAGGTCGATCGACCCGTCAGGAATGTTCGACACATCGGACAAAAAATCGCGGTTCAACAGCCGGATACCGGCGGGCACCTGCGGCAACAAGGGTGCAGGCGCCTCGGCCGCCACGACCTCGGCGACCGGGGTCGTGGTTTCAAGTGCCGGTTGCGGCTCGTCGAACTCGTCGCGCATCGTCGCGGCGCTCAGAACTGAATGCCCGATCGCTCAGCGACCGTGTGCATGTCCTTGTCGCCACGGCCCGACAGATTGACCAGAAGGACCTTGTCCTTCGGCAGGGTCGGCGCGAGCTTCGCGGCATAGGCCAGCGCGTGGCTGGATTCCAATGCCGGAATAATGCCTTCGATGCGGCAGCAATCGTGGAATCCCTTAAGCGCTTCTTCGTCGGTGATGCTGACATATTGCGCGCGCTTGCTGTCTTTTAGCCATGCATGCTCAGGACCGACGCCCGGATAATCCAGACCGGCCGAGATCGAATGCGTCTCGATGATCTGCCCGTTCTCGTCTTGCAGAAGATAAGTGCGATTGCCATGCAGCACACCCGGACTGCCGCCGATCAGCGAAGACGCGTGCCGGCCGGTTTCGATCCCGTCGCCCGCCGGCTCAACGCCAATCAGCTGCACCAAAGTGTCGTCAATGTACGGGTAAAAGATACCCATTGCATTCGAACCACCGCCAACGCACGCAATCACGGCATCCGGCTGACGGCCCACCAATTCGGGCATCTGCACTTTGCACTCATCGCCGATCACGCGCTGGAAGTCGCGCACCATCATCGGATACGGGTGCGGTCCCGCCACTGTGCCGATGATGTAGAAGGTGTTTTCGACGTTGGTCACCCAGTCGCGCATCGCTTCATTGAGCGCATCCTTCAGCGTGCGCGAGCCTGACTGCACGGGAACGACGGTCGCGCCGAGCAGCTTCATCCGGTACACGTTGGCGGCCTGGCGGCGCACGTCCTCCTCGCCCATGTAGACCACGCATTCCATGCCGAAGCGCGCCGCGATGGTCGCGGTCGCTACGCCGTGCTGGCCCGCGCCGGTTTCCGCGATCACGCGCGGTTTGCCCATGCGCTTTGCGAGCAGCGCCTGGCCGATCACGTTATTGATCTTGTGCGCGCCGGTGTGATTCAGGTCTTCACGCTTAAGGAAGATCTGCGCGCCGCCGAGCATTTCGCTCCAGCGCTGTGCGTGATAAATCGGGGACGGACGACCCACGAAATGCTTCAGTTCGCGCTGGTATTCGGCGACGAATTCCGGGTCTTTCTGATATTTCTCGTATGCGGCACGCAACTCGTTGAGTGCATGAACCAGCGTTTCGGCGACGAACACGCCGCCATATGGGCCGAAATGGCCTCTTTCGTCAGGCAAGTTATACATGGTGATCACTCTTCTCAGTGTGGCGCGCGATTGTCATGGGAGAAACCGCGCCGCCTGAATCATTCAGCGTCCGCTGCGCGCACTGCGCGTACGAACGCCGCCATCCGGGCGTGATCTTTCACGCCCTTGGCGCCCGGTACTTCGATGCCGCTCGAGACATCGACTGCGTACGGGCGCACGCGATGGATCGCATCACTGACGTTTTGCGCGTTCAACCCACCACTCAAAACGGCCCGACGCGCGAGCTCTGCTGGAATAAGTGACCAATCGAAAACCTTCCCGCCGCCGCCATAGCCTTCGACATGGGTGTCGAACAGAAGGCCATTGGCTGCTGAATAGTTAAGCGCTGATTTTACCAAATCTGCCGGTTGAGTATCCGCCGCAACTCGCAAAGCACGCAACCAAGGCAAACCCGCAAGACTGGCGAGCGATTCGCATTGCGCCACGGTTTCGTCGCCGTGGAACTGCAGCAGCGTGAGCCCGACGTTGCTGACGACTTCGCGAATCCAGTCCTGCGTCGGGTTCACGAACAAGCCGACTACCGACACGAACGGCGGCACATCGTGCACCAGTTCGACGGCCTGCGCGACGCTCACCGAGCGCGCGCTCGGCGGATAAAACACGAGGCCGATCGCGTCGGCGCCGAGGTCGATCGCGTACGCCACGTCTTCCTGCTTCGACAGGCCGCACAGCTTGATACGCGTGCGATGCGGCGCGGCGTGTTGCGATGCGCCCGCGCGAGCTTCGGCCGCCAGGTTTTCGGTTGATTTCATGGTTTCGCTTGCTCGGTCCATACGGTATTCCAGGGCACGCTGCCGGTCTGCGGCGCGGGCACGGCGAATTGCTCAGGATAGCCCACCTGCGCCAGATACAGGCCGTCAGGCATGAAAGTCGGCGCGGCACAATCGCGATCGCGGCTGACGAGCACCTCCGCCATCCATTCGGCCGGATGGCGTCCCCGGCCGATGTCGACGAGACAACCCATCAGGTTGCGCACCATATGATGCAGGAACGCGTTTGCCCGGAAGCGGAAATGAACGAAGTCGCCCTGTTGCAGGATGTCGATCTGATACAGATGCTTGACCGGCGTCTTCGCCTGACATTGCGACGAACGAAACGCCGAAAAATCGTGCTCGCCGATCAGGTGAGCGGTGGCAGCCCGCATGGCCTCGACGTCGAGCGGCGTGTGCACCCAGCCGGCCCGCGTGGCCTGCATCGGCGAACGGAACGGATGGACGTACAGAACGTAGTAATAAGTGCGCTCGAACGCCGAAAAGCGCGCGTGGAACTCATCCGGCATAGGCTTGGCCCATTGCACGGCGATCGTCTTCGGTAGAAACGCGTTGGTGCCGCGAATCCACGAAAAATCCGTGCGATCGAGTTCCGTGTCGAAGTGCACCACCTGGCCCAAGCCGTGCACGCCGGTATCCGTGCGACCGGCTACAACGGTTTGCACGGGCGTTTGTGCGAACTCGCGCAACGCCCGTTCGAGCTCGTCCTGCACGGTTTTGCCGTGCGGCTGCGACTGCCAGCCGCAGAATGCCGAACCGTCGTACTGGACGCCTAGCGCAATACGCTTCACGACAACGGCGCAAGCGTCGAGAGCAGCGCGCGGGCCTCGGTGCGCGTGGCCGGATCGTTCGCTTCGATCACTTCGTTGATGAGCACGCGCGCGCCGGACAGATCGCCGAGGTCGATATATTCGGCAGCCAGATCGAGCTTGTTACGGGCGATGCGGGTGAGATCGGCTGATGTGAAAACGGGCAAGGGCTGAGCCGGACTCGGCGGCAACTCAAGGTCGAAATCGAGCTTCAACGCACCGAAGCCGACCGCGCCCAGGCCCGCGACGGCGGCATGGCCCGCAGTGCCCGCGGAGATTTCATCGGCGGCGTGCGGGGCGTCGTCCGGATCGTGCGGCGCCACAGCTTGCTGTGCGGTGCTTTCCGGCGATGCGACCGGCTGGGTCGCCAGCGATTCGGGCGTGCTCAACGCTGCGTCGGGCAATTCGATGCGCGGCGGCAATGGCATGTCGAGACTGCTAAACGCATCGACGGCGTCACGCGGGAACTCGGCCGGCACAGACAGCGCGTGCGGAACTTGCGCGACCGGCGCCGGCTCGGCATGGGACGCTTCATGAGGCGTCGCGGTTTCGGCTGGCTGAGTGGGCTGCGGTTGCGTCTCGACAAGCGGATTGCCGAATGGCGAAGTCGTATGCGGCTCGACCTGCTGCTGCGTGAAATCGATGACCGGAGCCGGCGTGCCAAGCGGGTGCGGCGAATCAGCAGGCACGTCGTTCTTCGGCTCTGCCTGCGGCACGCTTGATGCCGGTTCGTCATCCCATTGCAGACGGTGCGGAGGCACCTCTTCCGGGAAGGTGTCGTTGACCGGTTCAAGCGGCGTACGCGGCAATGCGTCAGCGCCGAGTTCCGCCGCGGCAGCGAGGCTCGCAGCCGTGGTCGCGCCGTCGAGGTTTTCGTGATGAGCGGCGGGAAGCAGTTCGACCGTCGGACCGCCTTGGGCAGCCGACGTGAGCTCCGGATTCCGTTGCTCGCCTGGTTCGATGGGGGTAGGCGCCGGGTGGCTTTCCTGCAACACGTGTTGGGGCGCGTTGGGATCTTGCGCAGGCAAGTCGGTGTGCAGTTGGCGGCCAACGGCCTCATGTTCCGCTGCAGCTTGTTCTGCGGCTTCACGTTCCGCTGTTGCACGCGTCTGATCCGCACGGACAGTTGCGGCTTGTTCCGCCCTTTCCCGCTCCGCTGCCTCACGCTCCGCCGCCGCGCGAATTTCCGCTGCGCGCTCCGCTGCCACGCGTTCTGCCGTTTCCCGCGCCGCTGCGTCACCTTCCGCGGCCTCCCGGTCAGCCTGCGTCAGCGTTACTGCGTATCCTTCCGCCGCTTCGCCGCCTGCGTCCGACGCTTCGGGCACCGGGGTCGGCTCATGCGTCGAACCGGCTTCATGTAACTCTGCCGCTCGCGCGGCAGCGGCCGCCGCATCGGCTGCCAGCGTACCCTCAGTCGCGGCAACAGCGACACGCTTACGCCGACGCATGCGGAAAGCCGCCAGCAGTACGACCAAAGCCGCACCGATTGCCGCCGCTATGCTCAAATTCGTCTGCGAGATGCCGATGTCATTCGACGTGGAAGTCGGCACGGCGCCATTGCTGGAAACCGCAGCCGCAGACGAAGCGCCTGTGGCCGGCTGCACCGCGTTCGTCGAAGGCTTGACCGGCGCGGCAGGCGAACCGCCGATACCATGTTTTTGCAACTCCATCAGCACGCGGTTTTTCAGCGCGAGCAATTGCTGCAGGCTGGACACCTGCGCGCGCGGTTGCGACGCCGACTGCGCGGCGGCCGTTGCCGGAGCGGCTGCTGTGGCCGCCGACGCGCCTTCGGCCGCCTCGCTGGCAGAAGGCTGGATCGCACCCGACCAGACATGGGCGCCGCTGCCCGGCAACGCGGCCGCAGCCTGTGAGCCCGCTGCCGGCGCTGCCGGAACCGTCCCCGCCGCTGTCGAGCTGCCCGGCGCAACCGGACCGGCTCCAACCGTCGAGCTGCCCGCTTCTGAAACCGCCGCTGTGGCTGGTGCTGCCGCGCGAGCCGCCGCACTTGCCGCGCTTGCAGCAGCGGCGTTGACCTGTGCCACGCTGCTCGCGGCGCCGACCACCGCACCGGCCGCCGCTGCGTTCGGCACGGAAGCCGACGTCACCGGCGCAGCCGATGGTGCGGCAGACGCAGACCCCGCCACCGGCGCGGAAGCGGCCAGCGCGCCCGATGCATCCAGTGCCGGAATCGTCAGCAGCGCGCCGACGCGCATCCGGCTCGGGTCGTGACTCATGAAGGCATTCGGATTCGCATCGAACAGCGCGCGCGAAGCACGTGCGAGCGTCCCCTTGTCGCGCGATTGCGTGACGGCGATCGCCACGTCGTTCAGCGACTGCCCGGGCCGCACCGTATATTGACTCCCGGCGGCATAAGACATGGAGGCGCCCTCCGGCGCGCTTGCGGCGTCACCGGGCGCGGCCATCGCGCTATTCATGCCGGCACCGGCCAATGCAAGCGCCAAAGCGGCTGCGGCCGTCAGTCGGCCGGTACCTTGATGCATAAACATAGCCCGAAGGGAGGAGAATCGAAGGTTCATCGGGACCCCTGGCGCGTCAGCGCGCAGCCCTTTTTTGCGGTTGGAAAGAGACAAGATAATCGGAGCACAATGAAAAAAGCGCCGCGCAAGCGCGACGCTTCTTGAGTTTTCTACGCGTCGTGAGCGCGTAGTTTACTTTACTTGTCGAGCACAATGCGAAGCATGCGACGCAGCGGTTCCGCAGCGCCCCACAGCAGCTGATCGCCGACCGTGAAGGCCGACAGATATTCGCCGCCCATCGCCAATTTGCGCACCCGGCCAACCGGCACGGTCAAGGTGCCTGTGACTACCGCCGGGGACAGATCGCGCATCGACGCTTCACGTTCGTTCGGCACGACCTTGACCCAATCGTTGCCCGACGCGAGGATGCTGTTCACTTCGTCCAGCGGCACGTCCTTGTTCAGCTTGATGGTCAGCGCCTGCGAGTGGCAGCGCATTGCGCCGATCCGCACGCACAGGCCATCCACCGGGATCGAACCCGGCGTGCCCATGGCCGGCTTGCCGAGGATCTTGTTGGTTTCCGCGCCGCCCTTCCATTCTTCTTTCGACATGCCGTTGCCGAGATCCTTGTCGATCCACGGAATCAGCGAGCCGGCGAGCGGCACGCCGAAGTTGTCGGTCGGCATGCGGTCGCTATTCATGGCGTTCAGCACGCGGCGGTCGATGTCGAGAATCGCCGACGACGGATCAGCTAGGTCTTCCTTGGCCGCACCGTACAGCGTGCCCATTTGTTGCAGCAGTTCGCGCATGTTTTGCGCGCCCGCGCCTGAAGCGGCCTGATACGTCATGGCCGTCATCCAGTCGACGAGGTTTTCGCGGAACAGGCCGCCCAGCGCCATCAGCATCAGGCTGACCGTGCAGTTGCCGCCGATGAAATTCTTCTGGCCCTTGACCAGCGCGTTCTTGATCACGTCGAGGTTGACCGGATCGAGAATGATGACTGCGTCGTCCTTCATGCGCAGCGACGAAGCCGCGTCGATCCAGTAGCCGTTCCAGCCCGCTGCGCGCAGCTTCGGGAACACCTCATTCGTGTAATCGCCGCCCTGGCAGGAGATGATCGCTTCGCACTTCTTCAGGTCTTCGATGCTTGTCGCATCTTTGAGCTTGGTCTCGTTTTTGGCGAACGACGGCGCGTTGCCGCCCGCGTTGCTGGTGCTGAAAAACACCGGTTCGATCAAGTCGAAATCGCCTTCCTGTTGCATACGTTGCATCAGGACGCTGCCGACCATACCGCGCCAACCTACGAGACCTACGTTCATGACTTCATACCCTTCGAATGGAAACTTCCCCGCATCTTTGCCCGCAGTGACCGCGCGGGGAAGATGAGCGGGCACGACGGACGATCAGCGTTTCGTGATCGTTTTCGGGGTAATCGTTTTTGTGGTGGTAATGGCGAGCTCAACCGCACGGGCCGTTTTGCCGTGCAGTTTCGAAATCGAGGAGATTTGAGCTAGGTGCGCCATCGCTACAATATACACGAAAACCGGAATCTGGCGACGCGATTGTCTGCCGCTATCGTCCGTATTACGCGCGAATCGGCCTGTTTTGAGGCCGATTCGCGTTTTAAAGGCCGCTTTGACGATCGTCTAGCGATCCGACGGCCACCTGCCTTTTACCGCTTTACAGCGCCGCGACAACCGCATCGCCCATGGCGACGGTGCCGACTTGCTTACAGCCCGGCGTGAGAATGTCGCCCGTGCGGAAGCCCTGCTCCAGCACTTTCTTCACCGCGTTTTCGATGCGATCCGCCTGCTCCGCCTTGTTCAGCGAGTAACGCAGCATCATCGCCGCCGACAGGATCGTGGCCAGCGGATTGGCCACGCCCTTGCCGGCGATATCCGGTGCGGAACCATGCGACGGCTCGTACAAGCCCTTGTTGTTCTTGTCGAGCGAGGCCGACGGCAGCATGCCGATCGAACCCGTCAGCATGGCGGCTTCGTCGGAGAGAATGTCGCCGAACATGTTGCCGGTCACGACCACGTCAAACGCCTTCGGCGCCTTGACCAATTGCATCGCGGCATTGTCGACGTACATGTGCGACAACTCGACGTCCGCGTATTCCTTCGAAACATCGATCATCACGTCACGCCAGAACTGCGACGTTTCGAGCACATTGGCCTTGTCCACGCTCGTCAGCCGTTTCTGACGCTTTTGCGCCGCCTGAAACGCCACGTGCGCGATGCGACGTACTTCGGGTTCCGAATAACGCATCGTGTCGAAGCCTTCTTTCGCGCCTTCGAACAGCCCGTCCGGCGACGAACGCACGCCACGCGGCGCGCCAAAGTAAATGTCGCCATTCAGTTCGCGCACGATCAGGATGTCGAGACCCGAAACGATTTCTTCCTTCAACGACGAAGCGCCCGTCAGTTGCGGATAGCAGATTGCCGGACGGAAGTTCGCGAACAAATGCAGGTGCTTGCGCAGACCGAGAATGGCCTGCTCCGGGCGCAGCGCGCGTTCGAGCGAGTCGTACTTCCAGTCGCCAACGGCGCCGAACAGGATCGCATCGGCTTCTTTCGCCAGGGCCAGCGTCGAATCGGGCAGCGGGTGGCCCTTGGCTTCGTATCCTGCGCCGCCAACCGGCGCTTCTTCGAGTTCGAACTTTTCGCCGAGCACGTTCAGGACCTTGAGGGCCTCCTTGACGATTTCGGGACCGATGCCGTCGCCCGGCAAGACTGCGATCTTCATGCGAGTTTCCTTGATGATTTTTCTGTTTACCCGACGATGCGGTGATTCAGCCACGGCTGCTTCGCGATCCGCTCGGCTTCGAACTGGCGAATCTTGTCGGCGTGACGCAGCGTGAGGCCGATATCGTCGAAGCCGTTCAGCAGGCAGTACTTGCGGAAGCCCGCGACTTCGAACGGATACGCGGCGTTGCCATCCGTTGTGCGTACGACTTGCGCGTCCAGGTCGATAGTCAACTGGAAGCCATTGAATGCGTACGTTTCGTTGAACAGGTGATCGACTTGCTGCTCGGTCAGCACGATCGGCAGCAGCCCGTTCTTGAAACAGTTGTTGTAGAAAATATCGGCGAAGCTCGGCGCAATGATCGCGCGGAAGCCGTATTGCTGCAGCGCCCACGGCGCATGCTCACGCGAACTGCCGCAACCGAAGTTCTTGCGTGCCAACAGCACCGACGCGCCCTGATAGCGCGGCTGATTCAGCACGAAATCCGGATTCAGCGGACGCTTCGAATTGTCCTGACCCGGCTCGCCGTGGTCGAGGTAGCGCCATTCGTCGAACGCGTTCGGGCCGAAGCCCGTGCGCTTGATCGACTTCAGGAATTGCTTCGGAATGATCGCGTCCGTGTCGACGTTCTCGCGATCGAGCGGCGCCACGACGCCGGTATGTACGATGAATTTATCCATGACGCTTGCGCCTGTTTCAAGACCGGGCGATGCGCGTGGCGGCTGGAAAGCCGCTCGCCGCATTGCCGGCAAAAATCAAAAACCGCTTATTTGTCAGCGTGATTGCTGATCGAATTGCCGAGGTGCGACATGTCCTCGCCGAATCCGTGCACCGTGTTGCAACCGGCCAGACCGAGCAATAGCCCGGCTAGCGTACCGAGTGCGAAGCGGCGCAATAGAGTGGTGCGATTCATGTTCTTCATCATGCGTGTTTATCCAAGCTTGCGAATATCGACGAAATGCCCTTCGATAGCCGCAGCGGCAGCCATCGCGGGGCTCACGAGGTGGGTACGGCCACCGGCGCCCTGACGACCTTCGAAATTACGATTCGACGTGGATGCGCAACGCTCGCCCGGATCCAGCCGGTCGGCGTTCATCGCGAGACACATCGAGCAACCGGGCTCACGCCATTCGAAACCGGCATCGGTAAAGACCTTGTCGAGGCCTTCGCGTTCCGCTTGCGCCTTCACCAGACCCGAACCCGGCACGACCATGGCCAGACGGATATTCGGCGCAACGCGGCGGCCGAGCTTCTTTACGACGTAGGCCGCGGCGCGAATGTCTTCAATGCGCGCGTTGGTGCACGACCCAATGAAGATTTTATCCGGCTTGATGGATTCGATCGGCGCATTCGGTTCGAGCGCCATGTACTTCAGCGCGCGCTCCATGGCGTCGCGCTTGACCGGGTCTTTTTCGCGTTCCGGGTCCGGCACACGGCCGTCCACGGCGGTGACCATTTCCGGCGACGTGCCCCACGTAACTTGCGGCACGATCTCCGCGGCGTTCAGTTCGACCACGCGATCGAATTGCGCGCCATTGTCCGACTTGAACTGCTTCCAGTACTCGACCGCGTGATCCCACTCGCCGCCTGCCGGCGAGAACGGACGGCCCTTCAGGTATTCGATCGTGGTGTCGTCCACGGCGACCATGCCGGCGCGCGCGCCTGCTTCGATCGCCATGTTGCAGACCGTCATGCGGCCTTCCATGGACAGCGCGCGAATCGTCGAACCGCCGAATTCGATTGCGTAGCCCGTACCGCCTGCCGTGCCGATCTTCCCGATGATCGCGAGCACGATGTCTTTCGCGGTACAACCGCGCGGTAACGGACCTTCGACCTTCACCAGCATGTTCTTGCTCTTCTTCTGCAAGAGCGTTTGCGTGGCCAGCACATGCTCGACTTCCGAGGTGCCAATGCCGTGCGCCAGCGCGCCGAACGCGCCGTGCGTGGACGTGTGCGAGTCGCCGCAGACGATGGTCATGCCCGGCAGCGTAGCGCCCTGCTCCGGCCCGATGATATGCACGATGCCCTGGCGCAGATCGTTCATCTTGAACTGCGTGATGCCGTAGGCGTCGCAGTTCGTGTCGAGCGTATCGACTTGCAGCTTGGAGACCGGATCGGCAATGCCGTGGCTGCGATCCGTGGTGGGGACGTTGTGATCCGACACCGCCAGGTTCGCGCTGATACGCCACACCGGGCGCTCAGCCAGTTTCAGGCCTTCGAACGCCTGAGGGCTGGTCACTTCGTGCAGCAGGTGACGGTCGATATAAAGAATCGTCGTACCGTCTTCTTCCGTGTGGACCACGTGTGTGTTCCACAATTTGTCGTAGAGAGTCTGTGCCATGGTATGCGGGGTAGTAATGACTGCGGGCTGACTGTGTCGGTCGATTATGCCACGCAGAACCTCGCTTAGGGCCCATGAATCATGCAAAAAACCGATAAAAAACAGGGAGTTGGGTGGTAGTGACGATACCTGTATGGGTGTTACCCGGCAAGGGATTGCATGGTGTGCGCGATGCAACGCCAGCCATGCTCAGGCGTTACCGCAACTTGGCGCTTCGTGCGCCAGGAGACACAGCCAGACGCGCTCCCAGCCTCAGCGATTGAAATCGAACCCCATTTGCCACACGCAGTTGCATGTATCCAAAACAAAACGCCCCAACGGTCAACCCGTTGGGGCGTTTTTCATTCATCCAGCCGCACGCATTTCATGGCCCTTTGGGCGATAAAACGCGCCGCAAAGACTACCGCTTAGCGTTGCGCGATCGGCTTCGCTTCGCGCTGCGTGTCGCCGATGAACAGTTGACGCGGACGGCCAATCTTCTGCTCCGGATCAGCGATCATTTCGTTCCACTGTGCAATCCAGCCGACCGTACGTGCCATCGCGAAGATACACGTGAACATCGAGGTCGGGATGCCCAGCGCGCGTTGCACGATGCCCGAGTAGAAGTCGACGTTCGGGTACAGCTTGCGCGACACGAAGTATTCGTCTTCCAGTGCGATCTTTTCCAGAGCCATGGCCAGCTTGAACAGCGGGTCGTCGTGCAGACCCAGTTCTTCCAGCACTTCGTGGCAGGTTTCGCGCATCAGCTTCGCACGCGGATCGTAGTTCTTGTAGACGCGGTGACCGAAGCCCATGAGCTTCACGCCCGAGTTCTTGTCCTTCACCTGCTTGATGAACTCAGGAATGTTATCGACCGAGCCGATTTCTTCCAGCATGTTCAGTGCGGCTTCGTTCGCACCGCCGTGCGCCGGGCCCCACAGACAGGCGATACCCGCTGCGATACATGCGAACGGATTCGCGCCCGACGAGCCGGCCAGACGAACCGTCGAGGTCGACGCATTCTGTTCGTGGTCAGCGTGCAGGATCAGGATACGGTCGAGCGCGCGCACCAGCACGTCGTTGACCTTGTACTCTTCGCACGGGTTCGAGAACATCATGTGCATGAAGTTCGCGCTGTACGACAGGTCGTTCTTCGGGTACGCAAACGGCTGGCCGATGCTGTACTTGTACGCCATCGCGACCAGCGTGGGCAGCTTCGCGATCATGCGAATGGCCGACACTTCACGGTGACGCGGATTGTTGATGTCGAGCGAGTCGTGATAGAACGCCGACAGGGCGCCGACTGCCGCGACCAGAATCGCCATCGGGTGTGCGTCGCGACGGAAACCGCGGAAGAAGAAGTGCATCTGCTCGTGCACCATCGTGTGCTTCGTGACGGTGTTGACGAACTCGTCCTTCTGCTGAACGTTCGGCAATTCGCCTTTCAGCAGCAGGTAGCAGGTTTCCAGGAAGTCGGCGTTTTGCGCAAGGTTGTCGATCGGGTAGCCGCGGTACAGCAGCTCGCCCTTGTCGCCGTCGATGTAAGTGATCGCGGAGTTGCACGCCGCCGTCGACATGAAGCCCGGGTCGTACGTGAACTTGCCGGTCTGGCCGTACAGTTTGCGGATGTCGATCACGTCCGGGCCGAGAGTGCCCTTGTAAATCGGCATTTCAACGCTCGGCGAATTGTCGCTGAACGATAGCGTGGCTTTAACATCTGACGGGGTCATAGCACATCCTCAATCGAAGTATGGAAACAGGGTTTCGATAATTTGCACGCCTGGGAACAACGGACAAGCGGTGCTCAAGGCGTTAGCGGCGCTCAAGCATTCCGCAACAGCTCCAGCACCCGGACCAGATCCGGGTCGGCAAGCTCGCCTTCCGGTTCCTTGCGAGCAAGCAGCAAGTCCATCAGGTCGTTATCGCTCAGCTCAAGCAGGCGCGTGAGAGCGCCCACATCGGCATCGCTGAGGTCATGCTCATATCGGCTGAAAAAACGTTCAAAAATCAGATCGTTTTCCAGCAGGCCCCGCCGCGCACGCCAGCGAAGGCGCGCGCGGCGGAGAGGGTCGGACTGATGCGATGTTTCTGTGTTCATGTCTGTACGCGCCGGGCCGCCCCCAAGCGTACTGACCGCCCCCTCGGGGGGCAGCGAACGATAGGGAGCGTGGGGCTGTTCATATCAAACTGCGCGGCGAACCATCAATTCCTTGATCTTGCCAATTGCCTTGGTCGGGTTCAGGCCCTTCGGGCAAACGTCGACGCAATTCATGATGGTGTGGCAACGGAACAGACGGTACGGATCTTCCAGGTTATCCAGACGCTCACCCGTTGCTTCGTCGCGGCTGTCCGCGATGAAACGATAGGCTTGCAACAGGCCAGCCGGGCCGACGAACTTATCCGGATTCCACCAGAAGCTCGGGCACGAGGTCGAGCAGCTAGCACACAGAATACATTCGTACAGGCCGTCGAGCTCGTCGCGTTCTTCCGGCGACTGCAGACGTTCCTTTTCCGGCGGCGGCGTATCGTTGATCAGGTACGGCTTGATCGAGTGATACTGGTTAAAGAACTGCGTGAAGTCGCAGATCAGGTCGCGCACGACCGGCAGGCCCGGCAGCGGACGCAGCACGATCTTTTGCGGCAGATCGTTCATGTTCTGCAAGCAGGCCAGACCGTTCTTGCCGTTGATGTTCATTGCGTCCGAACCGCACACGCCTTCGCGGCACGAACGGCGGAACGACAAGGTTTCGTCCATCGCCTTCAGCTTGAGCAGCGCGTCGAGCAGCATGCGTTCGTGCGAGTCGATTTCGATCTCGTACGTTTGCATGCGCGGTGCTGCGTCCTTATCCGGGTCGTAGCGGTAAATTTCAAATGTACGCTTAGCCATTTTCCTGAATTCCTTTGACTTGTGCCTTAGAAGGTACGCGCTTTCGGCGGCACCGATTCGACGGTCAGCGGTTGCATTTGAACCGGCTTGTAGTCGAGGCGATCGCCTTCGCTGAACCACAGCGTATGACGCAGCCAGTTTTCGTCGTCGCGATGTTCGAAGTCGTTTTGCGCATGCGCACCGCGGCTTTCCTTGCGCGCTTCGGCGGAAACCATTGTGGCGCGTGCCACTTCGATCAGGTTCTCCACTTCCAGCGCTTCAATACGTGCCGTGTTGAACACCTTCGACTTGTCTTTCAGGTAGATGTTATCGACCCGGTCAGCCACTTCGCGGATCCGCTCGACGCCTTCGGCCAGCAGCTTCGACGTGCGGAACACGCCGGCATGTGCTTGCATGGTGGAACGGATGTCAGCCGCGACGGTTTGCGAGTATTCGCCCGACGTAGACTTGTCGAGCTTGTTCAGACGCGCCAGCGAGAATTCGCCCGCGTCGGCCGGCAGCGGCTTGTGCTCCTTGATGTCCTTCACGTGCTTGACGATGTGGTTGCCGGCCGCGCGGCCGAACACCACCAGGTCGAGCAGCGAGTTCGTACCGAGACGGTTTGCGCCGTGCACCGACACGCACGAGCATTCGCCCACTGCGTAGAAACCGTTGACGACTTCCTTGTGATCCCGCGACGTGCCAACGACCTGGCCGTTGATGTTCGTCGGGATACCACCCATTTGATAGTGGATGGTCGGCACAACCGGAATCGGCTCTTTAATACAATCGACGTTCGCGAACTTCATCGCGATTTCGCGGATCGACGGCAGACGCTTCATGATCGTCTCGGCGCCGATGTGCGACAGGTCGAGCAGCACGTGATCCTTGTTCGGACCCACGCCGCGGCCTTCCTTGATTTCCTGGTCCATCGAACGCGAAACGAAGTCGCGCGGCGCCAGATCCTTCAGCGTCGGTGCGTAGCGTTCCATGAAACGCTCGCCGTTCGAGTTACGCAGAATACCGCCTTCACCACGCACACCTTCGGTAATCAGCACGCCCGCGCCGGCCACGCCGGTGGGGTGGAATTGCCAGAATTCCATGTCTTGCAGCGCGATGCCCGAACGCGCCGCCATGCCCAGACCGTCACCGGTATTGATGAACGCGTTCGTGGATGCCGCGAAGATCCGGCCCGCGCCGCCCGTAGCGAACAGCGTGGTCTTGCCTTCGAGGATATAAACGTCGCCGGTTTCCATTTCCAACGCGGTCACGCCCAGCACGTCGCCGTCGGCGTCGCGGATCAGATCCAGCGCCATCCATTCGACGAAGAACTGCGTCTTGGCCGCCACGTTTTGCTGGTACAGCGTATGCAGCAGCGCGTGACCGGTACGGTCAGCGGCCGCGCAAGCGCGTTGCACCGGCTTTTCGCCGTAGTTGGCGGTGTGGCCGCCGAACGGGCGCTGGTAAATCGTGCCGTCAGCGTTGCGGTCGAACGGCATGCCGAAGTGTTCGAGCTCGTACACGGCGTTCGGTGCTTCACGGCACATGAACTCGATCGCGTCCTGGTCGCCGAGCCAGTCGGAACCCTTGATCGTGTCGTAGAAGTGATAGTGCCAATTGTCTTCGCTCATGTTGCCGAGCGATGCGCCGATGCCGCCTTGAGCCGCGACCGTGTGCGAACGCGTCGGGAACACCTTGGACAGCACGCAGACCGACAGACCGGCGCGCGCGAGTTGCAGCGAAGCGCGCATCCCCGAGCCGCCTGCGCCGACGATAACCACGTCAAATTTGCGACGCGGCAGAGAATTCTTGATTGCAGCCATTCTTTTACACTCTCCAGAGAATCTGCGCAGCGTAGCCCGCACATGCGAGCAGCCAGACGATCGTCAGCGCCTGAAGAAACAGGCGCATGCCAACGGGCTTCACATAGTCCATCCAGATGTCGCGGATACCAACCCACGCGTGATAGAACAGCGACAGCAGCGTGACAAACGTGGCGAGCTTCATCCATTGCGTTGCAAAGATCGATGCCCAGCCGTCGTACGAGAAATCGCGCGCGCCGAAGAACCAGGCGAGCAGGATGACCGTGTAGATCGCCATGATGCAGGCGGTAATGCGCTGGGCGAGCCAGTCGCGCAGACCATAATGTGCGCCGACGACAAGACGCTTCGGACCGATTCGGTTATTAGCTGCCATTTTTTTAGAATGCTCCGAAGAGTTTGAGCGCGAATGCAATCGTCAGAAGCGACGAAACGACCAGCACCACGATGGAGGTTTGCTTACCCTTCTCTTTAGTCGTGAGACCGTGGCTCGTGTCCATGAACAGGTGACGGACACCGGCGCAGAAGTGAAACAGGAAGGCCCACGCGAGAACGAGCGTGATGAGCTTGACGACGATGTTGGAGAGGAAGCCCTTGAAGACCTCGAAGCTAAGTTCGGAAGTCAGGCTCTGATCGAAGAGGTACAGCAGGAACGGAAGAAAAACAAAAAGCAGCCCACCGCTTAGGCGGTGCAAGATCGACACGCGCCCCGCTAGCGGGAGACGGTATGCCGTCAAAATCTGCCCGATACCGATGTTCCGGAATTCCGGCCTCGGTTTTTTTACGGCTTCAGCCATGCTAGACCCCTACTATGTAGTCACACTAATCCGCAATTTTAGCGCCTTTTTATATCGCGCTGCAGCGAAAACCACCACAGGTCCGTTACAGCGTGCGCGATAAAGGCGCCTTCAAACAGGCGCGCGCGTGGGGCGCGGCGCCTTTTTTCATCCTGATTCAGCTCAGATCGTTCTGATAGTAATACCCGGTTGTGACATACCAACCACGGCGCACCTCAACCGGCCGGTCTCCATATGTATAGGACACGCGGTCGACGGAAAGCAGTGGAAAACCAGCCGGCACATGCAGCAGGTCGGCCACCGAAGGCTCGGCCGCGACCGCGCGGATCTTCTCCGTTGCGCGGATCATGCGGGTACCGAATTCCGTCTCGAACATCGCGTAGAGGGGACCTTTATACTCCGACAGCCGTTCGAGCGTGAGCCCGCGGAACACCGCGCCAGGCAACCAGATTTCGTCGAGTACGGTGACTTCGCCGTCGAACTGCAGCAAGCGCTTGATCAACACCACCGGATCGGCGGGCTTGAGATCAAGTTGCCGGGCGATGTCCGCCGATGCGCGCAAGCGCCGGCATTCAAGCAGGCGGCTGACGTGCGGGTGTTCCGCGCCGTCATCGGCCAGTAATCTGAGGAAGCGAAACTGGGCGCGGTCTTCATTGTGCGTTGCAACAAAAGTGCCCTTGCCCTGGCGGCGCACCAGCAGGTTGTCGGCGGCAAGCTCGTCAATCGCTTTGCGCACGGTTCCCTGACTGACCTTGTATCTTGCCGCCAATTCGACTTCACTAGGAATGATCTCGCCAGGCTTCCACTCGCCGCTTTCGAGACTCTGCGTAATCAAACCCTTGATCTGCTGATACAAGGGGCTGAAGGTGGGCGATGTAGCGGCCGAGGCGGCGGATACACCCTCGCCCGCGGCCCCATGGCCGCTCGGATTCGTGGTGTTCGCCGGGTTCGAATTCATCCGCGCATTTCATCATAAAGGGCCGGGCCGCGTCTAGGGTTTTCCCCGCAACAGATATGTCTTATATAAGACATAAGATAATGTTGACTTTGTGTCTGACGACTCCTACACTCCTTGTCGAGCAAGGGTTTGCGGGGTTTTTGGCGGCTGTTTTGCACTGTGCAATGCAGCGCCGTAGCGCACCGGCAGCCACTCTGCACCATGCTGTTCCCACGCAGTCCAGGTTTCGATTCGCCGCCATTCGTTTGGTCAGACGCTTGCCGAAACGCGCTGTTTGCAGGAGCCCGCACCGTGCAGCGGCTACCGGCGCCAACCTGCCTCGCTTCCCGCTAGTAGTACAGGTTTCCGGCATGGCGGTCTTGCCGCAGCGCGCCGCACAGCCTCGGAAAATTACGAGGCCGTACGCGAACAGTGAATTCCGCCGTGTTTCACAACGCTTCGCTGAACGCGCATATAGAATGGCGTTTTCCCTAGCGTCTAACGCATCGTCCTGGAGATTTCTCAATGGCTAAGCCCGCAAAGCGCGTTGCCGTCACCGGCGCCGCAGGTCAAATCGCTTACTCCCTGCTATTCCGCATCGCCAATGGCGATCTGCTCGGCAAGGATCAGCCGGTTATCCTGCAACTGCTCGACCTGCCGCAAGCGCAAGGCGCCGTCAAAGGCGTCGTGATGGAACTGGATGATTGCGCATTCCCGCTGCTGTCGGGTGTCGTGATCACCGACGACCCGAAGGTTGCATTCAAGGATGCAGACGTTGCCCTGCTGGTCGGCGCACGTCCGCGCTCGAAAGGCATGGAGCGTAAAGACCTGCTGTCGGCAAACGCCGAAATCTTCACGGTTCAGGGCAAGGCGCTGAACGAAGTCGCCAGCCGCGACGTGAAGGTGCTGGTGGTCGGCAACCCGGCCAACACGAATGCTTACATCGCGATGAAGTCGGCGCCGGATCTGCCGAAGAAGAACTTCACCGCCATGCTGCGCCTCGACCACAACCGTGCGCTGTCGCAACTGGCCGCCAAGTCGGGCAAGCCGGTCGCTTCGATCGAAAAGCTGGCTGTGTGGGGCAACCACTCGCCGACCATGTACCCGGACTTCCGCGTTGCAACGGCTGAAGGTCAAGATCTGACCAAGCTGATCAACGACGAAGAATGGAATCGCAACACGTTCATCCCGACCGTCGGCAAGCGCGGCGCAGCGATCATCGAAGCGCGCGGCCTGTCGTCGGCAGCGTCGGCAGCTAACGCTGCAATCGACCACGTGCGTGACTGGGTGCTCGGCACGAACGGCAAGTGGGTCACGATGGGTATCCCGTCGGACGGCTCGTATGGCATTCCGGAAGACATCATCTACGGTGTGCCGGTTACGTGCGAAAACGGCGAGTACAAGCGCGTCGAAGGTCTGGCAATCGACGCGTTCTCGCGCGAAAAGATGGACGGCACGCTGAACGAGCTGCTCGAAGAGCGCGAAGGCGTTCAACACCTGCTCGGCTAAGCGCCTGATGCAGATGAACCGGAACTCCGTAGCTTCGTTGCGGCGGGTTCCGGTTTTTTACGTGCGAATGCAGGTACGCCCCACGAAATTGCGGTTCACTTCGCAATTTGTCGTGCCAGTATTCGCCTCTGATTCGAACGCGCTTTGCGTCATGGCCGGCTAATCGCCGAGCAGAACGCGTCCGAATCCGATTTAGCCACCCGACCACCCAGAATCCTGACGCCGAAGATGCGCGCCCTCACACCCGCCGAAGTGCTGTTTGACGGCGAAGTGCCGCCCGCTGTGCTGCCTGCCTGCGATCACTACGCCGGCAGCGAGAAGCTGATGCTGAAATCACTGGCATTGCAGCAGCAACTCGGCCCGGTGTTCGACATCACGCTCGATTGTGAAGACGGCGCGCAAGTAGGCCGGGAAGCCGAGCACGCGGAGCTGGTCGCGTCGCTGCTGGGCAGCGAGCATGACCGCTTTGGCCGCGTCGGCGTGCGGATTCACGACTTCGATCACGCGCACTGGCGCGACGACATCCGCCTCATTCTGCGCGCAGCGAAACGCGCGCCTGCTTACATCACCCTCCCGAAGATCCGCAACGTCCCCGATGCTGCCGAAATGGTCGCGTTCATCGAGGCGACGCGGCGCGAACTCGGCATTGCACAACCGGTGCCGGTGCAATTGCTGGTCGAAACACATGGCGCGTTGACGCGCGTGTTCGATCTGGCCGCGCTGCCTGGCGTCGAGGCGCTGAGCTTCGGCCTGATGGACTTCGTTTCCGCGCACAACGGCGCGATTCCCGATACCGCCATGCGCTCGCCCGGTCAGTTCGATCACCCGCTGGTGCGGCGCGCGAAGCTCGAGATTTCGGCGGCCTGTCACGCGTACGGCAAGGTGCCGTCGCACAACGTCAGCACCGAAGTGCGCGACATGAGCGTGGTCGCGAACGACGCCGCCCGCGCCCGCAACGAGTTCGGCTACACACGCATGTGGAGCATCCACCCGGCGCAGATCGAGGCGATCGTGGCCGCGTTTGCACCTCGCGACGAAGAAATCGCCACCGCTACCGAGATTCTGCTGGCCGCGCAGTCCGCACAATGGGGACCGACGCGCCATCACGACACGCTGCACGACCGGGCCAGCTATCGCTACTACTGGTCGGTGCTGCGTCGCGCGCAATCCACTGGCCGCGCCGTCCCGCAAGACGCCGCGCCGCTCTTCACGAAAGTGGGCGCTAACGGGCAAGCCGCATCATGAGCAGGCATAAAGGAGATTGCGGAAGATGAGTGAGACGACGCAAACCGCCGGTGCACAAGGCGAGAACGAGCCCAAAAGCGGCTTCAAACCGAAGAAATCGGTCGCCCTGTCCGGCGTGACGGCCGGCAACACGGCGCTGTGCACGGTCGGCAAGACCGGCAACGATCTGCACTACCGTGGCTACGACATTCTCGACATCGCCGGTGCGTGCGAATTCGAAGAGATCGCCTATCTGCTGGTCCACGAAAAGCTGCCGACGCAAGCCGAACTGACCGCCTACAAAACGAAGCTCAAGGCGCTGCGCGGCCTGCCCGCGAACGTCAAGGCCGCGCTCGAATGGATTCCGGCCGCCGCGCACCCGATGGACGTGATGCGCACCGGCGTCTCGGTGCTCGGCACCGTGCTGCCCGAGAAAGACGACCACAACCTGCCGGGCGCGCGCGACATCGCCGACAAGCTGATGGCCTCGCTCGGTTCGATGCTGCTGTACTGGTACCACTACTCGCACAACGGCAAGCGCATCGAGGTCGAAACCGACGACGACTCGATCGGCGGCCACTTCCTGCACCTGCTGCACGGCGTGGAACCATCGAAGGAGTGGGTCGACGCGATGCACGTGTCGCTGAACCTGTATGCCGAGCATGAATTCAACGCGTCGACCTTCACCGGCCGCGTGATCGCGGGCACGGGATCGGACATCTACTCGGCAATCACCGGCGCGATCGGCGCGCTGCGTGGCCCGAAGCACGGCGGCGCGAACGAAGTCGCCTTCGAGATCCAGTCGCGCTATCAGACGCCGGATGAGGCTGAAGCCGACATCCGCAAGCGCGTGGAAAACAAGGAAGTGGTGATCGGTTTTGGCCACCCGGTGTACACGATTTCCGATCCGCGCAACAAGGTCATCAAGGACGTTGCGAAGAAGCTGTCGAAGGAAGCGGGCAACCTGAAGCTGTTCAACATCGCCGAGCGGCTTGAAACGGTGATGGCGGAGGTGAAGAAGATGTTCCCGAATCTGGACTGGTTCAGCGCGGTGTCGTATCACATGATGGGCGTGCCGACGGCGATGTTTACGCCGCTGTTCGTGATCGCCCGCACGGCAGGCTGGAGCGCGCACATTATCGAGCAACGGATCGACAACAAGATCATCCGGCCGAGCGCGAATTACACCGGTCCCGAGAATTTGAAGTACGTGCCGCTAAATAGGAGAAAATAGCGGTCGCTGTGCGCTTTCAAAGCGCGTGCGGTTTAACCTCGCGGTTCTCCAGATGGCCAACCGCGCACTGTTAACTGAAACTAGATAGAAAGGTTTTCTCCATGAAAAAGCTGATGATCGCTGCCGTGATTGGCGCCCTGTCCACCACGATGCTGACCGTCGCAACTGACGCCGCTGCGCAAACGGCGACCACCACCCCTGCCACGAAACCGGCTGCCAAGGCTGTGGCGAAGCGCCCGCAACCGAAGCGCCTGATCAAGCGCAAAGCCAATCCTGCCAAGGAAGCGAAGGTCGACCCGGTGCCGGACGGCTCGATCAAGTGGTCGTGCAACGAAGGTCTGGCCTTCGATCTGAAGGGCGACATGAAGCGTGACCAGATCGTCACGGTTCACTGGGCGAACAAAAACTACAATCTGCCGCGCGAAGCGACCACCACGGGCGCAGACCGTTTCCACGACGCTGCATCGGGTATGGATCTGGTCGTGATCCCGACGAAGGCGATGTTGTTCTCGGACAAGGACAGCTCGCGTCTGGCCGACGAGTGCAAGACGGCAGAGATGATCCAGGGCGCACCGGCTCCGACGCAATCCAACGCGATCAACAAAACCAACTAATCCGTTACATCAGGAAAGCACCCCGATGTCCGCTCCGATTTCCAACGTACGACCCGCCCCGGATTCCGTCCTGGTCGATATTGTCGATTACGTGCTGGATTTCCCGATCGACAGCACGCTCGCGCTGGATACCGCGCGTAACTGCCTGATCGATACGCTCGGTTGCGGACTCGAGGCGCTCACCTACCCGGCCTGCACCAAGCTGATGGGACCGATCGTGCCAGGCACGATCGTCCCCAACGGCGCGAAGGTGCCGGGCACGTCGTTCCAGCTGGATCCGGTTCAGGCCGCCTTCAACATCGGCGCGATGATCCGCTGGCTCGATTTCAACGACACATGGCTCGCCGCCGAATGGGGTCATCCGTCGGACAACCTCGGCGGAATTCTGGCGACGGCCGACTGGCTCTCGCGCAGTGCCATCGCAGCGGGCAAGCAGCCGCTGACGATGAAAGACGTGTTGATCGGCATGATCAAGGCGCACGAAATTCAAGGCTGTATCGCGCTCGAAAATTCGTTCAACAAAGTCGGGCTCGATCATGTACTGCTGGTGAAACTGGCTTCGACCGCGGTGGTCGGCCAGATGATCGGGTTGACGCGCGACGAGTTGATCAACGCGGTATCGCAGGCGTTTGTCGATGGGCATGCGCTGCGCACCTACCGCCATGCACCCAATACCGGCTCGCGCAAGTCGTGGGCTGCGGGCGATGCAACCTCGCGCGCCGTACGGCTCGCGTTGATCGCGAAGACCGGCGAGATGGGCTATCCGTCGGTGCTGACCGCGAAAACGTGGGGCTTCTACGATGTGCTGTTCAAGGGTAACGCGTTCAGGTTCCAGCGCCCTTACGGCTCGTATGTGATGGAAAACGTGCTGTTCAAGATTTCGTTCCCGGCTGAATTCCACGCGCAGACGGCGGTGGAGGCGGCGATGACGTTGCACGCGCAATTGCAGAGCGCGGGCAAGCGAGTGGAAGACATCAAGAAGATCACGATCCGCACGCACGAAGCCGCAATCCGCATCATCGACAAGAAAGGCCCCCTGAACAATCCGGCCGACCGCGATCATTGCATTCAGTACATGATCGCCGTGCCGTTGATCCATGGCCGCCTGACGGCCGCGGATTATGAAGATTCGATCGCGCAGGACGCGCGCATCGATGTGCTGCGCGCCAGGATGGAATGTGTGGAAGACGCGCAGTTCACGAAGAATTACCACGATCCGGAGAAGCGTTCGATCGCCAATGCACTGACGATCGAATTCAACGACGGGTCGACGTTCGACGAAGTTGTAGTCGAATACCCGATCGGTCATAAGCGTCGTCGCGAAGACGGAATTCCGTTGCTGGTCGAGAAGTTCAAGACCAACCTCGCGCGCCGCTTTCCGGTCAGGCAACAACTGGCGATTCTCGATGTGTCGCTGGATCAGGCACGGCTCGAAGCCATGCCGGTCAATGAATACGTCGATCTGTACGTCATCTAGTCAAGTTAAGTACTGTAGTTCCGCGATCAAACCAAGGAAAACACCATGGCCCACAACCTCCACAAAACGCTCAAGGAATTCGACAGCGGTTCCGGCAAAGGCAAGTTCTACTCCCTGCCGCAACTCGGCAAGGCACTGAACATCAAGATCGACCGCCTGCCGGTTTCGATCCGTATCGTGCTGGAATCGGTGCTGCGTAACTACGACGGCAAGAAGATCGCCGAAGAACACATCGAGCAACTCGCGAACTGGAAGCCGACGGCAGCACGCGTCGACGAAATCCCGTTCGTCGTGTCGCGCGTCGTGCTGCAAGACTTTACCGGCGTGCCGCTGCTCGCCGACATCGCAGCGATGCGCGGTGTCGCGAAGCACATGGGCAAGGATCCGAAGTCGATCGAACCGCTGGTCCCGGTCGATCTGGTCGTCGATCACTCGGTGCAAATCGATCACTTCCGCGAAAAGAACGCGCTCGATCTGAACATGAAACTGGAATTCCAGCGCAATAACGAGCGCTACCAGTTCATGAAGTGGGGCATGCAGGCGTTCGACACGTTCAAGGTCGTGCCGCCGGGCGTCGGTATCGTTCACCAGGTGAACCTCGAATACCTCGCACGCGGCGTGCACAAGAAGGCCGAAGGCGCGGACACCGTGTACTACCCGGATTCGCTGGTCGGCACCGACAGCCATACCACCATGATCAATGGTATCGGCGTGGTGGGCTGGGGCGTGGGCGGTATCGAAGCTGAAGCCGGCATGCTCGGCCAGCCGGTATACTTCCTGACGCCGGACGTGGTCGGCGTCGAACTGAAGGGCAAGCTGCGCGAAGGCCTGACGGCGACCGACCTGGTCCTGACCGTCACCGAACTGCTGCGCAAGGAAAAGGTTGTCGGCAAGTTCGTCGAGTTCTTCGGTGAAGGCACGAAGTCGCTGTCGCTGCCGGACCGTGCGACGATCGGCAACATGGCGCCGGAATACGGCGCAACCATGGGCTTCTTCCCGGTCGACGAAAAAACCATCGACTACTTCAAGGGCACGGGCCGCACCGACGCAGAAATCTCCGCCTTCGAAAACTACTTCAAGGCGCAGGGTCTGTTCGGTATTCCGAAGGCTGGCCAGATCGACTACACCAAGGTCGTCACGCTGGATCTCGGCACGGTCACGCCGTCGCTGGCAGGTCCGAAGCGCCCGCAAGACCGTATCGAAATCGGTCACGTGAAGTCGACCTTCAGCGACCTGTTCTCGAAGCCGGTGGCAGAAAACGGCTTTGCGAAGAAGTCGGAAGACCTCGACACGCAATACACGACGAGCAACGGCGTCGACGTGAAGAACGGCGACATCCTGATCGCCGCGATCACGTCGTGCACGAACACGTCGAACCCGAGCGTGCTGCTGGCCGCTGGTCTGCTGGCGAAGAAGGCTGTGGAAGCTGGTCTGACGGTCGCGCCGCACATCAAGACGTCGCTGGCTCCGGGATCGCGCATCGTCACGGAATACCTGACGAAGACCGACTTGATGAAGTACCTCGACAAGCTCGGTTTCACGCTGGCCGCTTACGGTTGCACGACCTGTATCGGTAACGCGGGCGACCTGACGCCGGAACTGAACGAAGCGATCACGAAGAACGACATCGTCGCGGCAGCGGTCTTGTCGGGCAACCGTAACTTCGAAGCGCGTATTCACCCGAACATCCGCGCGAACTTCCTGGCCTCGCCGCCGCTGGTTGTGGCTTACGCGATCGCCGGTAACATCACGCGCGACCTGATGACCGAACCGGTCGGCAAGGGCAAGGGTGGCCGCGACATCTACCTGGGCGACATCTGGCCGACCAGCGAAGAAGTCGATGCACTGCTCAAGTTCGCGCTGGACGCCGATGCGTTCCGCAAGAACTACTCGTCGCTGACCAAGAAGGGCGACCTGTGGAGCAAGATCGAAGGCGAAGAAGGCCAAGTCTACGACTGGCCGAAGTCGACCTATATCGCTGAGCCGCCGTTCTTCGGCAAGGACTTCTCGATGACGCCGGCCGACAGCATCGCTGCGGTCACGAACGCACGCGCACTGGGCATCTTCGGTGACTCGGTCACGACCGACCACATCAGCCCGGCTGGCTCGATCAAGGAAGACTCGCCGGCAGGCAAGTGGCTGAAGGAAAACGGCGTGCAGAAGGCCGATTTCAACAGCTACGGCTCACGCCGCGGCAACCACGACGTGATGATGCGCGGCACGTTCGCGAACGTCCGGATCAAGAACCTGATGATCCCGGCGAAGGCAGACGGCTCGCGCGTTGAGGGCGGCCTGACGATTCACCAGCCGAGCGGCGAACAACAGTCGATCTACGACGCAGCGATGAAGTACATCGACGCCGGCACGCCGACCATCGTGTTCGCGGGCGAAGAGTACGGCACGGGCTCGTCGCGTGACTGGGCTGCGAAGGGTACGCAACTGCTGGGCGTGAAAGCTGTGGTCGCACGCAGCTTCGAGCGGATCCACCGTTCGAACCTGGTCGGCATGGGCGTTCTGCCGCTGCAATTCAAGGGCTCGGATAGCGTCCAATCGCTCGGCATCACCGGCGAAGAAACGTACGACATCGAAGGCCTGGGCGCTGACTTCAAGCCGCAACAGGAAGTGACGCTGGTGATTCGTGGCAAGGACGGCAAGGAAAAGCGTGTGCCGGTGCTGCTGCGTATCGACACGCCGATCGAAGTCGATTACTACAAGCACGGCGGGATTCTGCCGTTCGTGCTGCGTTCGTTGCTGGCTGCTTAAGGTACTAGCTAACGCGTGTAGTAACTGCGAGTTGTTTTGCAGGGGCTGCGTCCTGTGGAGGGCGCAGCCGACTTTAGAAGCCCGACCTCTGGTCGGGCTTTTTTTATGGACCTTTACTGCTTACTACGATCATCGTGCTGAAAGGCATCCGGGTTGTCGGTGACCCGGCGTTGGGTCATGCGGGCGTTCCAGTTGTTGTCCATCGGCATTGCCGCGCGCATGGTCGGCGCCGGACGATGCTGCTGGGCGGCCCAGTTCAGCCACGATGCGTCGTCGACCACAGCGGTGCTACGCGCCGCGCCGGCGACCCACTCGGGCTGATTCGACACCTTAGGCTTCGCAGCCGGATGAGCGGCTCGATTCAAGACCACACGCTCGTTGACGTGGGCTTCGGACAAACGCGCCACCTTGACACGTTTCACCGCTTTTTCCCGCGACGGCATGTTCTGGTCACGGGTAGCAGCGTGTGTTCCGGGCTTCCTTGCGAACGAGTCCGGCGGTGACGCTTGCGCGACATGTTTCGGCGGCGCGATAGATAAGGGCACAGCCTGCGCGACCTGAGTCTCAGGTACTGCGTCGGCGCGCGCGGAAACCACCGGCGGCACCGCGCTCACGATTGCGGCATCCGCCCTGGCTGCCGGCTTCCCGGCGGCAATCTCCGCTTGGCGGGCTGCAGCGGCCAGCGTCACTGACGACGCTTTCACCTTCTCCGCTTCCTTCATGGAGCAGGTGACCAACAACCATGTCAGCGCGATGGTGCAACCCGCGAAGATAGCCCCGGCCAGCAGACGGTCCGAGCGCGACGAACGCGGGCGGGGCGTGCCCATTTGCAAGTAACGTTTCGCTTCTTCCAGTGCCGCGTCCCAGCGATGGGTGTCCACTCGCTGCGGCGGCGCCTTGTAGAAAAGGACGTGCTTGACACCCGGAGGAAACTGACCCGGGCGCGCCGCCTGAGGTTCGCGTTGCACGGCACCCTGGATCGCCCGTTGCACTGCAGTCTGGGGAGTACGTTGCATAGCGAGTCGCGCGATACGCGATATCGACCCGAAGGGAGGCGGTAAGCCGTCGAATGGCCGCAGCTTTGGGAATGCCAAGCCGCCTTCGATCAAAACCTGCGGTTGGTTCATCCTAACGTGCTCCGGTGGGAAGCGATCTCTGTATCGAGTTGCGTAATGAGAATTTCGGCACGTTCAATAAGCGCGTCGATTGCGCCGACCCCGTGCTCCTGCGGCGCGGCGCTGGCATGCCGCAACGCCTCCATCAAACTGTGTGCGCCGACGAGGCCTACAGCTCCGCTCAAGCGGTGCAGCAAGGTGCGCAGCCCCGCAACATCCTCCTGATGACGCAAATCACTCATCTGCTCCAGATCGTCCTTCATCGCACGGCGCCAGCCGCTCAGAAACGTGTCGAGATCAATCCCCTCAGCAGACAGCGCTTCGAGATAGCGAAGTTCGAAAGGCTCGGCCAACACACTTTCGAAAGCCTTCTCTGGTTGTACTGCAATGCCCGGCAAGTGAGCGTGTGCATAATGGACCTGATCCGCGGACGTCCCCCATTGCTCGACAGTGAACGGCGCATTGAAGCTCGCGCGAATGATGGAATGCGAGTCGCTTGCGATGGCGAGTTCACCTTGCATACGCTGCGCAAGTATCTGGCAAAGCGGCAAACACGCATCGACGTTGCTAAGCTGCTTGCCTTCAGTCGATTCGTTAGCGTCGGCTTCAAAAAGTTGCCCTTGCGCGGCATACATGGCTTTCTCACCGGTATGCGCCACGTTGATGAAAATCTGCTGCGAGCCGGCGTTTAACGGCTCCGCACGTACGACAATTGCAATCTCGCCATGCGTATTCAGTTGAACCGTACGGTTTAGCAGATGGAAGAAAATCTGCCCGAGCCGGGCGCTATCGACGAGAATCCGCTCCGCGACTGCATGGTCGATGTCCGAACTCAAGTGCAAACCGCGCTGAGTCGCAGACGGAGACAACAGCGCGATAACACCGTCGATGAGTTCGCGCAGGTTCGTTGCACTTTCGTCGAGAACAAAGGCGCGCGACTCCAATGGCAACGCCTCGAGTAAATCGTGAAGCGTTTGGCCCCATGTGCGCACCGCGGATTGAAGCATGGACATCTGAGCGCGTTGAGCGGCCGGCATGGACACCGTGTCGATCGATTCAAGCAAATCCGTCACCGCAGCCAACGGCGCTTCTGCGTAGAGGCGCGCTGCGCCTAGGAGCCAGAGTCGCTCCTTCAGTGCGGCAGCTCTCGCCTGAGTAGCCGCTGCACTGCGCGCGGCCGTCTCCCGCGCTTCGGCAGCCTGGCACTCACGTGTCCATTTGTCTTTAACTCGATGCAGTTCCTCCGCAGCGCGTCTCAGCGCTGCGCGGGACAGGCAGGTACCGGCCAGTGCAACGACTGCCGGAGCCGCGAGCGCCAATAGCCATGTTTGTCGCTCAATCGCCGCATCATGCGCACTCGCCGCCGGCCGAGCCGCAGATTCATCGACTTGCTGCACGCGCGGTGTATCGTCGACTAATGGCATCGCATTGGCGCGTATAGAGAGCACACACAGCAGCGCGAATGCGAAGAGACAACCCAATACCGTCGCGAAACGGATCGAAGTAAGCCCTGCATCGCGAGAGAAAGTGTGAGAGAAACGCTGCGCGCGACAACGCGCGGCAGTTGAAGAACCAAGCAGGCTCATTTTGTTCATAGCCCGAAAAACCTAGTCGATCAACCGATGCAGCGAAGCAAACTCAATCAGCCCAGCCAACGATGACAACCCCAGTTTCTCCTGGATGCGACTCTTGTATGTACTGACCGTCTTGTCACTCATGAATAGCACATCTCCAATCGCCTTGTTCGACATGCCTTTGGCCAGCATTTGAAGAATCACAATTTCTTTGTCCGACAGCAAACCAAGCTTATCTTCCTCGCTGGCTGCGCTTGCATGAAACGCCACGCCCGAACCACTGCTTGTGACTGGAAACACTGTGTACCCGGCGAGCACGGCTTCCACGCCACGCATTATTTCCTTCATTTCCTGCGTTTTTCCGACAAATCCGTGCACACCTGAACGCATTGCCCGTGGCGCGAACGTAGCAGCGTCCTGACCAGACAGAACCAGCAAGCGGATCGACGGATGCGCGAGTTTAAGACGAGGAATCACGTCAAGTCCACTAATCCGCGGAATATCGAGATCTAGTATCGCCAGGTCGGGGGTATGCAAGCGCGCCATTTCTACGGCCGTTTGCCCGTTGTCTGCCTCAATGACGTTTTCAACGCCAAGCAACTGCATGAGTTGCATCTTGATGACCAATCGAAACGCAGGATGATCGTCAATAACCAAAATCGTAGCCATATTTTTATTCCTAAAAAACGTTTTCGGTTCCACACCGATGTTGGTATTCGCGCCGCGCAACAAGTCACAGTCGGCGAACATCGAATGACATTGATGTCACGCTATTCTCCAACCGGTAAAAACTCGTTCATGTTTTGTACGCAAAGAAACGACGTCGCGTCGCGTGTACTTTCATTGCGTAAAAGCACGGGGTCTCTGCAAAAAATCGGGGGAAGTTCAGACACGCAGTGTGACGGCCGGTATTGAGTTGGCGCGCCGACACCTTGTTCCACGCGGAGTGTGCGGTGTATTCAATGCGTATTGCGCCGTGTCGACACAAACTCACGGTGCCGCGTGCACAAACTCGATCTCAACTCGACGGTTCGGCGCGAGACAGCGCACCCGATCCTCGCGTTTGCGTTGCGTACATACCACCACCTGATTCGCACTGCCGAGCCCTTGCGCGGTGATCGGCAATGTCACACCTTTGTTGAGCAGATACTGCTTGACCGTCTGTGCGCGCTGCAAAGAGAGACGTTGATTGTAAGCAGCAGTACCAAGCGGATCGGTGAAACCCGTAACCCTGAGTTCGCCGACTCCATGCACTTGCTCAAGTCCCTTTGCCACCGCGTCGAGCCGCGGCTTACCCGTGGCCAGGATCGCAGCCTCATTACCGCCGTTAAAGCGGAACAGCGAATCCGCTCGCAACGTAATCTTCTGCGGTGACTCGGCTACGGCTGGCTGCGGCCTCGCCTGAGCGCACTGCAGCGCCGTCTCGGCAGACTTGCGCAGATTGTCTTTGATCTCGGGTAAGCGCTTTTCCGCGGAGACAAAGCTTCGAGCCCACGCATCATGTCCGGCCTGCATCAATTCAACTTCCGCGCAAGCCAGTGGCTGTTGCGCCGGTAGACATTGGGCAATCGCAGGATCACTCTTGATGGTATTGACGATCTGCCACAAATCCGGACGTACCGTTGAGACAGTCCGAAGAACGGGATTGGCGGCACTCAGCGGCGTGCCCTTCTCGAGGCTCATCGTGATCATTGCGGCCTGCCCGATCGCTTCTTCTACAAAACCCCAATGATCGTTGGTCTGGGACGTTTGCCGAGCGGCATCAATCCAGCATTGCGCCTTGGCATGGAAATAGTTTGTTTTGTCGCCGGGCGCCTGGTCAAGCCGTTGCTGGAGCGCAGCTATCGCTGCCTTACCGCTAACGATAGGGGCATATGTATTAACCCATTGCGATGTCGCCGCGCCGGCAGCGCCGTCTTGCGAGGCAATGCCCGTTTTCAACACCGTGACATCTTCAATGCCGAGCCGGTCCCGCGCGACATGTTCCGCACAGCCCGACAAAACCAGAGCGAGCGCCAGAACTGTTAGCTGAAATTTCATTGACTATCTGCGTCGAGCGCATCTTCTTTGAGAAGTCTCGGAGTATGAACAGACGCAGACAGGCGCGGAATGGGAACATTCTTAGATTGTCATCGGAATCCTGCGATTCGAATTACGAGTCAGGTGACTATCCCTGCAGACCGAGGCTCAAGCCCTGACAGCCCGCGCCGCATTTCTCCCACGCAGCCACTCCAACGCCAGCAGCAAACAGGTGGAAAACACGATCAAGATCGTCGCCAATGCCGCGATCGTCGGACTGATGTTTTCGCGAATGCCGGTGAACATCTGCCGCGGCAGGGTCGTTTGATCCGCGCCGGCCAGGAACAGCGTCACGACCACCTCATCGAACGAAGTGGCAAATGCAAACAGCGCCCCGGAAATCACTCCCGGCGCAATCACCGGCAATGTGATGCGAAAGAAGGTCTTCACCGGATTCGCGCCCAACGACAAGCTCGCGCGCACCAGGTTGTAGTTAAAGCCCTGCAACGTCGCCGCTACCGTCGTCACGACAAACGGCACGCCCAGAGAAGCATGCGCAAGAATCAACCCGATGTACGTATTTGCCAGTCCCAGCGGCGCAAAGAACAGATACATGCCCACACCAACCACCACCACCGGCACGATCATCGGCGAGATCAGAATCGCCATGAGTAGCGCCTTGCCGCGGAAGTTGGCTTTCGTCAGTCCGATAGCGGCCAGCGTGCCGAGTACGGTTGCCACGACCGTCGCGGACGGCGCAACGATAAAGCTGTTCTTCGCCGCCATGCGCCATTCATCGGACGCGATCAGGTTCTGATACCAGCGCAGCGACCAGCCCGGAATCGGATACACCAGAAACGTGCTCGACGAAAACGACAAGGGCACGATCGCCAGCACCGGCAAGATCAGATACAGCAGGGTCAGCACGGCAAGCGCACGCAGCGCGAAGTACCACACACGTTCCACCAACGATGTGTGCGGCGCGAACAGGGGCTTGGCAAGTTTCATCGCGAATCAGCTCCGTTCAGGCAATCAGCCAAGGCTCAGTGACGAACGCGTAAAGCGCCCATAGATGACATACAGCACGAGGGTCGCGGCAAGCAGCAAACCGCCGAGCGCACACGCCATGCCCCAGTTGATCGTCACGTTGGTGAAGTAAGCGACGTAGTAGCTGACCATCTGGTCGCCCGGTCCGCCGAGCAGCGCCGGTGTGATGTAGTAACCGATCGCGAGAATGAACACGAGCAGTGCGCCGGCGCCGATACCCGGATAGGTCTGCGGCACGTACACGCGCCAGAATGCGGCAAACGGATGGCTGCCGAGCGAGATCGCGGCACGCTGATACGTCGGCGGGATCGACTTCATCACGCTGTACAGCGGCAGAATCATAAAAGGCAGCAGAATATGCGTCATCGAGATGTAGACGCCCGTGCGGTTGAACAGTAACGACAGAGGATCATGCAGTAGCCCGGTGGCCATCAGCGCCTTGTTCACCAAGCCCTCGCTTTGCAGAATCACAATCCAAGCGGCAACACGCACGAGAATCGACGTCCAGAACGGAATCAACACGAGAATCATCACCAGATTCGCACGACGGTCGGAAAGCGTGGATATCCAGTACGCGAGCGGATAGCCGAGCAGCAGCGCGAAAAACGTCACAGCTGCGCCGATCACAAACGTACGGCTGAATACGGCGAGATAGATCTGCTGGTCCGGGTCGGTCGGAATGATATGGCCGAATGCGTCCTGTTTGTGGTCCAACGAAGCCAGTAGATAAAACGGCGAATATGCGCCTGAGTTCTTTGCAATCGCTTGCCAGTAAGTAATGTCATTCCAGCGCTCGTCGAGTTCGACGAACTTCGCGTGGGTCTGGGCAGGCGTGAGGTTCAACGGCTTGCTGTTATCGTCGACAAACGGCATCGCGCGTGCCGATTTCGCGACCAAAGAACGGTAGCCCGGAATTTCGACGTTCAGCCGGCGTGCCAGCGCACCCATGCCGTCGCCATCGGCAACGGTGGTTAGGTCCGCTGCCAATGCCGCATACGCGGCGTCAGGAGGCAGCGTCTTGCGATCCCAGCCACTCAACGCATTCAACGTATGCGGCAAGGCGCTCACCACTTCCGGATTCTGTGCGGCGCGCGTAAGCAGCGCGCCAATTGGCACGACGAAAATCAGCAGCAAAAAAATAGCCAGCGGCGCAATCAATAACAGCGCCATCGCGCGCTTCTTCGCTTCCGCTGCTTTCAGTTCTCGCTTGAGCCGAACACTCGACTCAGGCGTTGAATCGGCGGCGATCGTCATCGTAGTCACACCCGTCTCCTAAGTCGACCGGAGTTGACGCTTTGGCGTCTATTCCAATCCCACGCATCGCAAGTCGATCCGCCCGTTCGCGCACATCGCGAAGACCTGCGTTTGCGCTTCATTGCATCAATACGGCGCGGTTTCACCGTAGAAAAACCGCGCCTTCCTGCACCCGGCTAATTACTTCGAGGCCCACGACGCAAAACGTTGCTCCAGTTCATCGCCATGGTCAGTCCAGAACGCGAGGTTCTGCAGCACGGCGTTCTTGCCGTTGGCCGGCGAGTTCGGCAGATTGGAGAGCGTCTTCGGATCAAGCGCCTTGATGGCGGCCACATTCACCGGACCGTACGCAATGTTGCGCGCATAGTCCTGTTGCGGTTTCGACGAAATCGAATAGGCGATGTACTTCTCAGCCAGCGCCTTATTCGGCGTGCCCTTCGGAATCGCCCAGTAGTCGAGGTCGTAAATGCTGCCGTTCCACACCACTTTCAGGTTCTTGCCTTCGCGCTGCGCGGCGTCGATCCGGCCGTTGTAAGCGGTGGACATCACCACGTCACCCGCAACCAGGAATTGCGGCGGCTGGGCGCCCGCTTCCCACCACTGGATGTTCGGCTTCAGTTCGTCGAGCTTCTTGAACGCGCGGTCCTGGCCTTCCTTGGTGGCGAGCACCTTGTAGACGTCCTTCGGCGGTACGCCGTCGGCCATCAGTGCGAATTCGAGGTTGTAACGCGCCCCCTTGCGCATTGCGCGCTTGCCCGGGAATTTCTTCACGTCCCAGAAATCGGCCCAACCGGTGGGTGCGGTTTTGAGTTTGTCGGCGTTATAGGCCAGCGCCGTCGACCACACGAAGAAACCCACGCCGCAGGTTTGCGGCGCTTCCGGAATCAGATCGGACTTCTTGCCGATCTTCGACCAGTCGAGTTTCTCGTACAACCCTTCGTCACAACCACGGCCGATGTCGCCCGATTCGACTTCCACCACATCCCAATTCACGTGCTTCGCTTCGACCATCGCCTTCACTTTGGCCTGCTCGCCGTTGTACTCGACGGCGGTCACCTTGTTGCTGGTTTGCGTTTCGAAAGGCTGGTTGAAGGCGACCTTTTGCGCGTCGCCATTTGCGCCGCCAAAATTGACGACTGTCAGTTCGGCTGCATTGACTTGCGCAGCGCCCAACGCGAGCGCCACAGCACCGACAGCGATGGCGCAGCGCGATTTCCCGATCTTGCTCATGGTGTGTTGCTCTCCTTTGGTGGTGTGCTTCAAGCTACTTAGAGTGCGACTTGTTATGTACTGCTTATGTGAATTTCTTCTTTCCTGCGTTGAACGATTCACGTCTCGAACAGCCTCACGCCCCTGCGAACACCCGCAGATGCTCGGGCGCGAACTCCAGCGCAACCGGCGCGCCAGGCGCGAAGGTTTCGAGTGCGTCGGTACCGAGCGGCACCTTGACGAAGCACTCTTCCTGCTCCGGCAGGCCACAGCGCATGCGCACGTGGTCGCCAAAATAGATCAACCCGCGCGCTTCGCCGCTGAGCGCATTGGCGCCGTGCCGCGACGCACCATTGGCCAGATTGGCGAGTTTCATACGCTCAGGCCGGATGCACGCGACCGCCGGCGTGCCCGCCCGCGCGCCGCCGATATTGCGTCCTGTGAGCCGCGTGCCGTCGATCAGGTGAAACTCACAGTACTCGCCATCGACGTTCGCGATCGTGCCACGCAGCTTGTTGCTGTCGCCGATGAAGTTCGCAACGAACTCGTTGCACGGCGATTCGTACAAACGGTCCACGGTATCGAGTTGCTGCACGATGCCCTTATCGAATACGGCAACACGGTCCGACATGGTCAGCGCTTCGCCCTGATCGTGTGTGACGTACACGAAGGTCACGCCAAGCTTCTCGTGCAGTGATTTAAGTTCGTACTGCATGTGTTCGCGCAATTGTTTGTCGAGTGCGCCGAGCGGCTCGTCCATCAGCACGAGCTTCGGCTCGAATACGAGCGCCCGCGCCAACGCGATACGTTGCTGCTGGCCACCGGAAAGCTGCGCCGGATAGCGCTTCGCGAAGCTCTCCATGCGCACCATCTTCAGCGCGTTATTCGTGCGATGCGCACGCTCCTGCGCCGACAGTTTGCGCACCGTAAGCGGATATGCGACGTTCTGCTCGACCGTCAAATGCGGAAACAGCGCGTAGTTCTGAAACACCATGCCGATGTTTCGCTTATGCGGCGGCACGGTATTGAGCAGCGTGCCATCGAGCCAGATCTCGCCGCCGGTGGGAAATTCAAAGCCCGCCAGCATCATCAAACATGTGGTTTTCCCTGATCCCGAAGGCCCGAGCAGCGTCAGGAATTCGCCTTGATAGATATCCAGATCGAGTTGCTTGACGACTAGCGTTTCGCCGTCGTACGTCTTGCGTACCCCTCGAAAGCTGACGATCACGTCATCGGTTTTCATCGCTCCAGTCTCCTCTACGGTCCGGCTGACTCCCTCTGCAAACAGAGGTGTGTATCAATTGCGTGGCTCACTATAGTCCCTTACGGTTCTACAATATGGAGCCATTTCATTATTCTGGATAGAACCACTTGGACACCGTGATCTTGTCGGATTGGCTTGCCGCGCGGCTCGACCGCGCCGCCGCCGAACCGGTCTACAGGCAGACCTTGCGGCTGATGCAGCAGGCCATCCTGACCGGCCAGATGCCGCCGGGCACCAAGCTGCCGAGTTCGCGCACGCTTGCCGAAGACCTCGGCATCGCGCGCAATACGGTGCTGCACGTCTACGACCAGTTGACCGCCGAAGGCTACGTGATCTCGACCACCGGCAGCGGCACCTACGTCGCCGACACGCGGCCGGACGCGGCGGCCATGAATACGCGCAAGAAGCCGGTGGTGGTGAGCGTCGACGCGGGCGGCGCCAATCCAGCCGACGAGGCCTTGAAGCCGCCAGCACGCGATCTAGGTGACCTCTCCACGCGTGGACGCAGACTCATCGATCAGGCCGGCGTCTCCGCCAAACAATGGGGCGCGTTCATGCCGGGCGTGCCCGACGTCGCCGAATTTCCGGCGCGCACATGGAGCCGTTTGCAGGCAAGACTCTGGAAGGAGGCCAATCCCGATCTGTTGACTTATGCGCCAGGCGGCGGCTATCGGCCGTTGAGGCGTGCGTTGTCCGATTACCTGCGCGTCGCCCGCTCGGTGAACTGCACGCCCGATCAGATCATCATCACAACAGGCATCCATCAGTCGATCGATCTGGCCGTGCGCCTGTTGACCGACGTCGGCGATCGCGCCTGGGTGGAGGAGCCGTGCTACTGGGGCGCGCGCAGCGTGCTGCAATCGTCGGGGATCACGTTGGTGCCGGTGCCGGTGGACGATGAGGGACTCAACCCGCGCGAGCAGGATTTGCAACAGCCACCGCGCTTGGCGCTCGTCACGCCGTCGCATCAGTATCCACTCGGCATGGTGATGAGTCTCGCGCGCCGCCGCACGCTGCTCGAATACGCGCGGCAGCACAACGTCTGGATCATCGAAGACGACTACGACAGCGAGTTCCGCTACGGCAGCCGCCCACTCGCGTCCTTGCAAGGGCTCGACGACGCCGGTCAGGTGATCTATGTGGGAAGCCTGGGGAAGATGCTGTTTCCGGGTTTGCGGATCGGCTACATGATCGCGCCGGAGCATCTGGTGGACACCTTCCGCACGGGCGTTGCCGAGCTATACCGCGAGGGCCAGTTGATGCAGCAGGCTGTGATGACCGATTTCATCATGGACGGGCATCTCACGTCGCACGTTCGCCGTATGCGTGCGCTATACGGTGAGCGGCGGCAGATTCTGATCGACGCGATCACCGCGCGTTTCGGCAACGAACTGCCGGTGATGGGTGACGAGGCCGGCTTGCATCTGGTACTCGGCCTGCCGGATCATGCGAACGATCGGGCAGTAACCGCCGCGGCTTACGATGCCGGCGTGATCGTGCGGCCGCTCGCCGCTTACTACAGCAGCGAGACGCCCGCCCGGCGCGGACTATTGCTGGGATACGCGTGCGTCGCGAACGAGAAGATCGGACCCGCGTTCGACACCCTCGCGCGCGTGATCGAGCAGACGGTGTTGCAGAAAAAGCCCACGCGCGCCGCCTGAGCGCCTCACTTCAGGCCGAAGTCCACTCGCGTCGTCGCCCCCTTGTCCTTGATGCCGTCCGCGTTCAGCTTCGGCGCGACGATGAACACACGGCTGCTGTCGATCTTGCCCTCGAAATACTGCTGCACGGCTTGCGCCCGTTGCTGCGCGAGCTGGCGCAAGCTGGCGTCGTCGATCGGCGCGTTGGCGGCCATTGCGGCCTTCATCTCGTCGTCCGGCAGGCTCTTGGTCAAGCCGACAAAATTGCGCGGTTTCTTGAAGTCGGCTGCCTTGTAGGCCTTGGTCAGGTACTTGTCGTATTCCTTCGGATCCACGGTGACGGTCGACAGATCCACGCTTTCGCCATTGCCCACCACGTCCTTGATCTTCTGCTGCTTGACCGCGCGATCGACGTATTGCGCCCGCAGGCCCGGTTCGTCGACCGCCGGATCGACCCGGCCAATCAGATCGATACGGATCGAACTCTTGTCGGCCAGTGCTTTTACGATGGCGTCGAGCTTTTTATCCGCGGCGTCGGAGAGTTTCGCCGAGCCCGGGTCGAATTCGACATAGCCCATCTCCTCGCCACCGCCGCCAAACGCGTTGGCAATCAACGAGAACGGCGCGGTCACGGCCTTCTGCAGCAGATTGAGCACGGCATGCCAGATCAAGCCGCCAATGCTGAACTCAGGATTCGACAACGATCCCGACACCGGAAGGTTCACATCGATTTCGCCACGCGAATTTTTCAGCAGCGAGATCGCGAGACGCACCGGCAGCCTGGTTGCCGTATTGTTCTCGACGTGATCGCCGAACGTGAGCTGGTCGATGAAAATGTGGTTGTTCGCGTTCAACTGATCGTTATCGAGCTTGTAGTGCAGATCGACGTTCAGCTTGCCCTTGGTGATCGGATACCCGGCGTATTTCGCCGAATACGGCGTGAGGTTGGTGAGTTCGATATCGTGCGCGCTCGCGGTCAGATCGAGTGCGGGCTTCGCAATCAGCGGATTGACCGTGCCACGAATCGACAACGGGCCATTGGCTGCCAGTTTCGCGGCAATGTCCACGGGAGCGGGGGTGGTCGATTGTGTGCCGAATGCACCCACCGTGCCTTGAATACTGACCAGGTTCGCCGTGAAGTTCGGTTTGATGAAGTTGTCGGTGTACGTCACGCGGCCCTGTTGCAGCACCAGTTGGCCAAAATGCAGTTTGACGGGACTTTGCGGCGGCGTTGCTGCCGTGACCGTGGCAGGAGCGGAGGACTTGACGGACGACGCCGGTACCGGCGCGGGCGCCACCTCGGGCGACGAGGCCGCTTGCGGCGTCAACGGCACGGGTTCCGAGCCGCTCTTGTCGCGGGTCAGCGATTGCGCGGCGCCGCTTTCATGCGCGACCACGTCGTTGAGATTCAGCTTGCCTTGTGCGTCGAGCAGCACACGCCCATAGAACTTCGTGAACGTGACGCGGCCGGCATCGACCACCGTGCCGCGTTCGTCGTAGTCGGCCTTCAGATTGGTCAGCGCGAGCGAGCCCCATCCCGCGAACGGGTCGGACGTCGCCTTGTCGAGCATCCGCACGTCGACCAGCGCGACGTCGCCGCGATAGGTCGCTTTCAGCGCCTTCGCCTGACTCAGCGCGAGATCGCCGTTCGCGTTGAGCAACGCGCTTGCGATCAGCGCATTGAGCTTGCTGCCGAAGTACGGTTCGAAAGCCGCCGCATCCAGGCGGTTTGCGTTCACCTTGACGGCCACCTTGAGCGGCGTCGCCGTGACATCGCCTTTTACGCCGAGCGTGCCTTTTTTATTGAGCGTGGCTTGCAGATCGATCGGCAACGGTTTGCTCAGATCGTCGCTGATCTGCTGCACCTTCAGTTGCAGCAGCGTCACGCTCAGCTTCACCGGATTCGGCGTGGTGTTGTCGGTAAAATTCGCGGTCGCGTCTTTCAGGTTGAGTTCGCCGATCTTGTAGTGCCAAGCGGGTCCCTCCGCCTCTGCTTTCTTCGCCGCGTGGATCGCGGTGCGCTGCTGTTCGGCTTGATGCGGACCCGCGAGCGCGGCGAGGTCGATGCTGCCGTCTTTCAGACGCTGAGCATTGACCACCAGGCCAGTCGTATCGACGCCGGTGATGTCGGCCGTGCGTCCCGCCACGTCCACCTGCTTGATCGTCACCTGGCCTTGCGCGAGCGAGACGGCCGGCGCCTTGCTGCCGCGCGCCGCGAGTTTGAGCGATTGCAGATTCAGTTGCGTATCGCCGACCATCACAGCGGCCGGTGACTTCGACCAGTTCGCGTCGAGATTCGCATTGACAGACAACGCACCGTCGACGACTTGCGCCGCGGTCGCCGTATCGAGGTACGGCTGCAGCGGCGGCAATGGCAGCGACTTCAGATCGAGCTTCGCGCTGGCGGTCTTCGCGACCAGGCCGAACGCACCGGCCACGCCGAGCGAGCCGGTAGAGTCCTTGAAGTTGGTATTGAGCGTGTAGTGCGCGGGAGCAGTCGCGAGCGTCGAAAAATCGGTCAGCGTGACGGCCAGTTTTTGCAGGCCAAGCTCGACCGGCCGCGAGGCGGCTTCGTCGTGAACGTTGACGGTGCCGTCGTTGATCGCAAAACGCTTGATCGACAGGTCCAGCGGCTGCGCGGTCTTCTCTGTGGCGCTTGCGCCGGATGCGGCGACGGGCGCGCTCGCCGCATTTTTAGCCGTCGTGGATGCGGCCGCGGCCGATGCCGGGGCGGAAGCCTCGGCGGCAGGCTCAGGCGTGAACATTTTCTCGACAGTCAGCACACCGTCTTTATCACGCGCAAGACTGGCGCTCGGCGCGTCGATACGGATATCGTCGAAGTGATACAGGCTCTTCAGCGGCTCGAGCGTCGCTGCGGCCACATGCACCGTGCGCGCGGCAAAGAACGGCGCCTTGCTCTGATCGCGTATGTCCACGTCGTTCAAATCGACCGTGCCCGCCACCCGCAACGAAGGCGCGTCGTTGGAGACCACGAAATTGAGCTTGAGATCGGTGGACAGTTTGCCGCTCTGCACAACCACCGGCAGTTTGGTCGGCGCGTAGGAAATGAGACGCGGCACGTCGAGCCCGTCGAAGCGCAGCGACACTTCCGATTCGCGCGACGCGGCAAACGGCTTGGTCTTGCCGTCGATAGCGAGCGGGCTGCCGTCGATCCGCGCACGCAGCAACGGCTCGACGAAGATATCGGTTTTCGAAGGCAGCGTGGCAATGAACGGAATGCCCAGCTTCCATTGATCGATCACATGCGTGACGCCGAGCAGCTTGTCGTCGAACGTGATCTGGCCATTTTCGAGGCGAATGTTCGACACCGAAAAGAGCGTCGGCTTGCTATCGGGTTTGGCCGGCTGCTTCGAGAATTTCTCGATCAGGTCGGTGAAATTGAAGCGCTGCGCATCGTAGCGAACGATATGAAAACGCGGTGAATCGAGCTGCACTTCGTCGATGATCGGTGCTGCGCGAAACAGTGAACTCCACGACGGCTTTACGATAAGCCGCGAAATATCGACGAAATCGCCCGCGCCGCCCCGCTCGCCGATATGCACGCGATCGGCTTCGAGTTTGAGCGTGTATGGATTGAGCGCGATGCGGCCAATCGTGGCAGGCCGGTCGAGTTGCTTGCTGAGTTGCTGCTCGGCAATGTGGCGAATCAACGGCGGTGCCGCGAAAAAGCCCAGCAGACCGAACAATACGAGGAAGATCAGCAGACCCGTGATGACACGCCGGGTGCGGCGTGACTGCGCGACATTGCGCACGGTCTGCATGGAAGAAGCGATTGATGCTTTGTTGAGGCTTGCCATGCTCGGTCTTGGGTAATGCGGCGGCAAGCCCGCCGCGAAACGAAAATCCCGCAAGCGGCAGTATAAGTGGTGAATCTTACGCGGGGTAGCAATGTCAGACGCAGCTTACATATTGTTGCATGCTGCCGCCGCCCATGTCCGCCGGCACAAAGCGGCGGACATGGGCGATTTATGCGTCACTCATGCACGGCTGTCACAGTAGCGACGCAAATCGCCAAGGTATTTCATTGAGGCATTTCGCTGGCAAACTGCACTACGGCCATTCACTGACGCACCACGGCCGGTGGTTGCCAGCTGCCGTCAGTCGCTTGCGGCTTCGGCGCGTACAGGCGCAGCACCAGTTGCAGATCGGCGCGCGGCGCCGGCAGCCAGTTGCCGCTCTTGCTGCGCACCGAGGACACCGTCACGTCGAGCGAACCGTCGCGATTGCGGCGCGCACCGTTGCGATCGCCAACCGCCAGACGCGCCGGCGCGCTTTCCCCTAACGCACCGTCCTTCGTGTACGCGGTGATCGACCAGAAACCACGCACCGGCGGCAACTGGTTCGACGCGAAGTGGATCACGTAGCGGTTTGCGCCGTTGAGCGTATGACCGTCGCTGTCCTGGGTAACGACTGCGCGCACTTCATCGTCCTTCGTGCCGATGCCCGGTTGGGTCGCCGCAGCGTACGCCCGCATCGCATAGTCAGGGCCGTAGTTGCCGACGCCGTCGCCGAACCAGCTCCAGCCATTGCTGCTCAGCAGATTGGACGGCGGCGTGACGACGCGCTCGTGACCGTCGGCGAGACCCGCGGCAATCACGTCGGGCGAGTTCGGCAGCTTCACCGGGTCGCCCGGCGTCACGCCGAAGTCGGAAAGGATTTTCAGCGCATGCGGGTCAGCCGGCGTTGGCGGGTTGTCCGGCAGGGCCTGCGCGAGCCGGCTGAAAAAACCGTTCGCGTCGAGCGCGGCAACTTGCGCGGCCGGTGTGCCGGAAGCGGCCACCGCGGCATCGGCGGCCGTGCTGCGCGGCGCCGCGATCGACGCCGAGCGTGTGCCGCCGGCGTAGACGCTCAGCGGCACAACGCGAATCGCGCGCTGCAGCTTGCGCACCGCTGTCAGGTCGCGGGTGCCGTTCGACTGGATACGCACGCTCACCCATGCGTTGCGGGTCGGCACGTCGACGCGCGTGACGCCCTTGGGCAGATCGCCCTGCCAGCCCGGGCCGACGAAAGCAATCGTTTGCGCCTTGATGCCCGCAGCGCGGGTGGCAAATTGTGAGCTGGTCGACCACACCACATTGGTCCACATGTCGAGCACGCGGGCATCGACGTAGCGGCCGTGCGAGTCGGGCAGCGCTACGATCACCGGCTCGCTGCCCACGTCCAGCCAGCCGGTCGAATCGAGCGTATCGAGGCTCGGCTGCAATGGATTGGCTGCGCCGATCGGCGGCAAGGCCTGGGCGTGGCGCAAGGTATTGATCGGCGCCTGGCCCGGATCGGTGCCAACCGCCGCGTCGCGCGCGACGCCCATCAGCACCAGCGGATAGCCGAACACGTACGAATCGGCAACTTCGTCCTTGATCCAGCCGGTGGTTTTTTGCGTCGTGGACGGAGTCGACGCACAACCAGCCAGAAATGCGAGGCCTGCGAGCGATGCGCAGGTCCAGTGAAGCGAAAACAGTTCTTGGCGATTTTTTATCATTCGTTCAGGTGGCAGAACGTGCGGTCCTAAGGGAGGCGTCGGTACGCGGCGAAACCTGTTTGCGTGGCCTCCCAAAGCCAGGCGCAGCGAGTCCGCAGCTTGTGTTGCCGACAACATCGGGTTGTATCGTATCCTTGTTCGCCAGGCAAGCGCAAAGGCAGCAATAGCGCGTTGTAATGCGCGCGCGGACACCATTTGCGGTGTGTGTAACGCTTTTGTCACTCCCGAGCCGGTTCCTGCCTGCCGGTTGGCTGCCCACCCCGGCCACTCGCTGTCCTTTGTTCCCGGAGCGTTTTTATGTATATGCCCGCCCATTTCGAAGAGAACCGCCCGGAGGTGCTCCACCGCCTGATTGCCGGGCAGCCGTTCGGCGCGCTGGTTACTCATGGACCGAATGGGCTCGATGCGAACCATTTGCCATTCGAGTTCGACGCAAAACCAGTCCCCGGAGGGGCTGACGGCGTCATCCAAACCCACGGCATCCTCCGCGCTCACGTCGCCCGGGCCAATCCGGTCTGGCAGGAAGTCGCCGCCAACCCGGAAACCCTCGTCATTTTCCAGGGCCCCGCCGCCTATATCTCGCCGACCTGGTATCCGAGCAAGCACGAGACACATCGCCAGGTGCCGACTTACAACTATATGGTGGTGCATGCGCACGGCCGGATTGTGGTGCGTGACGACGAGGCGTTCTTGCGCGGCCTGGTCGCGCGGCTCACCCGCAAGATGGAAGCGGGCGAACCGGTACCCTGGAAGATGGGTGATGCGCCGGCCGACTATATTGCGCAGATGCTGGGGGCGATCGTCGGCCTCGAGATCGAGGTCACGCGACTGGTCGGCAAATGGAAACTCGGTCAGAACAAGGAAGCCGCCGACCGGCGCGGCGCGGCCGAAACGCTGCTGGTGCGCACGAGCGACGAACAGAAAGCCGTTGGCCAGGCGATGCTGGACGCTCCGCCGCCATTCTGAGCTTTTTGCTCCCCGGCCTTATCCACCGTCGTGCGACAAAAACATCCTTGACCTTCCCATCATGGGAAGGTCAATACTCGGTTCATGATGCGGCCCAATGCTGCGATGAGCCTTGCCTACCATGACCGAACTTGCCACACCCCTGCGTCCCACGGACGCTACGCCCGCCAGAACCATCGAACTCGACATCGGCGGGATGACCTGTGCCTCGTGCGCGATGCGCGTGGAGAAGGCGCTCGCCAAAGTGCCGGGCGTCACCCGCGCGTCGGTGAATCTCGCCACTGAAAAGGCCAGCATCGACAGCGACGCCGCAGTCGACCCCGAAACGCTCGCCGGCGCCGTGCGCAAAGCGGGCTACGAAGCCAGCCCGTCGGCACCACCGGACGCCACGCCGGCGTCAAGCTCGCAGGCCACGGAACTGGCAATCGGCGGGATGACCTGCGCCTCATGCGCGATGCGCGTGGAGAAGGCGCTCGCGAAGGTGCCGGGCGTCGCGAACGTATCGGTGAATCTGGCGACCGAAACGGCGACCGTCAATCCGGACCAGATGGGCGCGGGCGCCGACATCGAAGCGCTCATCGCCGCGGTCAGAAAAGCGGGCTACGAGGCAACGCTAATGGCGCCGCCGGACGCGCCGACTTCCGTCACCGACACGGCCGCGCTCGCCTCCGTCGCGCAAAGCAAACGCAACCAGACCCGCCGCGAACTGGCAGCCGTTCTCGTCTCCGCCGTGCTGACGCTGCCGCTCGTCCTGCCGATGGTCGGCGAATGGTTCGGCTTGCACGCGATGCTGTCCCCCTGGCTGCAGTTCGGTCTCGCCTCGATCGTGCAGTTCGTATTCGGCGCGCGCTTCTATCGAGCGGCTTACCGGGCGGTGCGGGCCGGCGCCGGGAACATGGACTTGCTGGTGGCGCTCGGCACGTCGGCGGCTTATGGGATCAGCATCTACGAACTGGCGACCCATGGCGGCGACATGACGCATCTGTATTTCGAAGCGTCGGCGGTGGTGATTACGCTGGTGCGCTTCGGCAAATGGCTCGAGGCGCGCGCCAAGCGCCAGACCACGGACGCGATCCGCGCGCTTAACGCGCTGCGCCCCGATCGGGCACGCATCCGCGTCGGCGCGGACGAACGCGAAGTGCCGCTCGCGCAAGTGCGGGTCGGCACAGTGGTGATCGTGCGTCCGGGCGAACGCGTGCCGGTCGACGGCGCGGTGCTCGAAGGCCGCACCCATATCGACGAATCGCTGATTACCGGCGAAAGCTTGCCGGTGCCCAAGCAGGCCAGCGATCCGGTTACCGCCGGTTCGATCAACGGCGAAGGCGCGATTGCGGTGACGACCACCGCAATCGGCGCGGAAACGACCCTTGCCCGAATCATTCGCCTCGTGGAAAGCGCGCAGGCTGAGAAAGCGCCGATCCAGCGTCTGGTCGATCGTGTCAGCGAAATCTTCGTGCCGGCGATTCTGGCGATTGCGGTGCTCACGCTGGTGGGCTGGCTGATTGCCGGTGCGGGCGGTGAAACCGCGATTCTGAACGCGGTCGCCGTGCTGGTGATCGCCTGCCCGTGCGCGCTGGGACTGGCAACGCCCGCGGCCATCATGGCCGGCACCGGCGTCGCCGCGCGGCGCGGCGTGCTGATCAAGGACGCCGAGGCGCTGGAAACCGCGCATCGGGTGAATATCGTCGCGTTCGATAAAACCGGCACGCTGACGCTCGGTCAACCGTCGGTGACAGCATTCGAGGCGCTCGACGGTATCGGGCGCGACGAGGCGCTCGCGCTCGCCGCAGCCGTGCAGCGGCATAGCGATCATCCGTTGGCGCGGGCCGTGGTGAAGGCCGCAGCGGAGTCGCCGGTTGCGCCGGTTGCGTCAATTACGCCGGTTGCGGCATTCACGGCAAGCGCCGCGCGCGCAGTGCCCGGGCGCGGCGTGGAAGCCGACGTCGATGGCCGTACGCTCGCGCTCGGCAGCACGCGCTGGCTCAACGAGCTCGGCATCGTGTTGCCGGCGCCATTCGTCGAGCGCGCAAAACAACTCGAAGCTGCCGGCAATACCGTCTCCTGGCTGATGCAGCGAGCGCCGCTGGCACCCGCCGCGCTCGCCCTGATCGCCTTCGGCGATACCGTCAAACCGAGCGCGCGCGCGGCGGTCGAACGGCTCGCCCAAATGGGTATCAAAAGCGTGCTCGTCACCGGCGATAACCAAGGCAGTGCGGCAAGCGTCGCCCAGGCGCTCGGCATCACCGAATTCCATGCCGAAGTCCTGCCCGACGACAAGGCCCGCGTGATCCGCGACCTGAAGATCCGCAGCGCCGGCATCGTCGCGATGGTGGGCGACGGCATCAACGACGCCCCCGCGCTCGCCGCCGCCGACATCGGTATCGCCATGGCGACCGGCACTGACGTCGCGATGCAGGCGGCCGGCATCACGCTGATGCGCGGCGATCCGGCGCTGGTGGCCGACGCCATCGACATTTCGCGCCGCAGCTGGCGGAAGATTCAGCAGAACCTGTTCTGGGCGTTCGTCTACAACCTGATCGGCATCCCGCTGGCCGCTTTCGGTTTGCTCAACCCGATGCTGGCCGGTGCGGCGATGGCGTTTTCGAGCGTCAGCGTCGTCACCAACGCGCTACTGCTACGCACCTGGCGTGGCGCGTCGGCAGGTTGACGGCAATATACGTCGATATATTACGAAAAGCCTTCGAAATCGCTAAAGATGTGCGCAATTCGGCCGTAATCTTGACATAGGTGTAAACCATGCATTCGCATGGTTTACAAGCCACATGTCTTCCTTTACGCCGAATATCCATGGAATTTCTCTCTTTGCGCCGCGCCAGCGTTGGCGCCCGGCTCGCCGTGCTGTCGTGCGCGCTGGTAGCACTGATTTTCGCCGCCTTTACGTGGGCGCTCACGCGCAGCGCCGGCCAGCAGGTCAGCGATCAGGTGCTGCAGCGCATTGCCGATAAAGACCGCTCGATCGCCGCCATGATCACGCTGTTCGACGAAGCGCTGTCTGCCGAAGTCGATCGCTCGACGTCACTGTTCGCGAGTTTCCTGCCCACCGGCTACACGCTCGACGACAGCCAGAAAGTCGACGTCAACGGCGTCGCCACGCCAACCATCAAGGCCGGCGACAAAGTCCTGAACATGGACTTCTCGATTCCCGACCAGTTTCTCGAACGCAGTGGCGCGGTGGCCACCGTGTTCGCCCGCAGCGGCGACGATTTCGTCCGCGTGACGACTTCGCTGAAGAAACAGGACGGCTCGCGCGCGATCGGCACGCTGCTCGACCGCAACGGGCCCGCGTACGCGCCGATCCTCGCGAACAAATCGTATACGGGACTTGCGACGCTCTTTGGCAAACGCTGGATTACCCAATATCGGCCGGTCACGGACGCGAGCGGCCGCGTGATCGGTGCGCTGTTCGTCGGCGTGAACGTGGACAAGGAAATCCAGTCGGTCGAAGACGGTATCCGCAAACTGAAAATCGGCGACAGCGGCTATTACTTCGTGGTCAACGCCTCGAAGGGCGCGGATCGCGGCAAGCTGATCGTGCATCCGGCCGCCGCCGGGCAGAACGCGGACAACACGAACGCGCCGTATCAGCAGATGCTCGACATGAAGGAAGGCCAGCTCGAATTCAGCTCCGCCGACGCCACGCTCGGCGAGCACAGCGCGCGCGACAAATTCGTGTCGTTTATCACGGTACCGCAGTGGCAATGGCTGGTGGGCGGCGTTGCGCCGCGCGACGAGGTGATGGCGGAGGTGAGCGCCACGCGCAATCAATTCCTGCTGATCGGTTTCGTGCTGGTCGGCGTGTTCGCGATCGTGTTCCTGATCGCCGTGCGCCGCCTCGTGAGCCGTCCGCTCGATGAAGCCGCCAAGGCGTCTGAGCGCTTCGCCTCGGGCGATCTGAGCGTACGCGTGGCCAAGGGCGTCAACGGTACGAAGGCGCGGGCCGACGAAATCGGCCGCCTGATGCAGTCGATCGACGGCATCGGCGAAGGCCTCGCACGCATTGTTTCGCAAGTGCGCAATGCGTCGACGGACATGTCGGAGGGCACTGAAAAGATCGCCACCGGCAGTGGCAACATCGCCGCACGGATTGCGACCCAGGCAAGCAGCCTCGAAGAAACGGCGGCCAGCATGGAACAGATCACCTCGACCGTGCAGCAGAACGCCGACCACGCCGCGCAAGCCAACACGCTCGTCACGCATGCCGCGGACGCCGCGCTCGAAGGCGGCCGCGCCGTCGAACGCGTGGTCTCGACGATGGGCGAGATCAGCCGCTCGTCGCAGAAGATCGCCGAGATCACCAGCGTGATTGAAGGCATTGCGTTCCAGACCAATATTCTCGCGCTGAACGCCGCCGTGGAAGCCGCGCGTGCCGGCGAGCACGGTAAGGGCTTCGCGGTGGTGGCCTCGGAAGTGCGCGCGCTCGCCCAGCGCAGCGCGGCTTCGGTAAAGGAGATCGAGGGGCTGATCGCCGCCTCCACGGCGACCGTGCAAAGCGGTTTCCGCATCGCCGAAGAAGCCAGCTCGACCATGCAAGGCATCGTTCACCAGGTCAGCCAGGTGCGCGCGATCATGGCGGAAATCAGCGTTGCGTCACGCGAGCAATCGGGCGGCATCGAGCAGGTCAATCTCGCTGTCACGCAGATCGGTGAAGCGACCCAACAGAATGCGACGATTGTCGGCGAGGCGGAACTCGCCGCGGCCGAGTTGCGCGATCAGGCTGCGCGGCTTGCGCAGGTAGTTAGCGTGTTCAAGCTGGAAGCGGGGCGGGACTAAGAGCTTGCCTTTGCATTGACGCGGGGCATCGTGCCACGCGCCAATATCGGCCTGCGGCGGCGGCGTTCCGCGTCGCGCGACGTTATCAAAACTCCACATCCAGTTCGTCGATCTCTTCCACTTCCTGCTGCGCATCCGCGATCCACTGCTGCATTTCAGGCAGCGCCATGATGCGTTGCCCATAATCGACGACCTCCGGGTCCAGCTTGACGTCGTAGGTCACGAAACGCGTCACCACCGGCGCGTACATCGCGTCCGCCGCGCTGCGCTCGCCGAACAGAAACGGGCCGCCGTACTGTTGCAGGCACTCGCTCCAGATCGTCACGATGCGGTCGATATCCGATTGCGCCCGCGCCCAGACCTTGAAGCCCGGAAAATGCGCTTTCAGGTTCATCGGCAAGGCCGAACGTAACGAAGCAAAACCCGAATGCATCTCACCGCAAATCGAGCGGCAATGCGCACGCGCGCGGATGTCTTTCGGCAGCAATGCCGCTTCCGGTTTCAACTCGTTCAGATATTCGGCGATCGCCAGGGTGTCCCAGATCTTGATGCCGTCGTGAAAGAGACACGGCACCAGGATCGACGGCGACAACAGCAGCAATTCGGCACGCGCGGCGGGATCGTCGATCGGCATCACGATCTCTTCGAAAGGCAAGCCGCTGAACTTTGTCAGCAGCCAGCCCCGCAGCGACCATGACGAATAGTTCTTGCTGCTGATGGTGAGCGTGGTATTCGCCATACTTTTCTCCTCCAGATGAGGCGTTCCGCCGACGTCGGACAATGCGCATGCACGTTGTCGTGCGCGGACGCACCAAAGCGCGGCAAATTCGGCCCGCTGCCACAACTCGCGCAAATGCTATGCCAACGTGTAGTGACGGCTGCATCATGTGACTACATGATTGGCACATGACTTGCCTCTACTCGGGTTCCTTCCTTTCCTGCACTCGTGCGAAGGTTATGAACCTGTTCGCATATCCCACATACCAGGCTTTCGCCGACATGATGCTGCCAATGCGGCACGGCGCGGCACTGATGAACCATTCGCTCGACGCGTGGCCCGCATTTGGCGATACATCGCATGGACGTTCGATACGCGCGGCCTGCGAGTTGCTGACGCTCGCCGGACTTACGCCTGTCAGGCCGCCATTCGATATCGACAGCGTGATGACGGAAGGCAAATCCGTGCGAATCGTCGAGGACGTGGTGGCGCACACGCCATTCTGTTCGCTGTTGCATTTCCGTAAGGATGCCTCTCTTTCTCATTCGCAGCCGCGCGTGCTGGTGATCGCGCCCATGTCCGGCCACTTCGCGACGCTGCTGCGCGGCACCGTGCGCACGATGCTGGCCGAGCACGACGTCTACATCACCGATTGGCACAACCCACGCGACGTATCGCTAAGTCAGGGCCGCTTCGGCTTCGACGAATTCGTGCAGCACGTAATCGACTTCACCGAGACGATCGGGCCAGGCACGCATCTGCTGGCGGTGTGCCAGCCGACTGTCGCCGCGTTGGCCGCAGTCGCCCTCATGGCCGCCGACGACAACCCCGCGCAGCCCGCCAGCATGACGCTGATGGCGGGTCCGCTCGACACGCGCATCAACCCGACGCGTGTCAACGAACTGGCTAAAAGCAAACCGATCGAGTGGTTCGAGCAGAACCTGATCAGCGCGGTGCCGTTCGGTTTTGCGGGCGCGCATCGTCGCGTGTATCCCGGCTTTGTGCAATTGACCGCGTTTATGTCGATGAACCTCGGCCGCCATCTCGACTCGTTCGAGACGATGCACTACGAGCGCGCCAAAGGCGATCCGGCGAAGGCCGACACGATCCACACTTTCTACGAAGAATACTTCGCGACGATGGACCTGACGGCCGATTTTTATCTGGAGACGGTTGATACTGTTTTTCAGCGGCATGCGCTGCCGTTGCATGAACTCGAGGTGAAAGGACGGCTTGTGGAGCCTTCAAAGATTCGCCGTACTGCGCTGCTGACGGTAGAGGGTGAAAAAGACGATATCTGCGCAGTTGGGCAGACGCTCGCCGCGCAGGATATGTGCGACAAGCTGAGGCCGTATCTGAAGACGCATCACGTGCAGACCGGTGTGGGGCACTATGGCGTGTTCAATGGACATCGGTGGGAACGGCAGATTTATCCGCGTGTGCGGGCGGTGATTTACGACAACGAACCGCGTGCTGTGGTGGTGAGTTCGCGGGCGCGGACGATTCAGCCGGTGTCGATGGCTGCCGCTTCGGAAGCGATCGCGTCGGCCCCGGCTGCTGCTGCGGTGGTTGATGTCGAGGTGGATTCGGCGGCGGCGGTGGCCGCCACGCCGAACGGGGTTGGCTCCGGGTCTGCCGCCAAGACTCGGCAGGCGTCACGGGCACCGCGTCGGCGGCCACCCGCGACGCAATCGTGAGTCAGGCCACGGCGCTCTTCCACGGCTGCACTGCCGGCACTTCGCATGGACCTTCGACTTCAATCGACTTGAAATCGGCCGGCGACACGATTTCGATGTACTCCATATCCTCCGAGTAATCGAACAGATAGTGGACGATGCCCGGCGCCTGATGCACGCAATCGCCGGCGGCAACGAGCGTCTCCTTGTCGCCGTACATGAAGCGCGCCCAGCCCTTCAACATGATCACAATGTGGAAATCGGCCTCATGGCGGTGCCAACCGGTGCCTTGCTCTGGTGCGTGATTCGCCTTGACGAGTTGCGCGAGCACCTTGCCGCCGGTTGCCTGCGCGATGCCTAAATCCCGGTACAGAAAAAAATCGCGTAAGCCCTGATCCACGTAGGACGTGTCTTGTGGACGGATATGGCTGAACTGCGTAGCGAATTCGGTGGACATGATCGCGCTCCTCTTGAGTGAGCCGGCAGTTGAAAACGACGCGTTGAAGCGTCGGTTGCAAGCATCAAGCGGGCCAGTTTGCGGGGCGCCGGCTTTGCGTTTCGCGGAGGCGATCAGGTGGGCGCCGCGCCGCATTGCGCGGCGCGAGATGATTCAAACGCTTTGGGTACTTACGCGGTCGGGCGGAACATCTGGAACATCTCACCTATATCGGCGTAGTCGGCGCGGTAGCCGGCGCGCATGATCGGTTGCGCGGCATGCGTGTCGAACAGGCCGTCTTTCAGATAAGCCTCGTTGATGTGGACGCCGACTACCTGGCCCAGCGACAGGTAATTGTCCATCGGCTTGCCGTCGAGCGTATGCAGACGGATCACTTGCAGCAGTTTGCATTCAAGCGCGGCCGGCGATTCGGCGACATGCGGCACGGCTACGTTGCGACCCGGCGCGGGTGTAAGACCCGCGAGTTCGAATTCGTCGACGTGGGGCGGGACCGGTGCGGAAGAGCGGTTCATCTGCTCGGCGAGCGGCTTGCTGGACAGATTCCAGACGAATTCGCCGGTAGCTTCGATGTTGGCGATGCTGTCTTTGCGGCCTTCGCTGCAGAAGCCGATGATCGGCGGGAAGCTGGCGAACGCGCCGAAGAAACTGTAGGGCGCGAGGTTTAGCGTCCCGTCGGTCGCGCGGGAGGAAATCCAGCCGATCAGACGCGGAGCGACGATGGCCTTGAACGGATCGTGCGGGAGGCCGTGACCGGCAGCGGGGTCGTAGAAGTAGTGGGACATGGGTTGTGTTTGGGTTTGCGGGTGAGGCGGGAGGTATTTATACCGCAGACTCGTTGGGGCTGCTGGGGCGGGCGTGAAGCGGACCAAGGCTATTCGCGCTTCCGTGAACTCGTGTTCATCGGGTGACTTTACGTTCCGTCTTAACAGGCTTTGAATTGTAAATTGCAAATACAAACCACAGCCTGTATATTTAAATTACAGTTTATTGTCTGTATTTTCGTGATACAGTCCAGAGACTGTACGAGCCTGAAGAAAATCCAATGGATTACGCTATCAAGACGCTAAGTCAGCTCCGCCCCATTCTGCTGGGCTTCCGCAAGTCCGCTGGACTCACACAGGCTGCCGTGGCCGAACTGCTAGGCATCACGCAGCAAAGCTATGCGCAACTGGAAGCCAATCCGGCATCGGCAAGCGTCGAACGGCTTTTTAAGGTCATGCGTTTGCTGAACGTGGAGTTGCGTATGAGTCAGACGTCGTCCGCGCCTGACGGTGAACCAGCGCAGGGCGAGACGCCGAAGCTTCAACAACACGTCTCCGCCGCCAGAAAAGCGAAATCTCCACCGGTCGCCAACCGCTCGGGCCGAACCCAGAAAGCGTCGAGTTCGAAGCAACCCCTTGGGGCAATCACGACCAGAAAGAAACGGGAAAACTGGTAATCATGGCGCGCCGCTCTCAGACACAACGGCTCAACATCTGGATGAACGGCTTGCCCGTCGGCTACTGGGAAAAAGCGCGGGACGGGGACCGCCTGAGTTATCTCGAATGAGAGCGCCTAGCCGAAAGCGCTCGGGAGTATGAGTCAACTTGCGCGCGATCACTTGACTTGTTCTTGAATTGACCCGACGCGAAGGTCCACCCGGGAAATTCGTCGGCAACCCGCTGGCAAATGTCGAACAGGTCGGTTTTAAATGCCGTCACGATTAACCCTCATGCGGCATGCGTGCGCAATATCACTACCCCCGGCTAATCACCTGCTTGCGGCCTTCCTTGACTCGCGCCAGATGCGCGTCGTCCCATTCATAAAAACCCGCGCCGCTGCGCACGCCGACGCGTCCCGCGTCGACCTGCGCACGCAGCAGATCGAGCACGTCTTCGTCTTTCGCGAGTTCCGGCATCAAATGCGTGGAGATATCGAGGAAGGTATCGAGGCCGCCCATGTCCGCGCCCTCGAACGGCCCGACAATCCCCCACCGGCGCCCAAGCGATGCCTTCATGACCCGATCGACCACGTCAGGCGTCGCTGCCCCCGAGCGCACGATGTTCAACGCCTCGCGTAGCACGGCGAACTGCAACCGGTTGCCGACAAAACCCGGAATCGCCTTCGCCAGCACCACCGGCTCCATGCCAATTGCGCTCATCAACGCGGCGGTTTGCCCGGTCACTTCCGGCGCGGTCGCGGTGCCCGGCACGACTTCGACAAGCGGGATCATGTGCGGTGGATTCCAGAAATGCGCGATCACAAAACGCTCCTTCGCGCGCAGCGGAGCGACCAGCTGATCGGGCGGAAAACCACTGGTATTGCTCGCGAGAATCGCATCGTCCGCCATCAGCCCGGTTAACGATGCATACAGGCGATGCTTCAACTCCAACACTTCGGGAATCGCCTCAATCACGAATTGTGCCGACGCCATAACCTCGAGTTGCGCATGTGTCTCGATGCGCGAGAGCGCCGCCTGTCTGGTGGCGTGGTCGATGCGTCCGGCGTCGATCAGTTCGTCAAGCACCGCTTGCGCCTTCGGCACGACGCTCGCGAGGCGCGCCGGGTCGACGTCGTGAACGATTGTCCGATGCCCGTGCAGCGCACTTTGCGTCGCAATACCGACGCCCATCAATCCCGTGCCCACTACGCCTATGACTGCCTTGTCCACGCCGCTCTCCTGCTGCCATCGATGAAAGCTTTCAAGCATAGCGCAGCGCGCCGTTTTTCAAGCCTGAACGTGACAAAGCCGGTCTTCCGCGAGGAAGGACCGGCTTTGTGGACTTCACGCCGCGTCACGCGGCACCGTCATGCGCGCATTAGTAACGCGGGGGCGGCGGACGACGGTCGTCGTGGTGATGCGGATCGTAGTCGTGCGGATGATGACGCATCCAGTCGTCGTGAGCCCAGTAGCGATGGCCATCCCAATAACGATCGCCATGCCAGCCGATGTTGATCGACACGCCCACCGGCATCATGTGCGGCTGACCGTAAACCACCGGCCCCGGACCATTTTCGACAATCACTCGTTCCTGAGCAAAAGCGCTGCCGGCCGCGAGCAACGCGCCGCCTGCCAGCAAGGTTGCAACAATCGAACGCGACGTCTTGTTAAAGGTTTTCATCGTGACCTCCCATGCAAAGTTTTATATCAAGCCGGCGTCCGTGTTCGGCCGACATCGAACCGCGATTTTGGGTTCGGACCGGACGCCGTACGCTTGAAATCAACTTTAACGGTGCAAATCGCATGAAGACGTGAGCACTTGTAAGCACACGTTTCGTAGAAAGGGACGGATGAAGAGGGGCCTTTTTGATGTCCGCCGCCCGTCTACAGCGGATGCGCGGTGGATCAACCAGATGGCAGCGCGGCGTCATGTCAGCCGCCGTTACACTCATTTCGGCCAGGAAATATTCGGAAAAATGCGGAGCGGAATGGTGACATTCAAAAACAAAAGCCACAGCGCGCATTTCGCGGGCGGTGGCTTCAATAATGCGGGTGCACTCGAGGTGCGCGCCCGTACGCGGTGGTCCGCGCTCAGGCCGTACAGCTTTCTTCTTAGTCGCTCAGCTTGATGCCGAACAACGTGGCTTGCGCTTTGCGCATGCGCTCTGCTTCGCGGCTACGCGCTGCATACGAGTAGTCCGAATCCAGCGGCAGATGGGGCGACGCAAAGAGGTCGCTGACCTTTTGGAACAGTGCAAAAATGTAGCTCATGGCGACTCCCGGTTAGTTACTGCATTTGCTAGGGTTTTCCCTTAATAAGCATTATAGGGTTTTCCCTAGGCAAAAGCTAGTGCAATGCAGCAATTTCCTGGGTGTGATTTTTTGCCACAGGGGTTTTTATTCATGATGCGTCGCATCATGACAACGTCCCCGTTTTTTATATTTCAGGGTCAAACCGTCCGCCTACTGAAGCGTGATTCACCGCTGCCGCCTGCTGCGTGCGGGTTTCGAGCTTGTCATGCTTTTACGGGGGCTGAACAGGGCGGCATTGACGGCGACCGCCGCGGCCAGCTTCTGCCGGCGCGGCGGTCACTGAAGGTCAGTGGGAGTTGGCTGCTTTCGGCTTGTGCGCGTGCTGTGCTCGCGCGCTGCGTTTGCCATGAGCCGGCGCGGCTGCGGCTGGCTGGAGTGCCGCGGTTGCGGTTGCGGCTACGCCAGAAGCAGCAGTGGCCGCCGCTGCGGTGGCCATCGCCAGGTGGGTATCGAGCAGGCTGGCCATGGCGGCCTGCTGGTTCTGCATCATCTGTTCGAGGCGGTGCTGCTGGGCCGTGGTTTCACGCGTCAGGCGCATCAGAAGCACGGTCTGCGTGATGCCGATCGCGACCGTCATCAGCAACGCGCCCACCACGATCGACAGCATCCATTTCATGCGGCGTGAATGGTCGGTTGCGGCGAGACGTTGATCGGCGATCACGCCATATAAGGCGTCGACGGTATCGGCGAAAGCCGTCGCTCGCGCGCGGTCAAGTTCAGGCGCGGCTCGCAGCGCTGCCGCGGCGGCTTCGGCGCGCTGGGCTTCCCGGAAAGAGGGGGCAGCAAAAGCAGCGCTTGCAGATGCTGCAGGTGCAGGCGCCGATGCGGAGGCATTACCCGGCGTGGACGTGGGCGTTGTACCCAGCTTCGGTCCAGCAGCCACCACGCCGGCGCCAGATTCCCCCGAAGAGCCCCCCCGCGCTGCCCCAGCCTCAGCTTCCGTCGAAGACGACGCGCGCTCCGCTCCAGCTTTCGCAGGCCCGGCATTCGCGGCGTCGGCGCCGGCGGCTTCCCGCGAGACCGTCGTCGCCTTGGTAAAAGTCGCGGCGAAGCGCTGCGGCGGCATAGCCGGCTTCGCTCCGCCCGAGGTCGATGCAGCCGCTGCATCCGCCGTCGTGGCGCCCGATTCAGCCGCCTGGCGCAGCGCGGTCACACTGCGCGCCACAGTAGCCGCTGCCATCGCCGATGTGAGCGGCACGGCCGCGTCGCGTGCCGCTGTCGCCGGCTTCTCTTCGGCCGGCGCCTCGGCGGCTGCCGTGGCATCGTCGAAAGCCAGCCCGCCAACCGGTAATGTCGGCATCTCGACCGCCTCCGGCTCCAGGCCGCTCAATTGCGCATACACCGGCGCCGGTTCTTCGGATTTCGTGGTCCGCGGCGCGCGACGCGCGGCCTTTGCCTCCAGCGACAAGCCGTCGGCATCGATCGCACCGACCGCGGCCAGCACCACATCGGGTAATTCGAAGCCGTGCAGCGTGCCTTGCCGGACGTCGATGTTCATCGCTTCCAGCGTGGCGCGGGTGGGATCGTCGGGGAACAGATCGAGCGTGCTGTCGTCGCGTGAGGCATCGCTCAGTTGCGCGAGACGTTGGGCCGAGCGCGCGGCGCGTGCCAGTTTGTTTTCAGTTTCGGTCGAGACGGTGGCCTGACGCCGCTTCTTCGAAGCGGCGCGCTGAGGCCGGGACTGCGTGGATGCTGCGGAATCTGCCATAGAGAAAAAAGCGGTCGTCGCCGGAAAGCGGGCGCCGAGCACCGCTCGTCAATGCCATTGGAATTTTTCGAGACCGCATTGTCGCATGGCCGCCCGCCCCAGCCGAAGCCATTCGCCGACGTTTTTCCGTTTTTAAGACGACGTCTCGTCCTGCCGGAACTGCCTGACGCCGCGCAACTGACGCAAGCGTGCGCAGATCGCTTCATATTCCGTATTCGACACGCGATGCAACGTGATTGTCACTTCGTCGCATTCCGGTGCATCGTCGCTTTGCTGCATCACGAATTGCTTGACGCGCGGGCTCGCGGCGCCGAGTTCGTCGTGCAGCGAATGGAAGGTCAAGGCGCCGCGCTCAACGAGCATCGTCAACTGACGCCGCTGCTTCACCGTGATGAAGCGGCGCTCGAGCGGCTTGATCCCCGCAAGAATGATCAGAATGATGATGGTCGCGGCAATCGACGCCGTATACAGCCCCCCGCCGACCGCCAGCCCAATCGCCGCGACCGACCAGAGGCTTGCCGCCGTCGTCAGCCCGCGCACGATCTCGCCGCGCAGCAAGATCGACCCCGCACCGAGAAAGCCGATGCCCGAGACCACCTGAGCGGCCATCCGCGACGGATCGAGCACGATGCGATCAGCCGACAGCACCTCGGCAAAGCCATAGGCGGACACGATCATGATGAGCGTCGAACCCACGCAGACCAGCATATGAGTGCGCAACCCCGCTGCCCATGAAAGCCGCTCGCGCTCGAAGCCGATCACGCTGCCGAGTGCGGCGGCCAACACCAGGCGGGAAATGAGTTCAAGGTTCCCCAACATTGTTTTCTCCTTATCTAAAATAATTTGAAGCGTATTGCGCGCCCGTGGTGGAGTGTCAGCAGCAGTGGTTTTTGCTTTATGCTTGCCCGCACGCCGGTGCCCAGAAAGCGACAAGCCGAGTCCGCAGGCGCCTCGAATGACCGCAATTGACCAACCGAACTATGCAAAGCACGACCCATCCCGCTTCGACAACCGCCCTCGCCGCCACACTGCGTGATCACTTCACTCGTGTGGTGCTGCCACTGTGGCGCGGGCCCGGTTTCAATACCGCACTGAAGCTGCCGTACGAAGCGGTCAGCGCCGAGGGTCCCGAACCGTTGTCCGCGCAACGCTACCGGGCGATGGCGTGCGCGCGACAGCTGTTCGTGTTCTCGCAAGCGGGTGATGCGGCTCATGCCAAAGTGCTGTTCGACTCGCTGATCCACACCTTTCAGGACACGCGCCATGGCGGATGGTTCTATAGCGTGGATGCGCAGGGCGCACCGCTCGACAGCACCAAAGACCTGTACACCCATGCATTCATCGTATTCGCCTGCGCGGAATATGCCGGCCATTCGGGCAACCGGGACGCACTGGACGTCGTGCGTCGCACGTCGGCACTGATTCAGTCGCATTTCGCGGCGGATGACGACCTGTTGAACGCCGCCCTCACGGCGGATTTCGCCGGCGTGACCGGCACGCCGATCCAGAATCCGCTGATGCATCTGACCGAAGCCTGGCTGGCCGCCCGCCACGTCACGCGCGACAGCGCCTTCGACGCCCCGTTGCGCCGTCTGGCCGGCGCGGTCGCCCATCACTTCGTCCATGCGCCGACTGGCTGCATTGCCGAATTGCCGATTGGCGCCGATGACAACCGTCTGGAACCGGGGCACCAGTTCGAATGGTTCTGGCTGGTCAAGCAGGCGGGCGCGTTGTTCGAAGGCTCAGGTCTCGACGAATCGCTGACACGCGCATTCAGCTTCGCACAGCAGTATGGCGTGGACCCGCAAACGGGCGGTGTGTGCGCCTCGCTCGACGAAACCGGGGGAATCAAGGACGCCACCCAGCGGATCTGGGCCCAGACGGAGTATTTGCGTGCCCTGGCAAGCCACGGCGACCCCGCCGTGCTCGCCGCGCTGCCGCGGCAAATCGAACTTTTCCGGCAACGCTTCCTGCGTCCGCAAGGCTGGTTCGAATGCAAAACGGCCGCCGGTGAAGTGGCACGCGCCGACATGCCGTCGACCACGCCCTATCACCTTGCGACCGCTTATGGCGCGTTGCCGGCCTAAGCACCGGCCGTCCTCTGCCTGCCGTCGGCGTTAAAAGCCGACTGGCCGGTCAATCAATAGGCTTCGCGTTGCCACGGGCCCCAATCGGCGTCGGCAGTTTTAAATCGCGTGTAGGTCGCGCTTTGTCCGGTGGGGGTATCCGATGTGTCGCCGTGCGGCTTTTTATCGGTGGTGTGAAGGGCGAAAGCCTGGTGATTTTCGGTGTCGATCGTGATGCGGCCGACCGGGTCCAAGGCGCCCTCCTGAGGTAATTTCGACTCCAATATCGCCAGATAAGGTGTCAAACGACTCCAGAACGAGGTAAGTTCTTCTTGCAAATAATGTGTCAATGTTTTTCCTGGAAAAGTAATACAAGCAGTTTACCCTACCGGCCGGAGCATCCCTGCAAATGCTTTCCAGGCCCCCAAAGGGCCTAATCGGGGGAATACCCGAATACGGGTTGATTGGCGTCCATCATAAAGACGTGATACAACTCTCACTTCGCGCTCGATCTCACGTTGAGAAATAGCGGTCGCGAATGCAACACACAACATTTATTGGATCAAAAATGGCAACAGGTACTGTGAAGTGGTTTAACGATGCAAAGGGCTTTGGCTTCATCACGCCGGACGACGGCGGTGAAGATCTCTTCGCGCACTTTTCGGAAGTTCAAGGCAGCGGCTTCAAGTCCCTGCAGGAAAACCAGAAGGTGACGTTCGAAGTTAAGCAAGGCCCGAAGGGCAAGCAGGCTGCGAACATCCAGCCGGCCTAAGTACCTTCCGGTACTTGAAGCACCCTTAGGCGTTCGCGTCTAATGCAAAATGGCCCGCTTTCGCGGGCCATTTTCTATTGCAGATGCCCTCTTTTTGGGCACCGCTGCCAAGCCTGTACAGCGTCTGTACGATTCAGATTGCCCGCATTCCCGACAGCCCAAACGCCGCCGTTTGCCCGTGCAAGTCGCCGATTTGTTGCGTCCGCAACACAGTTTCCGAAATTTCGAACACAGAGACCGCTTCTTTCAATTGCTGCGTCTGTTGATGCAGTGAAGCTGCCGCCGCGGCTGCTTCTTCGACAAGCGCCGCGTTCTGCTGCGTCATCTCGTCCATCTGCACCACCGCCTGGTTGACCTGCTCGATACCCGTGCTCTGCTCGAGCGACGACGCGCTGATTTCCGCCATCATCTGCGTGACGCGCGAAATCGATGCTGAAACGTTGCTCATCGCTTCGCCGGCATGCTCGACCAGCGCCGAGCCGCCCTGAATCTCGGCAACCGATTCGCTGATCAGGGTCTTGATTTCCTTCGCCGACTGCGCGCTGCGCTGAGCCAGCCCACGCACCTCGCCCGCCACCACGGCAAAGCCTCGGCCCTGCTCGCCCGCACGGGCCGCTTCCACGGCCGCGTTCAGCGCGAGGATATTGGTCTGGAACGCGATGCCGTCGATCACCGAAATGATCTCGGCGATCTTGTCCGAGCTTTGCGCGATGCCGCGCATCTTCTCGACCACCTCGTTGACCACTTCGCTGCCGCGCGAGGTCGCCTCGAGCGCGGTTTCGGCAAGCGCATTGGCTTCACGGGCGTGATCGGCGTTCTGACGCACCGTGGCAGTCAATTCCTCCATGCTCGACGCGGTTTCTTCGAGCGAGGCCGCCTGATTTTCCGTGCGAGCCGACAGATCGGCGTTGCCGGTAGCGATTTCATCGGCACCGAGGTGAATCGAGTCGGCGGATTCGCGCACGGTTTGCACGGTGCGCGCCACGCTGGCCTGCATTTTCGCGAGGCCCGAGAACAAGCGGCCGATCTCATTGGTGCCGCGCGAAGCGATCGGCTGGTCGAGTCGCCCTTGCGCGATCCGGTCGAAGTGACGGCCGGCTTCTTCCAGCGGCGCTACCACGCCCTTGCGGAGCGCGGCGTACACGCCGACCGTGCCTGCCACCAGGAGCACCAGAATCGCGATGCTGACAGTACGGAACATCGCCATGCGGCTGTCGATCGAATCGATCGACGCCCGGCTCGCCGTCGTGCCGAATTGCACGAAATTACGCGACTCGCCGAGATAGGCGTCCTGAAAGCCCTGCGTCGGCTGGTCCAGAAACGCCTGAATATTGTTCGAATCGAGGAACTGCGCCAACTCCGTCAGCGCGTCGTGCAGCTTCTTGTATTTCTCGGCCAGTGCGGTGGCACGCGCCGTGTTTTCGTCGCTGGTCTTCTGCGCGCTCACGAACGCGTTGAAGGACTGTTCGGCGGCGCTCAGCTGTTCGCGAGCATGCTGCACGATGTCGGTCGGCTCGGCGCCGCCGCGCACCATGCGCGTACCGGCGCGCGACAGGTTGATGCGCGCATCCATCAGGTGCTGGGTGGTTTCATTGACCGCATCCACCTGCTTCAACGCGATGTTCGACAGATCGCCCACGTCGTCGTGCGTGCGCGTGAGCGACCAGAACCCCAGCCCCACCGTGACGAGCTGAAAAACGCAGAACGCGGCCAGAACACACAACAGGCCGGATGCGACCTTGATCTTGCTGAACATCGTGAACACCTAAAGCAAAGAATGGCGGGAACTACGTCAGGGTTAACGGCAAGCCTGAACTTTGCTTAAGATCAATTTCGCGAAAGATCGCCTTACATCCCCTTTTCCTCGGCCAACTCCGCAATTCCCGTCAATTTGCGCAACAATGCCGCGCAGATATTTCGGATTCACCTTGACGCGGTGCATCGGCGCTTCCTAGAGTGGGTAGGGACTGCACAACGCACGCCGGTGCAGATGCCACTACGGGCCACGCCCGAAGGAATCACGATGACCGACATCCTCGACCGGGCGCGCGGCGCACTGCATGCCCAGCCGTTCAGCATGCTGCTAGGCGCGGAGCTGATGCACACGGACAGCAACGAACTGACGCTCTGCCTGCCGATCCGCGACGAGTTGCGGCAACAGCATGGCTTCGTGCATGGCGGCGTCATCAGTTATCTCGCGGACAATGCGCTGACGTTCGCCGGTGCGCTGTCGCTTGGCCCGAAGGTCGTGACCGGCGAGTACAAGATCAACTATCTGCGGCCGGTGGTGAACGGCACGCTAATCGCGCGGGCGAGGGTGGTCTACGCGGGCCGGCTGCAGGCAACCTGCCAGTGCAATGTGTATGTGATGGATGGCGGCCGCGAGAAGCTCGTCGCTGTCGCGCAGGGCACCATCAATCGCATCAGCGAGAACGGCGAGCACGAACAGGCGAGCTAAACGAGCGAACGAAGTGGGTCAAAGAAGCGGGCCAAAGAAGCAAAAGGCCGTTCCCACCTCGCGCGGGAACGGCCTTTCATTTGCTGCATCAACAACGCTTTTCAACAGGCAGCCAAATCACTCGGCCGCGTAAGTCTTTTGCGTCTGCTCGCCGAGACCTTCGATACCGAGACGGATGGTCTGGCCCGGCTTCAGGAACACCGGATTCGGTTTCACGCCCATGCCGACGCCCGGCGGCGTGCCGGTCGATATCACGTCGCCCGGTTGCAGGCTCATGCACTGCGACACATACGACACCAGCTTCGCCACGCCGAACACCATCGTCTTCGTGCTGCCGTTCTGATAGCGGTGGCCGTCTACTTCGAGCCACAAGCTCAGGTTCTGCGGATCGGCCACTTCATCGCGCGTCACGACCCACGGACCGATCGGGCCGAACGTGTCGAAACCCTTGCCCTTGTCCCATGTGCCGCCGCGTTCAATCTGCCATTCGCGTTCCGACACGTCGTTGATCACGCAGTAGCCGGCGACATAATCAAGCGCGTTGGCTTCGTCGATATATTTCGCCGGCTTGCCAATCACCACGCCGAGCTCGACTTCCCAGTCGGTCTTCTTCGAACCGCGCGGAATTTCGACGTCGTCGTTCGGGCCGCAGATCGCGCTGGTCCACTTGTTGAAAATCACCGGTTCCGACGGCACCGGCAGATTCGATTCGGCCGCGTGGTCCGCATAGTTCAGCCCGATACAGATGAACTTACCGATCTTGCCGACGCACGGGCCCACGCGCGGGTTGCCTTCCACAACCGGCAGCGAAGCCGGATCGAGCGCGCGCAGTTTGGCAAGGCCTTCGTCGGTCAGCGCGGCGCCGTCGATGTCGCCCACCACCTTCGACAGATCGCGAATCTTGCCTTGGGCGTCGAGCAAGCCCGGCTTTTCCTGGCCTTTCGGCCCATAGCGAAGCAGTTTCATCCTGGCACTTCCTTTCAGTGATATTCAGTTCGTGTTTCGGTTCGTGGGTCAGCGGGCGCCCATGGCCGCCCGTGTGCGTCGAGTCAATTCGACCAGCCGCCGTCGATCACATGCGCATGACCGGTGGTAAACGACGATTCGTCTGACGCGAGATACAGCGCCAGCGCGGCGATCTCTTCCGGCTTGCCGATTCGGCCCATCGGCTGACGCGCGACAAAAGCCGCCTGCACGGCTTCGAGCGTCGCGTTTTGCGCCTTGGCCTGCTCGACGATCCGCTGTTCGAGCGACGGCGAAGCAACCGTGCCCGGGCAGATCGCGTTACAGCGTACACCACGCGTGATGAAGTCCGCAGCGACGGACTTGGTCAGCCCGATTACCGCGGCCTTCGACGCGCTGTAAGCGAAGCGGTTCGGCACGCCCTTCACGCTCGATGCCGCCGACGACATATTGATGATCGAGCCGCCGCCCTTCTCCAGCATGGCGGGCAAAAACGCGCGGATCATGCGGTACATCGCCTTCGCGTTCAGGTCGAAGGCAAAGTCCCAATCTTCCTCGCTGCATTCGAGGATCGAGCCAGCGTGCACGAAGCCCGCACAATTGAACAGCACGTCGATCGCGCCGAGTTCGGCTGCCAACGCCTTGATCGCCGCGCCATCGCGCACGTCGAGCTTGCGCGCTTCGACCGGTTTGCCGGCGAGTCCGTCGATGCGGATATCGGTGGCGATCACGCGCGCGCCTTCGCGCGCGAACAGTTCCGCGGTGGCCAGACCAATGCCTTGTCCTGCCGCGGTGATCAGGGCCGTCTTGCCGGCCAGTCTTTGTGTCATCTACGACTCCAGTTCAATGGGCTTTCTGTTGTCTTCGTAACTTGCTTTCGTCACGACGCGTGTCACATCAAAGTCGATAAAACGCAGCGGCGTTGCCGCCAAAAACCGCTTCACGCTCGGCGTCGCTCAAGGACGCGAGCAAGGTGTTCGCCACCGAGTGCCAGATCAGATAGTCGCCGTTCAGATCGAGCACCGGCCAGTCGCTGCCCCACATCAAACGCTCGGGTCCGAATGACTGCAGGAGATGGTCGACATACGGATGCAGCGTTTCTTCGCTCCAGCCAGGCGACGCTTCCGTGACGAGCCCCGAGAGCTTGCAATGCACGTGCGGCAGTTGAGCGAGCCGGGTAATCGCCTCGGCCCAGCTTGGCCAGCCGGCGCGGCCGTAGCGGATCGGCGGCTTCGCACCGTGATCCACGACGATGCGCAGCGCGGGAAAACGCGCCGCGAAAGTTTCGAAATACTCGACGTGCCGCGCGTAAATCAACGCGTCAAACGCGAGGTCGTGCGCGATCAATGTATCGATGGCCGGCGCCAGATCCGGGTTCGCGATCCACGAGTCGTCAGGTAAATCCTGCAGCATCGGCCGCACGCCCTTGAACTTCGGCTCGCGCGCCAGCGCTTCGATCACAGCCGGCGCGTTGGGCAACAGCAAGGGCACCCAGCCGACCACGCCCGCAATCGAAGGTTCGTTGCGCGCGATGTCCAGCAAGTAACGTGTTTCGTCGATCGTCGGCGCCGCCTGCACCACCACCGTCCGCTCGATGCCCGCTGTTTCGCGCAGCGGTTTGAGATCGGCGGGACCGAACGGCCGGTACAGGATCTTCAGTTCCGGCGTGAGCCACTCGTAGTCGCCGCGAGCGGGGTCCCAATAGTGCTGGTGCGCGTCGATAGGCATCGTCAAATCAATCCTCTGGTGCGGGCGCGCGGCTGTCGAGCAAGCCCTTGTCACGCAACGCGGACCACAACGCCGCGGGGATCGGCAACTCGAACGACGCAACGTTCTCACGTAATTCGTCGGCACTGCGCGCGCCGGTCAATACAGTCGCGACCGCCGGATGCGCATACGGAAACTGCAAGGCCGCGGCAGCGAGCGGCACGCCATGCACGCGGCACACCGTTTCGAGCCGCGCGACGCGCTCGATGATTTCGCTCGGCGCATCGCCGTAATTGAATTTCAGGTCACCATTGACACCGCGCGCCAGAATGCCCGAATTAAACGCGCCGCCTAACAGGATGCTGACGCCGCGCTTTTCACACTCCGGCAAAAGATCGTCGAGCGTGGCCTGTTCAAGCAGCGTATAACGGCCCGCGAGCAACGCGCAATCGATGTCGAATTCAGCCATCGCGTCGAGTATGGCTGCGCCTTCATTGACGCCGAGTCCAACCGCTTTGACCGCGCCCGAGGCGCGCAAATCGTCGAGCGCGCGAAAGCCGCCGCCTTCGGTCAGTTGCCGCCAGTAATGGGAATTCTTGTCGCCATGCGTAACAACGCCGATATCGTGCACCAGAAGAATGTCGATATCGACAATGCCGAGGCGCTGCTGGCTGTCTTCGAACGAACGCAGAATGCCGTCGTGCGTGTAATCGTAGATCGCCTGGAACGGCAGCGGGTCTTGCCAGCCTTCGCTGCCGTCGTAGGGGGTGGTGCGCGGCACAAAACGGCGCCCGACTTTGGTGGAGAGCACGTATTCACTGCGCGGATAGCCACGCAGCGCGTCACCTAAACGGTGCTCGGCTTTCGTATGGCCGTAATGCGGGGCGGTGTCGAAAAACCGCACGCCGGCGTCCCACGCAGCGGCAATGGTCGCGTGTGCTTCTTCATCGGACAGATCGCGATAAAGGCCGCCCAAGGGCGCCGTGCCGAGTCCCAATCCGCTCACTCGTAATGCACGGCGGCCGATGCCGCGCCGCTGTTCGATCTTCGAACCGATCGTTGCCGTCATGGACCGCGTCTCCTGTTTATGATGTTTTAACACGTGCGGACGGTCTTTGCCCACCGCCTTGATGACCGCTGAACCGATCACGGCCTGACGGTTGATAGGCCAGGCCAATAGATCGAATCCGCTCAGTGCGATGCGATCGCAACGACCTGATGCAGCGGCGCAGCACTCGACGGCAGGCAAGCCGGCCCGACTGGTTCGAAAGTCTTGTACGTCAGGATGAATTCCTGATGTCCGAGCATTTCCGATTTCGACGCCGCGCCGAGCGACACCGCCACCGTTTGCTCGAACACTTCGAGGCCGACTTCGTCGAGCGTGCCGCGGCCTTCGAGAATGCGGCCTGCATCAACGTCCATATCGCCGGCGAGATTGCGGTACGTCGCGGGATTCGCGCATACCTTGATGACCGGCGAAATCGCCGAGCCAACCACCGACCCACGTCCGGTCGTGAACAGAATCACGTGCGCACCGCATGCGATCAGCTCACCGATTTCCGCGTTGTCGCTAATGTTCGGAAAGCCGAAGCGCGGCTCGCCGTCGGGTACGACGTCGAGGAGATAGAGGCCGCCGGTCGGCGGAACATCGCCAGGTTTGATGATGCCGACAATCGGCGATGCGCCGCTTTTTGCATACGCGCCCAACGATTTTTCTTCTTGCGTGGTGAGGCCGCCGTCCGCATTGCCGACCGCAAAACTGCCATGTCCGAGGATCGAGTAGTAGCGCGCCGCCTTCGCTACGCACGCGACAATTTCATCCCCAAGGTCTGGCCTTGCAGCGCGCGTTTTCATATGGAACTCGCAGCCCACAAGCTCGCCGGTTTCCTCGAAAATGCAAGTCGCGCCGGCGTCGATCAGATGATCGAACGCGCGGCCCACGGCCGGATTCGCGGTGATGCCGCTGGTGCCGTCCGAGCCGCCGCAAATCGTACCGATCACCAGTTCGCTCAGCGCCATCGGCACTTTCTGCTGCGCGGCAAGTTGCTTGCGCGCGCCGCGAATCCAGTCGACGCCGTATTGGATCGTGCTGCGCGTGCCGCCTTTTTCCTGAATCGTCAGGACTTCGACGGGACGGCCGCTTGCGCGCACGACGTCGACGAGGTAGTGCTTGTTCATGCTCTCGCACCCGAGCGATACGAACAGCACCGCGCCTACGTTCGGATGCGTGGTGAGACGCTCGAGCATCTTTTCGGCGTACCCGTTCGGATAGCAGCCTGGAAAGCCGATCAGATGCACCGGCGGTTCGCGCTCGGCCGAGGGATCGTCGAATGCATCGAACGGTTCGCGAAACTGCGTGACGATCTCGCGCGCGACGTGATGCGCGCACTCGACAAGATACGCCACTGCGACGACATTGCGGATGCCCTTACGGCCATCGCTGCGCAGATAGCCTTGCAGCGCGGGCCGTTGCAAGGCGGCGGATGCTACGGAAGTGTCAGTCATGATCATTCCAGCGCGGCGCGAGGCCACTTCATTGTGCTCAAATCAGTGATGAACGAACTCGTGGCCCGCGTCGTGCGTATAAGTGGGCAAATAATCGCTTTCGAGGTTGTGCGTATGCAGATGCGCACCGCGCGCCACCGCCTCGGTCACGTGTCCAATCACCGCGCCGTAACGCAATACCTTGTCGTCTTTGGCTAGATCGCGGCGCGCGACTTTGTGGCCCAGGTCGATCGTTTTGGTAAGCGTCACGCGCTCGCCTTCGATCTCGACCTGCGTGCCCGCATCGAGACGCGCCGCCGCGATCAGGCAGTTATCCGCGGGACTGAGCAGGATCAGACGTGAGTCGGTTTGCGAACTTTGCGAGGTTTGGGGCGCTTGCGATGTTTCCAACGGGCGGCTGGTCAAGTGAGTTCTCCGTGATGCGTACGCATTAGTTCTGGCCTTCGCCGCTGGCGAGCCGCGCTACCATCAGCGAGCCGAGGATGATCGCGCCATAGATCGCCTGAATCCAGAACGACGGCACCTGGGCAAGTGTGAGCAGGTTCTGCACGATGCCGAGCAGCAACACGCCGGTGAGCGCGCCGAACATCGTGCCCTTGCCGCCGTCGAGCGAAATGCCGCCGATCACCGCCGCCGCGAACACCGTGAAAATCATGCCGTTACCCTGATTCGCATTGATCGCACCGACGTAGCCCGTGACGATCAACCCGCCCACCGAAGCCAGCATGCTGCCGAGCACGAATACGCCCCACGTAATGCGCTCGACGCGAATCCCCGCCGCGCGCGCCGCTTCCGGATTGCCGCCAATCGCGTAGAGCGCGCGGCCCACGCGGTGATAGCGCAGCACGAATGCGGCTATCGCGAATGCGGCCGCCGCAAGCCAGACGGACAACGGCAAGCCGAGCACAATCGTGGTGGCAAGTGAGAAGAACGACGGCGGCATATCGAACAATGTGCCGCCCTTGGTCGCGCCGACCAGCATGCCGCGCAAAACGATCAGCATCGCCAGCGTGACGATGAATGCATTCAGCCGCAAACGCACCACCAGGAAACCGTTGACGAAGCCGATCACCGCGCCGACCACCAGAATGGCCAACAGGCCGGCGGCGGCTGGCCACTCCGTTCCGAAGCCCGCGGACGCCACCGGCATCACCAGCATTGCGCCGACGGCGGGCGCAATGCCCACCGTCGACTCGAGCGACAGATCGAACTTGCCGGTCAACACGATCAGCGATTCGGCGAGCACGACCAACGCCAATGCCGCGGACGCACCCAACACGCTGATCAGATTCGCCTTCGTCAGAAAGCTTGGGCTGACGAACGCACCGATTACGAGCAGCAACGCCAGCGCGGGCAGCAACGCCAGTTCGCGCAGCCGGGCGAGTTCACTGCGAGCGCGTTTGCCGCGCGTCGCCTGGGCGACGGGCTGCTGCGCCGGACCTTGCGCGGTGCCGAATGCAGGGCTGGGCACACTATTCTTCATGGAGACTGACTCCTTCAACGGATGCGATCAGGTCGTGATCCTGCCAACCCGCGGGAAATTCGGCCGCGACACGGCCGCGGAACATGACCAGCACGCGGTCACAGGTGCGCAGATCGTCGAGTTCGCCTGACACGACCAGCACGGCTTTACCGTCTTCGCGCACGCGATCCACGACTGACAGCAACGCTTCTTTCGATTTCACATCGACGCCTGCCGTAGGGTCGATGAGTACGAGTACATTGGGATCGGTGGCCAGCGCGCGCGCCATCACCACCTTCTGCTGATTGCCGCCCGAGAGTCCAGACACCACATGCTCGGGGCCTTGCGCGACGATGCCGAGCGCATCGATCATCTTCTGACCGAAAGCATTTTTCTTCGCCGGGGGTGCGATGCCGAATTTGCCGAGCAGGCGTGTGATCGTCATCGAAGCGTTTTCGGCCACTGATTGCGTCAGCACCAAGCCTTCGTGATGGCGATCCTTCGGCACGCAGCCGATGCCGTGCGCCAGTGCCGCGGGCACGTCGCCGGGCGGCAACGTGGCGCCATCGACGCTGATCGAGCCGCGTTTCGCCGCGCGCAGACCTGCAATTGCTTCGGCCACGCTCGTGCGGCCGCTGCTCGTTGCGCCAGTTAGCCCGACTACTTCGCCGCGCTTCACCGTGAACGACACGCCTTCGTAATCGGCACCGGCCAGATCCTTCACTTCCAGCGCAATGGCCGTGTCCGCAGGCAACGCAGCGCGCGCTGCCGCGTCGGCGACAGCGAGGCCGCCACGCTCACCGGTCATCGCTTCGATCAACTGCTCACGCGGCAACGCGGAAACCGGCGCGCTGACGATATGCCGCGCGTCGCGCAGCACCGTCACCGCCTGGCAGATTTCGTAGACCTCTTGCAGATGGTGCGAGATGAACAGGAACGTCACGCCTTCGCGCTGCAATTCGCTGATGCGGCGAAACAGTCGCTTGATCTCGTCGCCGTCGAGTTGCGCGGTAGGCTCATCGAGGATGATGAAACGCGCCCCATACGACAGCGCCCGCGCAATCTCAACGAGTTGCCGTGCTTCCACGCTCAGATCGCCGGCGCGCGCGTCCTCGCGCACGTCGATCTTCCAGTGATCGAGTAACTCGCGCGCGTCGCGGCGCATCGCGTGCCAATCGATCACGCCACCGCGCAACGGCTGCCGGTTGATGAACAGATTCTCCGCAACGCTCAAATCGCGGATGATCGTCGAATGCTGATAAACGCAGGCGACACGCTCGCGCCACGCATCGCGATCCGCGATGGACGGCGCGGCCGTGCCGCTAAAACGCACCTCGCCGGTATCGGGCTTGCGCAGGCCGGTAAGGATCGACACCAGCGTCGATTTGCCCGCCCCGTTACGCCCGACGAGCGCATGCGACTCGCCGGGCATCACGCGGATGCTCACGTCTTTCAGCGCAGCCGTGGAGCCGAAGCGTTTAGTGACCTCAAACGCTTCGACCACCGGCACGGAGGGCGTCGGCTCGCTCATTTAACGGTATTGCCCCACAAGGCTTTGTCGTCGACATTCGACTTCGTGACGAGCGGCGCGGGCAGTTGATCTTCAAGAATGCCCGGCGCCAACTGGATGATGTTGCTGCCGTGATCCGTCGGGCCCGGCTTGAAGGTCTGACCAGCCAAGGCAGCCTTGATATAGAAGAGACCGTATTTCGCGTAGGAATCGGCGGGCTGCGAAATGGTCGCGTCGATATCGCCGCGACGGATTGCGTCGAACTCCTGAGGAATGCCGTCGTTACTGACGATCACAACGTGCTTCGGATTGCCGGCCGGAAACAGCATCTGCTTGCGGCGCAGGGTTTGCAGCGTCGGCGACAGATAGACGCCACCCGCCTGCATGTAGATCGCCTTCACGTCGGGATTCGCGGTAAGCAGGCTGTCGAGTGCGGTGGCCGCCACATCGCCCTTCCAGGCTGCCGGAATCTCCAGCAGCGTCAAGCCCGGAAAGCCCTTCAAACACGAGCGGAACGCTTCGGACCGGTCACGCCCGTTCACCGAGGCCAGGTCGCCCATGATCTGCACCACCTTGCCCGACTTCACATGCTCGCCGATGTATTTGCACGCCTTCTCGCCATAGGCGTGGTTGTCGGCCCGCACTACCATCGCGACCTTGCCTTGCGTCGGCGCGACGTCGACGGCGACCACCGGGACGTTCTTCGCCGCCGCTGCATCGAGCGCACGGCTGATCGCCGCCGAATCCAGCGGGCCGACCACGATGCCCTTTGCACCGAGGTTCAGCAGGTTGTTCATGTCGGTGATCTGCTGGGCGGGATCGCCGTTCGAATTGACCGGCGCGAGGATATCGATGCCCATGTCTTTCGCGTATTTGGGCAGATAGTTGTTGTACGACTGCCAGAACGGCGACGTGAGAAGCGGCAGACCGAGACCGACCTTGCCGGTTTCGGCGGCTTGCGCGGCACTGCTGACGGCAACGCCGCCGACACACACTGCCGCTGCGGCGGCAAATAGCGAACTGCGAAACCAACGGCGAGCCGTGAACGACCCCTTTGCGAACGACATGGTTGTCTCCTGTGTCGGTCCGGAGTTGCTTTGACGCTTACTCCGGCCCCATGCAAGGTAAATGCGTTGTTGAACTGTGTGACCCGGTCACGCGAGTGACGGGCACTGCGTCCTGCGCTTTCTTATCGTCTTATCGGTATTGGTGAAAATTCACCAATGAACGTATTATTCATATACGGACTTTTTGAAGTCAAGCAATGTGCACTGCACCAAGCGTCCGTGTTTTCCCTGGACCGTCGCCATCTCGCTTCAGATTCGCCACGCACTTACACTCACGCGCCAGATAATGAGAGCACCTCACGGAACCTCGCCCACCATGGACGCAGAAGACAAAGACGACGCCGAGCGCTACCGCGCCCCCGCGCTGGACAAGGGTCTCGACATTCTCGAACTGCTCGCGGAGCAGAAAGAGGGACTGACGCGCGCCGAAATCACCAAACTGCTAGGACGTAACGCAAGCGAGATGTACCGGATGCTCGAGCGGCTGGTCGCGCGGCAATACGTGGTGCGCTCGGCGGGCGGCGACCGTTATTCGTTGAGCCTGAAGCTGTATGCGCTCGCGCATCGTCATCCGCCGATGAACCGGCTGATCTCCGAAGCGCTGCCGCTGATGCAGCGCTTTGCCGATGCTGCCGAGCAATCCTGTCATCTGGCGGTCTACGACCGCGGCAATCTGCTGGTGATCGCGCAGGTGGACGGACCGGGCACGTGGGGAATGTCAGTGCGGCTCGGTTCGCGGGTCGGCCTGATCGATACAGGGTCGGGCCGCGTGATGCTCGCGTTTCAAAGCATCGAGCAGCGCGCGCAGATGCTGGCCGAGCACACCAAGGTGAAGGGCGAAGTCACGATCGATCGCGATGCGCTGGAGCAGGCCTGCGAGCGGATTCGCGCGGCGGGTTTTTCGCAGAAGGACAGCCAGCAGACGTTCGGCGTGACCGACGTCACCTTTCCGGTCCAGGGGCCGTCTGGCCAGGCCATCGCGGCGCTGACCTGCCCGTACTTGCGGCGCATCGACGAATACGTCGCACCAACGCTGGAAGCCGCAACGACGCTGCTGCGCGAGACGGTGCAGGCGCTGTCGATGTTTCGGGAAGAGGCCGTCTAACGAGTCGCCGCAAAATCGTCCGCGTGCGCACATGGTTTAGAATGGCGACCCTCTCAAAAATGACGCCGCATGGGTCCACTCGTGCGCGCCCTCGATTAAGCAATGGCGAAACTTCTGACCGATTCCGAATTCCTGCGTTTTTCCGAACTTCAGCAGAAGCAGTCGAGCTTCACGATTACGCCTGAAGAAGCCGACGAACTGCGCGACATCGTCGCTCACGCGCAAAAGCGCCGCGACGACCGTGCCGCGGCGATGCAAAGCATCGAGACTTTCATCCAGCAATTCGACATCAGCCCGGACGAGCTGTTTTCGGCCGAACAGATCGGCGACGCCGCGCGTACCTTCGGCCTGATTCCGGCCGCGAAGAAAGAACGCGTGCTGCCGCCGTCGTTCACCTACAACGGCAAGCCGTATCAATGGACGGCGCGTCCGCTGCCGGACGATATCCGCGTTCCGCTGTTCGATGCCTTCAAGGCGGGCGAGTCGGTGAAGTCGTTCATCGCGACGCTGAAGGACCTGAACCGTTGCGCGGCGACAATCGCGCGTCTGGAACGCGAAACCGGCGCGGTCTACGCCGAGGCGTTGCTGGAAGAGTTGTCGGTGACCCGCACGCAGGTGGACGAAGCCGCAGCGAAGCTGCCGGCTTGAGGCTCGTTACCCGCGAGGGCTGAACGCGGCACCAAGCCGCCGTTCATCCCTGCGCGGGTTCATCCAGCGCCATTCTGAAGCCGACCACGCCCGGATCCTCTGTCGGCGTGATGGTGAAGCCACAAGATCTGGCCAGCGCGATCATCGGCGTATTCTCCCGCAACGCCTCACCGACCAGCCAATGCGTACCGCGCGCCCGCGCGTATTTGATGATCCGGTCCATCAGCAATTGCCCAAGGCGCCGGCCTTTCTGGTCGGAGCGCACCGCGGCGGCGAATTCCGCTGTCTCGTTGTCGGGATCGGCGACGGCACGCACGACGCCGAGCGTGCGCGTCGAACCGTCTTCGTTCGTCACTGTGGCAATCAGCGCCATTTCGCGGTCGTAATCGATCTGCGTCATGCGTGCGAGTTGCGAATGGTCGAAACTGCCGACCGCCCCAAAAAACCGCAGGCGTAAATCTTCGGGCGTCATCGCTTCCACGAAATCGTGATGCGCGGCTTCGTCTTCCGGACGGATCGGCCGCACCGTTACCCGCATGCCTTGCCAGTCGAGCGTCTCTTCGAAGCGGCGCGGATAGGGCACGATCGCGAGCCGGCTGCGCTTCGGCGCGAGACTCAGGGTCGGCTCGACGACCACCACGTGGTCCTTGAAAACCCGCAGCGTCAGCGTGAGGCCGACGATCTCCTTGACGTCGCAGACCGCCTGCGAAAGCGCCGTCAAGGCGGTTAATGCCGGCTCGGGATCGATCAGGCGCGCGTAGCGGGAGTGCGTGACCATATCGCGCGCCAGCATCGGATTGAACGGTGGCAGGCCGTAGACGCGCATCGGCTCGGACACACCATCCACCGATGGCGCGGTGAAGCGGAAGACCGGGCCGAAGTTGTCGTCGTCATGAAGCTCGACGCTGATGTCGACGACCGGTTTGGCGGCCTGCGCCTCGACCCGCAGTCCAAAACGCCCAAGAAAGCGCGCCGCCGCTTCGCCGGTTAGTTGGTGCTCACCTGCGGCGAGTGCGGTACGTGCTTGCGCCTGAGCGGCGTCGATCGCTTCGGGAATCTGTGCCGGCAAACCCTCCGGCGTCTGCATCAGCAATTCGCGGCCCATCCGGTAGTCGACCAGACGCGCGAACGCGCGGGCGAGCCGTTGCGGTGTCGTGTGGACCGGGATTCCCTGTGCATGCAGCGCGTCGCGCGTCGCCGCATCCACGCCGCCGAAAAAGCACGCCAGCAGCCCGCGATACGCGAAACGCTGATTCTCGATCAACGCCTGCGCGACCTCGCCGACCGGCGCACCATGCGTCGACGCGTGCACCACGAACGCCGTACCGGTGCTGCGATGCTCGGCGAGCAGTTTGAGCGCCGTGCCGAAGTGCTCCGGACGGGCGTCGTCGCCAAGTTGCAGCGGGTTGCCCGCCACCGCGTACGGCAGTGCCTCGGCTAACGCCGCGTCGGCTTCAGCGGGCCACGGTGCGAGCGTATCGCCGGCTGCGGCAAAGGCGTCGCAGGCGAGTGTGGCAAGGCCGCTATCGCTGGTGATCAGCGTGGCCGTGGCGCCCGCCGCGACGCGACCGACGCCCAACGTTTCGATTTCATCGAGCAGATCGTCGAGCGAGTCCACCCGCACCATGCCCGCGCGCCGAAAAGCGGCAGTGTAGAGCCCGTCGGCGGGATCGGCACGGCCCGAGCGCAACGCCAGCACCGGCTTGTTGCGCGCCGCCGCGCGCGCCGCCGACATGAACTTACGCGCCGCGCGCACCGTATCCAGTTCGAGCAGGATGGCGCGCGTGCCAGGATCGCTCGCGAGGTAATCGAGGACATCGCCAGCATCCACGTCGGCTTCGCCCCCCAACGCCACCGCGTGCGAGAACCCAAGGCCGCGCGCATGCGCCCAGCCGAGCACGGCATTGGTCAGCGCATTCGACTGCGAGACCCACGCGACCCCACCCGCCTTCACCGTGCACGACGGCGCGCCGAGATGCGCGTGCAGCGCCGGCGACACCACGCCGAGGCTGCCCGGCCCGACGATGCGCAGCAGATGCGGCCGCGCCGCCGAGAGCGCGCGCCGGAGCTGCAGGCGATCGTCGTCACACCGTGCTTCGCCGACGATGATCGCCGCGCGCGTGCCCAGCCCTCCGAGCTTATGGATGATCCCCGGCCACGTGTCCGGTGGCGTGCAGATCACCGCGACGGTGGCCGCCTCGGGTAGATCGCCGACGTCGCCGATCACACGATGACCGCCGAGCATCTCGTACTTCGGATTGACCGGCCACAGCGGGCCGTTGAAGCCACCTTCGAGCACGCGCGACCACACCATCGCGCCGGTGCTGCCCGGCCGCTCGGAGGCGCCGATCACGGCAACGGATTTGGGTCGGAACAAGGCGTCGAGATTGCGAACAGTCACGGGTGCTCCGCTGATGGCCATGGGCGCACCGACGGGACGGCGCGCATCTTCGTCAGGATAGGCGAAGTCGGATGCTTGCGCGGGGCTTCTCGATGACTCGGCTCCCGCTCTATCCGACCGGCATCAACGTGCATTGGAGTTTTTTTATCGCGATTAGGCAAAGCGGCGACCTTCGATGCGACAATTCTGGAGCCGCTATGAAAGCGGCTTGCCTTGAAAATCGCCGGTTCACCGTGACACGGGAACCAGACAGCGCGTCAGAGACAACGCACCGCCAGCGATGCAGCACAACCTGATTCCGTCCACGCCTGGGTTTGAGATTCGCTTCTGAATCCACGGTGCCTGCCCGGATGACCACAAGAAATAGAAGGTGAGTTATGCGGCGCTTGCCATCGCTGATCGCGTTGCGCTTCTTTGAAGAAACGGCGCGTCATATGAGTTTCAATCGCGCGGCCGTCGCCCTTTGCGTGACACAAGGCGCGGTGAGCCGGCAGATCAAGCTGCTCGAGGAATCGCTCGGCGAAAAACTGTTTGAGCGCGATCACAAAGGTATTCGTCTGACGCCAACGGGCCTGCAACTGCTGCCCTGCCTTTCCGACGCCTTCGATACGATCGAGCGCGGTTTCCGTCAGATCACCGCAGCGAAAGGCAAACGCCGCCTCGTGCTGGCGGTACCGCCCACGTTCGCGACGCAGTGGTTCTCGCCGCGGCTTGGATCGCTGGCGGACGAAATGCCGGACGTCGAACTCTCTGTGCGCACCGCGCCCACCTCCGACTGCCATTGCAACATCCGCTTCGGACGCGACGCGCTCCCCGATACGCATTCCGAACTGTTGATGATCGAGCGCCACGTACTGGTCGGTGCACCAAGCTTGCTCGGTCAACCGCTCGACATCCTGCTCGAACACATGCCGGCGCTTCATGTCCTGCATAACGATACGCGGCTCGAGTTGTGGCCCAACTGGCTCGCGAAGGCCGGCATGCCCGCGCGTTACGCGGATAACGGCATCGAGTTTTCGACACTGGAGCAGGCGATTCGCGCCGCGCGCAAAGGCGCGGGGCTGGCGATCGTCGATCGCAACATGATCGTCGAGGAACTGGCCGATGGAAGTCTCGCGCAGTTTTCCGATATCGAGGTGACGGGGCCGTTTGGGTATTGGCTCGACGTGGCGCAAAAGCATGCCGGGTTGGAGTATGTGCAAGCGTTTGCGGGGTGGATGCGGGAAGATGTTTTGAAGATGGGGTGAGGCGTCTTAGGTTTCAGGACGAACAGATCAGAATATTCCGACAAATTGAGAATATTCCGATGTTTATTGAGATGTGGTTCGGCGAATATTTGAATTGTCCAACGATGCCGGTGCGTGGCCGTGTCAGAAGCATAGGGCGTGACAGCCGACGTCGCGCACCCCACGCCCGCGCCATATTGGCAATCCGATTTCGGATCGTGCCGTCATCCATATCAATGGGTTTCGTTGCCCGATTCTTGTTCACGCCGAGGTATAAACATGTATTCCCCGAGAAATTGCGCTGCGTTCGTTCGACGCATAGGCAAACCTGCGTGGCGTCCGGCGACGCGAGGGACGCATCTAATGGTTGTTTTCCGGTCCATTTTTCAAGCGTGCGTCATCTTTCTTCTCGGTGTGACGTCCGTGCATGCCACTTGTACGTGGGTCGGCGGCGCGGGTCCCCAAATCCACACGTTCGCAATTCCAGCAATTACGATTGCGCCTAACTCGGCTGTCGGGACTGTCATCTATTCCCCTCCCACCCAGAGCGCGATCCCGTCGACCGGCAATTACATGTCGTGCGATGCCAACGACAGCTGGTCTTACGGAGTAAACGGCGGCCCATTGGCCGCAAGCAGCCCGGCGACCTATTCGACCAATGTTCCCGGCATTGGCATCCGCTTTTATAGACTGCAGAGTGGGATCAAAAGCTATTTTGGCCCTACGAACTCGGGCAACTACGGAGGTTACTGGTCATATAGCGGAGCTGCCTGGGGGATCGAAGTGGTCGTCACCGGACCAGTGGGAAGCGGTATCATCGACGGAACGCTAGTCGGTACCTTCAGCCAGAGTGGCGTAACTGTCGCGACCCTTAAAGTCACGGCAGGCACCGTCGTCGCGTCCAGTTGCTCGATCAATACGGTCCAATCCCTAGAAATGCCAAAGGTGGGTCCGAAGGACCTTCCGGCCGTCGGTTCCACTGCTGGAAATACGCCGTTCACCATCACCCTCAACAACTGCCCGTCTGGCATGAAGCAGATCACGTATCAACTCGACGCGCCAGGCGGGGTCATTAATGCCGCCAACGGCACGTTCCTGGCAGGGTCGACGAGCACATCGCAAGGCGTCGGCTTTGTCCTCAAGGACTCGTCAAGCGTAGCGGTCAGCCTCGGAACGCCACATGTTCTCTCCGCCTATAGCCCCGCGACGGGAGGCTCCTACCCAATACCGCTCGCTGTCCAGTATTACCGAACCGGAGCGCTCGGATCGGGCAGGATCAACGGCACACTCACCTATACGATGTCCTATCAATAGCGGAAAGCATGTAGCAAGATCCGGATAGAGCAAAGGCCACGTCTCCAGACGCGGCCTTTGCTATTTAAGAGGACGGGCATACTTTATGCAGACAGCCAAGACAGGCAAATGAAAATCCGGCGGATTCAACCGGTCAACGCAACACCCAACGTTTCTGCCAGTTTTTCAGCCGGGTTCATAAATTGCAAGGTTTGCCGGGGCCGACCGTTCAGGCGCGCGGCGACCTTGTTCAATTCTGACTGCGAATAGCCGCCCACCGGCTCGCCTTTGGGGAAGTACTGACGCAGCAGGCCATTCGTGTTTTCATTACTGCCCCGTTGCCATGGACTTCGCGGATCGCAGAAATACACCTGCACGTCCGTGGCAATCGTGAAGTTCCGGTGGCTCGCCATTTCCGTGCCGCGGTCCCATGTCAGCGATCCACGCAGTTCTTTTGGCAGCTTGTTCACCTGTTTTATCAACGCGGACACCACACTTGCCGTGTCCTTGCCTGCCACCTTGACCAGCATCACATAACGCGAGTGCCGCTCCACCAGTGTGGCAATGTAGGTGTTGTTCGAACCCGCCAGCAGATCGCCCTCCCAGTGACCGGGCAGCGCGCGGTCCTCCACTTCAGCGGGTCTTTCGCTGATCGACACTGCCCCGATTATCTTGCCCCTGTTCTGGCCGCTTGCCGAGGCGCTCTTCGCCTGACGCATCGTACGGTTCGTACGAAGATGGGTGACGAGTTCCTTTTTAAGCACCCCGCGCGCCTGGATGAACAGGCTGCGGTAGATCGTCTCGTGAGATATCTGCATGTCCTTGTTGACCCGGAACTCGCGCCTGAGCCATCCCGCTATCTGTACAGGAGCCCATTGTAATTTGAGCTTGGCTGCCACCAGCCGGCGCAGACGCGCGTTGCCCGACAACGCACACGCCTTGGGCCGCCGTGCACGCTCCCAGGCATTCGCATCGGCCTCGTGCGCCCGATATCGCTGAATACCGCCATTGCGCCCGATCTCCCGGCTGATGGTCGATTTCGAGCGCCCCAGTTGCAGGGCAATCTGGCCCAACGATCTGTCTGCCCCCAAGGCCCGCGATATCTCCTCGCGTTCGGCAAGTGTCAGTGACCGGGCAGATCGTGTACGAGCGACCGGAGAGATTCCACCGGTCTTGTGAACAACCCGATAAACCCCACTCGGCTGACGCTCGAGCATGCGCGCGATTGTGCTCAACGACTCACCCTCGCGCCACATCCTCCATATCTCGTTCTTCTGCTCCGCGCTCAACCAATGTTTTCTTTGTCGTTCCATCGTGCTCCACACTCCATTTCCGTATTGGAACAGAGGTGTTGCAATGACCGGTTGAATCCGCCCCTGATTACTTTCGCATCCTCAATATATAGGAATCCTACTATTATGACTGACGAAAGGCGCCGTCACCGACGTCATACTCGAGTTGCTCGTCGACATGTTCAAACAATATCAACATGAGCTGGGATATGACCGGTGTGCCGCAAGTCGCATGACGAGTCAAGCGGCACGCCTGTTGGTGGAAGCGCCGAGGATTGTTGAGGAGTGGGTCCGGCGACTGACGAGGCCGTCGAGCGCGAACGGACGCCTGTTAAATGCGGGAGCACGTCGTGGTCACATGCCATAGCCGACCGATCACCGGCCATCACCGCACACAGACAAGTCCGATACCCGTCGGAAACCTTGATGCAAAAAAGCCCGCCTTTCGACGGGCCTTTGCATCATGTTGGTCAACCTTGACGCGTTGCTGGACAACACTTCCCTCTACATCGCCTTCTTGAACGGCGCGCCCGAATGCTCACGCAACTCGTTAAAGACGATCTTCGGCCACGCCTTCTGCGCGACTTCGATTTCCGAAACATGCGAAGCCAGATACGTCGGCGCATCCGATGCATCGAGCGCGATCCGCGCAGCGTATGAATCGGTGAAACGGCGCAACTCGGCTGCATCGTCGCAGGTCACCCAACGCGACATCCGATAACGCGCCGGCGCCATCCGCACGGCGACCTTGTATTCCGTCGACAAACGGTGCGACACCACTTCGAACTGCAGTTGGCCCACCGCGCCAAGAATCATCAAACCGCCGACTTCCGGACGGAACACCTGAATCGCGCCTTCCTCGCCGAGCTGCTTCAGCGCCTCGCCGAGCTGTTTGGCGCGCATCGGATCGACCACTTCAACAGTCTGGAAAATTTCCGGTGCAAAGAACGGCAAACCAACGAATTGCAGTTGCTCACCTTCGGTCAGCGTATCGCCGAGACTCAGCGTGCCGTGATTCGGGATACCGATGATGTCGCCCGGATATGCCTCACTCACCGTCTCACGACGCTGCGACAGGAACGTCACCACGTTATTGGCGCGGAACGTCTTGTTCGTGCGCGTCACCTTCACGGCCATGCCGCGTTCGAAATGGCCCGAACACACGCGGATGAACGCCACGCGGTCGCGGTGCGCCAGGTCCATGTTCGCCTGCACCTTAAACACGACGCCGGTGAACTTCGGCTCGTCCGGCATCACCGGACGCTGCACCGTCATGCGCATCGACGGCGGCGGCGCCAGATCGACCAGCGCGTCGAGAATTTCCTTCACGCCAAAGTTATTGATTGCCGAGCCGAACAGCACCGGCGATTGCTGACCCGACAGAAACTGCTCGCGATCGAAATCCGGCGACGCACCGGTGATCAGGTCGATCTCTTCTTTTGCCTTCACCCAGGCATGGCCGAAGCGGCGTTCGCCTTCTTCGTCGCTGAGCGCATGCAGCGTTTCGACTTCGCCACCTGCCTTATCCTGCCCGGCGCGGAACAGGCGCACCTGGTCGCGCTGGATGTCGTAGACGCCCTGGAAATCTTTGCCCATACCGATCGGCCACGTGAACGGCACGGCGGCGACGCCCAGATGCTGTTCGATCTCGTCGAGCAGTTCGAGCGGCTCGCGCACTTCGCGGTCGAGCTTATTGATGAAGGTGACGATCGGCGTCTTGCGGCTACGGCAAACCTCGAGCAGCTTCAGCGTCTGCGCTTCGACGCCGTTGGCGCCGTCGATCACCATCACGGCGGCGTCGACCGCCGTCAGCACGCGGTAGGTATCTTCCGAGAAGTCTTCGTGGCCCGGCGTGTCGAGCAAGTTGATGACGGCGTCGCCGTACTCGAACTGCATGACCGAACTGGCCACCGAAATGCCACGCTGCTTTTCGATCTCCATCCAGTCGGACGTCGCGTAGCGGTTGCTCTTGCGGCCCTTCACGGTACCGGCGATCTGAATCGCGCCCGAGAAAAGCAGCAGCTTTTCCGTGAGCGTGGTTTTACCCGCGTCCGGGTGGGAAATGACCGCGAACGTGCGGCGGCGTTTGAGTTCGGAGACTGACATCGGGTCTGGCGGTCACGGATAGGGGTTCGGGCGGTCTGCGGCGGCTGCGATCTGCTCGTGGCAGTCGATCCGCCGCGCCTCGCGCTACGGCGCGGAGCTTCGATAGCAAGACGAAAAACCCGCGTCGCAAGGGGCGCAGGGCCGCTCGGGAAACGGGTCACGAACGAGCGTTCGAGAAAGCAGGACTCGCCGACGCAGAACGGCGCAAGGAGCGAATGATACACGTCATGGGGACGGTCGTAAGAAAAGGCTATGCGTAATGCCACCCGCCGCCGCAATCCGCCCATATCGGGCAATGCAAGGTTGCCGCCTTCATTGGTACGACATGGTGAGCGTCGCAAGAGCCTTGACGGATCCCGCCGAAACCGTGCCCGTGCGGATATAGCGCGCGCTTAATGGCACGTTGAGCGGCCCATTCACCGACGCGCCAATCAACCATTGCCCCGGATTTCCGCTGGCCGATGAATCCGCCCCGAACGTGACGGGCGATCCCGCGGTATTCAAGACCTGAATTCCGACGCCCTTGGCCGTGGAGTCCGACGCAAGCGCAAGCGTGGTCGTGCGGTTTACCGGATTGACCGCGTCTGACAGCGTCATGTAGACGTTCGCACCGGCCGAACACGTGAAACTCAGGGAGAACGACTGGGTGCCGGCCACGGCTCCAACGCCGGATGCCATTGAACTGGTGAGCACCCGCGGAAGCCCGACGGACTGTGCGGTCTCGGTCACCGTGCACGCCGGCGTGACAATCGTGCCGCTTGCGGCGCCGGTGTAAAAATTAGCCAGAGCCTGCTCTGCTTGTCCTGGCATCTGCCAACCGACCACAACCGTGGGTACCGTGGTCAACACCGTCCCGCCCGCTGGAATGGCACCGGTCACAACCAGGCTGGGATAAACATTCCACCCCAGCCCGTTATTAACGCCTGACGGCAACGTGCAGACCGACTGGATGCCGTTATTGGCGAGCGTAGCGGGGCTGGTTGACCCAACGCATCGCGGAGTAACCTGATAGCGAATGCCAATACCGGGAATGTTCGTCTGATAGACGTCGTTGAAGCCCGCCGCCAACGCGCTAGACGTGTGTATGGTGAAGGTGACTTGCTCGCCGCCTGTCCCGCCAGAACAATCCGCAACGGGGAACGCCATCGGCGGATTGGCGACAGTTGTGCCAACGGCGACAGACGGGGAAACAATGACTCGGCCTGCGCTGATCGCGTTGCCGGTGTAGCGATAGCCCGTACAGGACAACGTCGCATGTGCCGATGTCGCTGCGAAGAGCATCGCCACGACCGCAACCAATAGGCAGCAAACGCGACGCCACGCGGCAACAAACCGGCCAGCCATTTTCAGATGATTTGGTACGCACACAATACCGCCCTCTTTAATCGATTGCGCGCTGCGACGGCGCGCCTGCGTCCGCGCTTCTCGCGCCCGCTTCACCCACGCAATGCCCTTCCACCGACATATAAGCCGCCCCCGCCTTACCACTCTGCTTCGGCAACACATAATCAATCCGGCACTGCTCCGACGCCGCTGCGCCCCACTTCACAAACAACGCCCCTTGATCCTGCAAGCCGCGCGCGAAAATCCGGCTGTCCTGTGCGACTACGCCCACCGTGTGACCGGCGTCGTCGGTGACGTCGGCGCCAAACGGCAACGCATTGCCGCCCAGCATCGGCGCACGAACCAGCGCCGCGCGGCCGTTCACGGTCTTGTACTTCAGCATCACCACCGAACCCAGTCGCGGCACAGCTTGCTCCGAGGTCGATTCGAATTCGACGTCCGTCGAGGTGCCCTTCGGGTCGATGTCGACGGTATTCACCGCATACGGCGTCAGGTACGGCACGACCGCATAGCCACGGCTGTCGAGCTTCACGCCCGCTGCGCTCGAAACAGCCGCGCCGGCCGCGCCCGGTGCGGACACGATGCCGAACGTATCGCCCACCGTCTGCGACAACGTCACGCCACCCGGATGCGCGACCACGGTGCCGCTCACGCCGGCCGAAACCTGGCTCGAACCCGAACCGGTGCTCGCAGAACCCGTGATCTGTGCATACGGCGCACGGTAGACGGCGCTCACGCCAGCGTTACCGGTGTTGCTGCCACTACTATGGCCATACGTGCCGTACGCGTTGTACGAGTACTCGTTGTTGTCGCCCAGCGAACCGCTCAGGTTCGCTTGCATGTTGGTACTGCCACCCGAACTGTTCGACAGGTTGGTCGAAAGCAATGGCGCGTGCTGGCTGTGGCCCAGCGGAATCGTCGTGCTGACGAAATACTCGTTCGACAGCGCGCCGTTCGATGAGCGCGTGCGTCCCGCCGTGATGCTGTACGTGCCGTACTTGAAACTGTTCGTGTAGCCGGCTTGATAGAACGTGTCGTTGCCGTTGCGGTTCCAGTATTGACGTGACGACGCGGACAGGAACACCGTGCCTTTGTCCTTGAAATTCTGGTTGACCGTAAGCTGCAGGCGATTGCGTTCACGAAACACCGTGTTGATATCGCCGCCGTGCGAAGCCAGGTCGCGCACCGACGCAGCGTCAGCGAGGTTCAGGTAACCGGAAGTCGAAAAACGGTACGCGGCGACCGCAATGTTGGTGTTGGTCGGGTCGATGAACTTGCTGTAACCGATCCGCAGACTCGTACCCTGCTGCGAACCTTGCTGCGGCACCTGAGTCTGCGCGCCGGTTATGTCGGCCGAAAATGCGCCGAACTTCGTGTTGAGTGCCGCGCCCGCATTACCCGCCATATAACCGTTCGCCGCGATACCGCCGCCATAGACGGTAACGAGGTTCGTGAGGCCACGTTGCAACGTGAACTGCGCAAAGTTCGGCTTCGTCTCGAGAAACTGATTGCGCAGTTGGCCAGCCGTCACCGAGAAACGCGTGGTGCCCGCGCGCAGCGACTGTGCAACCGACGCATACGGCACGCTGAAACTCTTGGTACGGCCGTCCGCCTCAGTGACGGTCACGTCGAGGTTACCGCCGTAGCCGGTCGCGTACAGATCCTTGATCTCGAACGGGCCAGGCGAAACGCTGGTTTCGTAGATCACTTGTCCATTCTGACGCACAGTGACGCGAGCGTTCGATTCCGCCACGCCTCTCACCACCGGCGCATAGCCGCGCAGCGATTCGGGCAACATACGGTCGTCTGTGGCAATCTGCGCGCCGCGGAACGCCACACTGTCGAACACGTCGCCGGTCGTATTGCTGTCACCCAGCGTGACCTGCGAACGCAGCTTCGTCACGTCGTGCTGCAGGTAGGTAGCGATGTTGTCAAATTGCGTACCCTGGCCCGTTCCTGCAGACAACGACGACTGATGGCGTAGATGCCAGGAGCCGATATTCACGCCCGCGTTCAGGCCCAGATAGCTCTGCGTCGAATGCGCGCCCGAACCATCGGTGCGATAGGTATTCGCGTTATAGCTAACAAAACCGGCATTGACACCTTGCTGCCACATTTCCGGCGGCACGTAACCACGCGCCGCGTTGCTCATGTACTTTTGCGGTACCGATAGCGTCAGCTTCTGCTCCGAGAAATCGAAGTCGAGCGAAGACTCAGGCACCACGGCAGTCAGATCGACACATTCATTTTCGCTAGCGGCGTCTGAACCGACGGTACCGGTCGAGTCGGCTTCGCGCTTTGATTCGCCGTCGCTCTTGCCTTCATGAACCCCGGCGGCGTCGCCAGTCTTTGCACCGGTATCCGCCGCGACCTTCGCGAAGTCCACGCCGAGGTTGCGCAGCAGTTTGCGGCTGAGACACGCGCGCGCACCATCGCCATTGGGTTGCGCTACGAAGCGCACTTCCTCGCGCGCCACGCGCGTGCCGTTGAGCCACACGTCGACCATGTAAGCGCCCGGCGATACATTATTGCCATGCGCAAAGCGCGCGACGTCGACGGGTTGGGACGCATCGGTTCTCAGGAATGTCGTGTCGAACATGACACCCGTGTTGGGTTGGTCCGGTTCGGCTGCGTTTGCAGTTACCGATTGAAACGCTCCCACCACCCCGAAAGCCATCAAAACGACGGCCGTGACCGGGTTCAGCCCAAACGGGCCATGCTGGGAGCCGGCGCGAACATGTGACTGATGGTGAGGTGAGAGTTTCATGATTCGATTGACTTCAATTTGGCAAACAGCAGGCGTGAGTCGCCCCTTGCCAGTTGCCGGAGCAACTTGCGCTGTCTGTGAAACCTGTTTGGAGAAAGTGGCGGCTGGGCGCCGCCTCGCGTCAGGCCTTCGTCTTACTGACCGAGTTGCGCCTCGCCCGGCATCGCGCCGCCGTAGTCGCTAATAGCGGTGAAGTGAACAGTCGAGCCTGCTCCAACCGCATTCATCTTCGCGATTGGAAATACCTCGGTGGCATGCGGCGCAACCATGCCGCCCGTTTCGTTCTTGAACGTGTGACCGCTGCTGACGACGTCGATCTCGCTAAACGACACGTGATACGCCGTCGGATTCGACACGCTGACCGCCTGTCCCTTGCCATCCGCGGACGGCACGACTTGCCAGCTCAACTGTGCCGGTGCGTCTTCCGGCTTGCCCGGCAGCTTCGACGGCCGCACGAAAACCTTGATACGGGTGCGGAATGCCAGCTGCAGCACGTTCTGTTCGCCGCTGTTGGCCGCCTTCGGCGGAATGTCCAGCACGTTGAGCCAAAACACCGATTCGCGATCCGTCGGCAATGCTTCTCCGCTGTACATCACGCGAAGTGTTTGCGACTTCCGCGGGTCCATCCGGAAAATCGGCGGCGTGATGACAAAAGGCACGTGAATATCGCCGGGCTTTGCGTCGGCATTGCCTTCGTCCATCCATACCTGGACCAACGACGGCTCGCGGCTATCGTTATCCAGCTTGACTGTCACTTCGCGCTGGTCGAGCGGATACACCACACGCGTTCCGCCGATCGTCACGCTTGCATCTGCGCTGCCTGCCAGCAACGCACAGGCAAAACCGAGTCCTATCGCCATTCGACCGAGCACTTTCATGTCATTCACCTTTTTTAATCAATCTCGAAATAAAGCTGCGAAAAAGAGGCGCTCGCATAAGCGAACGCCTCAGTTCGCCGTATTACTGGTACTGCATCGTGTACTGCACCGACGTGTTCACGGCACCTGCGGTGGCCCCGCCCTTCGAGTAGTACTGAGCGAAGTACTTCAGCGCCGCGCTACCGCTGGCGATCGTCGCACCGTTGTTGGTGAGGTCGTTGTTCGCGCCCGTGGTGATATTGATCGGCAGCATGTTCGCGTTCAGCAAACGCACTTGCACGTTGGTTGCACCGCCTGCGGCCTGGTTGTTCAGGTAGCCGGAGGTTTGATCGACGTTCGGACCGTTTTCAAAACGTGCAACCGCCTTGGTCGCGGTACCCGTACAGCCGCTCAGGCTGAATGCCAGATCGGTCGGGCTCGACGTACCACCCACAGCACCGGCAGCAGCCAGCGAGTTGGCCGACACGGTCGGCAGTACGATGGCCTTGTCGGCAGCCGTACCGGCCGCTGCGCCGTTGACCGAGCAGGTGCTATCCGACACCGTGCCGGTAATCGTGATCGTGCCGTCAGCTGCGTGAGCGCCGATCGATGCGAGACCCAACAGGCTGCCTGCGACGACGAGCGTAGGGAGGAAAGACTTTTTCATTGTTACTGCTCCACTTGGTTAAAAGGTTGTGGTCAAATTCGACGACGAATCTGTGCTCATCACCCATTCGTCGCTCGCCTTGGCCGTTTCAATGTCTTTCGGCACTGCCACTCATGGCTGCCCTTCTGTTGCCAGCCATTGAAATCATGTTCAGGGCGTAATTGAATGTTAGGGTTTTGCCTTACAGGTGTATCTCAGAGCATTCTTAATTTTTAAGATTATTCTTCCGAATTTTTCGGGTTTATCTGACAAGTTCCTATTTGTGGGATACAGAACAAGACAATTCTCTGAATGAAAAAAAGCCCGAAGCGTCATTCAGACGCTTCGGGCTCTCCTGGAACCGGGATAATGCAGTGCAGCGCTATCCGCCCGCTGCCTCATTCAAGGTTAGATGCTTGGTCTCCGGCGCCCACGCAATCGACACCATCATCCCGACGAACAAAACAAACGCCAGCGCCATCATGGTGGCGTGAAAACCAAGCTGTACGATGCCGAGTGGCAGCAGGAAGGTGCCGACCGCGGATCCGAGCCGGCTACATGCAATGGCCAGCCCGACCCCACATGCGCGCACTTCGGTCGGAAAGCACTCGGGCGGAAACACGCCCACCAAGTTAGAGAATGCAGACATTGTGAGCGTGAACAACGCAAACGCCACGATCACCCCAAGCGTCGCCGATTCCGGCAGCAAACTCAACGCAATCAGTGATAAACACGTCACCGCGAACGAGCCGATCAGAAACACGCGCCGCGGCAACTTGATCGTGAGCCAGATACCGATCAGCGCGCCCAGCACGAGAAAGCCGTTCAGCAGGAAATCCGCGCCCGAGTCATTGTTCAAATGAATCGCCTTGAGGATGGTCGGCAAAAACGTGTAGATCGCGAAATACGGAATCACAAGGCAGACAAAAAATGCGCAATTGAAAATCGTCCGGCGAATCAGGTCCTTTTTGAACAGACGCATAAAGCCGCCAGGCATCTGCGCGTGGTCGTCATGCGCGCCATCGAGTGTCACGTTCGCACCGAAGTGCTTCAGCACAATCGCCTTGGCTTCCTCGACGCGTCCCTTGCCGTGCAACCAGCGCGGCGACTCGGGGGTGCCCATGCGCAGAATCAGCACCAGCAAAGCCGGGAAGCCAGCCGACGCGAGCAGCCAGCGCCACGCGTCCGGAGAGGCATCTGCGTAATGCATGCCGAGTACGTTGGCCGCCACGTAGCCGATCGTCCACACCACGCTGAATGACCCCAGCAGGGTGCCGCGATGCTTGCGTGGCGAGAATTCAGCGAGAATCGCGTGTCCGACGGCAAAGTCGCCACCCATCCCGAAGCCGATCAACACACGCAGCAAACACAACTCCAGAGGCGAGCGTACGTAAAACTGCGCGAAAGCCGCCAAGGTGATGATCAGGAAGCTGAGCAGAAAGATCTTCTGTCGTCCGAGCCGATCCGACAGCCAGCCAAACACAAGGCTGCCGAGAAAAATGCCCATCAGCGCGGAACTGCCGATCATGCCCATCCAGAAAGCGTCGAGCGGCATCTGCCGGTTCAGCGACGCGAGCGCATAGCCGATCGTCCCCAGCGCAAAGCCCTCTGTAAAATGCGCGCCAAAGGTCAAACCCGCGATCTTGATATGGAACGCGTTCAACGGAACGTCGTCGAGAGGAATAGCTGCGTGCGCCGAGGGTATCGCGGCGCGCGGCGGAGTGGCAACGAGACCGATGGCGGCCACCTGGGAATCCTGATTACTCACAGTGTCTCCTTCGTTATGTTGGCGGCCATTACGCGGGTGACATAGCATCATTCACCCGCAATGGCCGCGCATGCCCGTCGCACAGGCCCTGCCACGCGCGGCGGACACATGAGCACCTGAGTCGGGGCTAGCCGCGCAGGCCGCCCATCATCATGTACTTCAGTTCGGTGTATTCATCGAGACCGTACTTCGACCCTTCTCGCCCGAGGCCCGATTGCTTGACGCCGCCGAACGGCGCAACTTCGGTCGATAAGATGCCTTCGTTGATGCCGACCATGCCGCTTTCCAATGCTTCGCCGACCCGCCATGCGCGAGCCAGATCGCGCGTATAGAAATAGGCGGAGAGACCGAACGGGGTGTCGTTGGCGGCCGTGATCGCCTCCTCTTCCGTGAGAAACCGGAAACACGCCGCGACCGGCCCGAAGGTTTCTTCCGACGCGATCAGCATCGAAGCAGATGCATTCGCCAATACCGTGGGTTCGTAGAACGTGCCGCCGAGCGCGTGCGGCTTGCCGCCGGTCAGCACGGTCGCGCCTTTCTGCAGCGCGTCGGCGACGTGCGCTTCCACCTTGCGCAGCGCCGCCTGATTGATCAGCGGACCTTGCTCGACGTCGCCCTGTAACGCATTGCCGACGCGCATCTTGCGCACCGCCGCGGTCAACGCCTGCGTGAACGCGTCGTAAATGCCGTCTTGCACGTAGAAGCGGTTCACGCACACGCAGGTCTGCCCTGTATTACGGAATTTCGATGCCATCGCGCCTTGCACGGCCGCGTCGAGGTCAGCATCGTCGAATACGATGAACGGCGCGTTACCACCCAACTCCAGCGACAGCTTCTTCAGCGTGTCCGCCGATTGCTTCGCCAGCAGTTTGCCAACGCGTGTCGAACCGGTGAACGACAATTTTCGCACCACCTCGGACGCCGTCAGCACGCCGCCGATTTCGATCGCGTCGCCGGACACGATGTTGAACACGCCGGCCGGAATCCCGGCCTTCTCAGCGAGCACCGCCAGTGCGAACGCCGACAACGGCGTCTCCTCGGACGGCTTGAGCACCATTGTGCAGCCCGCCGCGAGCGCCGGTCCGGCCTTGCGCGTAATCATGGCGAGCGGGAAATTCCACGGCGTAATCGCCGCGACCACGCCTACCGGTTCACGCGTCACGATGATCTTCGCGTTGGGATTCGGGCTCGGAATCACGTCGCCGTAACTGCGCTTCGCCTCTGCCGCGAACCATTCGAAGAAACTCGCCGCATAACCAACTTCTCCGCGCGCCTCCGCGAGCGGCTTGCCTTGCTCGAGCGTCAGCAGTTCGGCCAGTGCCTCGCGGTGTTCGAGCATCAACTCACCCCATCGCTTGACGCGGGCGCCGCGCTCTTTCGCTGTAAGTTTCCGCCATGCAGGAAGCGCGCGCTCGGCCGCGGCAATGGCCTGGGTGGTTTCCGCGGCACCACCCTTGGCCACTTGAGCGATGACGTCACCCGTCGCCGGATTCAGGACGGGATACCGCGTCGCACTTTCGTACCATTCGCCACCGATATATTGGCCAGTCCGCAAAAACTCATTCATGCCGCTTTCTCCAGGGTTTCGACGAAGCTGCCTTGCGCCAGCCGTGGCTCACGCGCGATGCGTTTGCCGGCGGTGTAGTCGTTGATCAGATCGCACGGTGTGTAATTGCGCTCGAGTTCGAACAGTTCGTCGTCGGACAGCTTCGTGCTCAACGCGGCCAACGCGCTATCGAATTGCGCCGGCGTATCCGCGCCCACCAGCATGCTCGCCACACCACCGTGATTCAGCACCCAGGCCTGCGCGATCTGCGCAGCGGACACGCCGCGCCGCGCGGCCACCCGCGCCACCGAAGCGGCAATCTCACGCGAAGCCACATCGCCATACATCTGTGCGGTGAAGAAGTCAGTCTGGTTGCGCGTCGAATTCGGCTCGCAGGTCAGCAGACCTCGCGCCAACGGACTGAACACCGACACGCCGACGCCCTGATCCTGGCAGTACGGAATCATTTCGCGCTCTTCTTCGCGATAGGCGAGGTTCAGTTGCAACTGCATGTTGATCGGCTTGTGCCAGCCGTTGCGCTCGCACACCTGCATGATCCTGGCGAACTGCCACGTGTACATCGTCGACACGCCGACATAGCGAGCCTTGCCGGCGCGGACAATATCGTTCAACGCGCCCATGGTTTCTTCGACCGGCGTATTCACGTCGAAGAAATGCAGCATGTAGATATCGACGTAATCCATGCCGAGCCGCGTGAGCGAAGCGTCGATACTGTCCATGACGTGTTTGCGCGAGTGACCACCGGCGTTCTGATACGTGCCCATGTCGTAGCCGACCTTGGTCGTCACAACAATTTCCTCGCGGCGTGCGATGCGTTTCAGAATCCGGCCCACCACTTCTTCACCAACACCGGTCGAGTAGAAATCAGCGAGGTCGATAAAGTTGACGCCGGCTTCGAGCGCATGGCGCACGATCGGCTCGCTTTGCGCCTCGTCGAAAATCCACGGCTTCCATTGCGGCGTGCCCATGTTCATCGTGCCGAGGCACAGACGCGAAACCTTCAGACCCGATTGGCCGAGGCGAATGTATTCCATCGTGCTTGTCTCCTTGCTGATCGCATCCAGTTGCGCAGGCGGTCGCGCGGCACTCACGGCGCGCGAACCGCGTTGCGTGTGATTAACGTTGTTTGGGTGTGTAGAACGGATTCGATACGTCGCGCGCGGCGGCGAACACTTCATCGCGATGCGGCAGGCCCTTCATCGCCGCGAGGATCGCGTTTTTGCACGCACGGTAGTTGTTGTCGAAAACGGCGTCGAGATTGTCCGTGGCCGGATTGACCCAGTTCGCCGACACCACCACCCAATCGTTTTCCGCTTCGGGCGGCAGCGTGCCGTTCTCGAGCGACTCCGCCACCGCCTTCGCAATACCGGCCTGCGAGGCGCCCCACGTCGCGTTGCCGTGGAAGTCACTGCCGATCTGCGCCTTGTTCACGTACAGCGTGAGCGGCTTGGTCGGCACGCCTGGTCTCGCGATCACGACGAACGGCGCGTGCCCCGCGGAAGGCGTCGCCAACGCGGTGGCGAAAGCCTGACCCGCAGGCCCGTTGCGCGGGCCGACGAGCACGTTGATGTGCGCGAGGTTGACACCTGGGCCTTCGAATCCTTCGCCGATAAAGAGTTGCTTGTCTGTCGATACGCTCATGGTCTTTCCGTCGGGGGTGAGTAGATGACCCATTGTGCTGTCGGGTCTTCGCGACCATGTATCGATGAGTTTTGATCCGGGGTATGAGGCGAACTCATCTCCGGGTTTGCCCGAGCACCCTGCATGGCGATAACGCGACGCATCGCGTCGCGCATCCGGACACGCGCAAAGGTGAGGGTTTTCGGGACTCGCGATTGCGAACCTCGAATCGGAATGAAAAGTGAAGACATCGCGAGCCGCTCACGCACTCATGGCGTGAGGTTCGGCGGCTGGCTAACGTCAGGGGAAAAGGTAGCAGGGGAACCAGACGACGCGTCACGCGATGCTTCGCATAGCCTGGGAACGCCCGCCAGCAAAGGCCGGCGCGGGTTTCGAGGAAGGCGGCCCGTTACGCCGGCCCGCTGGGATAAGCGCACCGCAAGGTGCGTCATCCGACAAAACCAGGCTCACCGAAACAATCCATCCTGATACGAGGCAGCGCGCGAAATCCGCGCTGCGCGTTGCAGGCTCCAGCGAAAGGTGAGCGTTTTCGGGACCCTCTCAGCGGTGCAAGAAAAACTCTACGCAAGCTCACTTCAGAAAAATCCGGCGCGTTGCGCGCGCATGCGCGACGCTCGGCACACCTTCAGCCTTCGATCAGAAAGCGCTCCCGATTCTTGCCCACGAGCCAGCCAGGCGAACGGCCTCGGCCGGTCCACGTCTCGCCGGTTTTCGGGTTGCGGTATTTGGCTACCGAAGCGGTCTTGCGTGCTGCCGCATGCTTCCTGGTAAAACCCAGCTCTTCCGCAGTCAGGTCGTAGTCGACAATCTTCTGCTTGATATCGGCGATCGCCTGCGCGATTTCTTTTTCGCGTGCCGCGGCAACTTCCTTATGGAGCTTTTCGAGTTGTGCGGTCAACTGCTTATATGTGGCCATGGCGGGTACTCCGATCGATTTGACGAACCGCTCTGCGCGGACGCCTCAGAAGAAGTCCCCCGCCCCGAAGGAAGTCCCGCGGGGGATTGGAGGACACTATCAGACGAAAAAAGTGCCGGATAGAGAGACCCGCAAGGCGACCCTCGTCAGGCGGCCCACATAAGGTACGTTCGCGCCGGGTGGCACGGTTACCCGCGGTTCAGGATGGCCGGTTCAACTGCCGTGGCCAATGCACTCAATCGTCAATTGCATCGTACACGCGGCGTTCGAAATCGAGCGACATCGGGAAGGGTTCGACAGCCCGCCGCTGAATCAGCATGATACCGATCAGGTTTTCCACCGGATCGGCAAACCAACTGGTGCCATACGCCCCCGGCCAGCCGAACGAACCTGCCGAGCGATAGCCGAGCGGCAACTGCTGCGCCGGATCGTCGACGATAGACAGACCGAGGCCAAAACCCTGTCCCGCCCACATCACCTGGCCGAACGCCGGCACACGACGCTGGTCGCGGGTCAGAAAATTCGAGCGCATCAGATCGACCGAGCGATGCGACAGCAAACGCGTCGAGCCGACGCGCCCCCGCCCGAGCAATAGCTGCGCGAATTGCAGATAGTCCTGCGCGGTCGAGACAAGGCCACCGCCGCCGCTCTGGAACCGGTCAGGATTCGCCCAACTGCTCGCCGACGGATGGTCTTCGATCACGCGCCGCTGCGTGCCCGGCGCGACGCCATAAGCCGTCGCCAAACGCGCGAGCTGCGCGTCGGGCACCCAGAACGCCGTGTCGCGCATGCCCAGCGGTTCGAAGATCCGCGTCCGGAAAAAATCACCGAGCCGCATGCCGCTGACTCGCTCGATCAGCACGCCAAGAATGTCGGTCGCGATGCCGTAGTGCCAGCGCGAGCCGGGTTGAAACATCAACGGCAAACTGGCTATGCGTTTTAACCATGCGTTCGCGTCGCCGCGCGCTTCAATACCGTTGAAGGCCGCCGCGTAAGCCTCGGCCAACGGACCGGTGGCGGTGAAGTGATAGGCATAGCCGGCACGATGCGTGAGCAGATCGAGCACGGTAAGCGGCGTTCTGGCTGGGTCGGTTTCGTCGAGCGGGCCGGTAGGGTCGCGCAGCACGGACGGCGCCGCCAGCTCCGGCAACCACAAGGAAATCGGTGTATCGAGTGCGAGGCGATCCTCTTCGACCAGCATCAGGATCGCCGCGCTCGTAACCGGCTTGGTCATCGAGGCGATACGAAACAGCGTATCGCGCTCCATGGACAATTGCGCCGCTTCGTCACGCAGGCCGAGCGGCTCGAAATAGCCGATTTCACCGCGCCGCCAGACCAGCGAAACGACGCCCGCCACCTCGTCGCGCTCCACATAGCCTTGCATGGCGTTCGTAAGCGCCGTCAGCCTGACGGCTGAAAGTCCTGCAGGTTGCATGCTCCTCCTGATCCCAAGTGTTACGTTCCCTTATTTTTCAGGAAACGTTACCCGATCAGACGGTACACGTCACCCTCCCTCCTGAGGGAGGTCACGCCTTTTTCCGCCCCTCCAATGCCGACAGGGCTGCATCGAGCCGTTTGACGCGACTGGCCTGCGCCGGCACCAGGGCCGCCCCGGACACCAAAGCGATGCGGTTGCGCCAATAGGACAGGGGGATGCGGTCTTCTGCAGAGATATGTGAAATTACATGCTCAAGATGTTCGATATCTTTTTCGAGTTGATGATGATTCATTGTTTTCCCCGGAATTACGCATTGGACTCGTTTAAAAAGCATAAAGCATGCCGCAATTACATCATCCAGCCACTCAAACGGAAAAACTTTCTTGCGCCGTTAATCCGGCCTGCCGTAACTCGGCAAAATCTTCATATATGTTTTAACGCTGAGCCGGCCAGACGAGGATACTGCCCGGAATCTTCACGTTCCGTTAGGTGCCGCACCGACCCGGCTTAATGGAGAACCCGGAGCGCTTTGTGATCGGCATGGACAATATAAGCAATTACTTGGGAGCAGTTCAATAAATACGCAACGCGCATGATAACCGTTTTCAGAAATGCGCATTGGAGCCCAGTATTGATAACGACCATATGCGTATTGGGCAAAGTCAACTGGCCGTATGGCCGGGTTCGGCCGCTAAAAGGAGATTTGCACTGAGAGGGAGATGCCCGCCGTCACGGCTCGCGACGGGGATAAAGAAAGGAAACTGTCACTCGTGTTATGCCAGCTGTTGGCTGGCGTAACGTTATTTTGCGCGACAGGCGTATATCAGACTCAGCGTGCCGTTATCGCTGGATTGGCGCACGACGTCGAAAGCACCGCCACAAGCCGCGTTTGCCTGTTGCGAGCAGGAGTCGGAGCCGACTGGACATTGGACCAGCGTAGTCGGGCGGCCGTCGGATAGAAACAGCGGCGCGCTGCTGCTGCAACCACCCAGAATAGCGATTGCGGGAAGCGCCAGCGCCGCACAGGCCCGGCGCGCGAAAAGGGAAAGGCTGTGTTTCATTTGAAACCCCGATCACGTCTTGTTTTTCGATCACGCGATTGTGCCACGCGGCCATTGCGCTGCGTCATTCGATGACGCCGGACTTTCTCACACCTCGATACCGTATGCCGCAATCTTCTTATAGAGCGTCGCGCGGCCCATGCCGATCTGCATGGCCGTCTCGATCACGCGGCCGCCATTGGCGCGCAAGGCGTCGCCCAGGTAGCGTTTTTCGAATGCGGCCATGGCGTCGCTCCAAGACGTTGCTCCGGGCAACCCTGCCGCTGGGTCCGAAGTGTGCGCTTCAGGGACCATAGATACCTGTGGACGATGGCCGCCATGTGACGGACCGATAAACGGCGCCAGCGCACGCGCATCGATTCGCTCGCTGTCCGACAGCATCACAGCCCTTTCCAACGTATTGCGCAGCTCGCGCACGTTGCCGGGCCAGCCGTACGAACACAGCAGCTGCAGAGCATCGTCCTGCAATTCAAAGTGACTGGCGCCGCGCGCCTGTGTCGACAGGTCCTCCAGCATGGCGTAGGCAAGCGCTTCGATATCGGACAAACGCTCCCGAAGCGCCGGCGCCTGGATTGTCAGCACGTTCAGCCGATAGAACAGGTCTGCGCGGAAACGCCCCGCCGCGACCAGCGCCGGCAAATCGGCAGAAGTCGCGGCGATGATCCGCACGTCCGCGCGCACGATCCGGTTCGAGCCGAGCGGCTCGAACTCCTTGTCCTGCAGCACGCGCAACAGCTTGCCCTGCAAAGGCAGCGGCATGTCGCCGATTTCGTCGAGAAACAGCGTGCCGCCGTTCGCGAGCTCGAATTTGCCGACCCGCCCTTTCCGGTCCGCGCCGGTATAGGCGCCGGGCGCGGCGCCGAAGAATTCGACTTCGAGCAAAGTGTCCGGAATCGCCGCCACGTTGACCGTCACGAGCGGCTGATTCGCCCGCGCCGACCCGCCGTGAATGGCATGCGCCAGCAGTTCCTTACCGGTGCCGGTTTCGCCGAGCAACAGTACGGGCGACTCGAGTTGCGCGGCGCGGCGCGCCTGGCGCTTGACCTCGAGACTCGCCGCGCTCGTGCCGACAAAACTGCCGAACGTGTATTTCGCCCGCCTTGCCTGCGCGAGCGACTGACGCGTCGCGATCAACTCGTCCTGCACGCGGGAATAGTGGGAAAACAGTGGCGTGAGCGCCTTCAGTTCGTCGAACAGCGCGAAACCCACCGCGCCTACCGTTTCACCGGCGTCGTCTTTCAGCGGCAGCCGCGTCACCACCAGCGGCTCGCGGTCTGTTTCGAGGATGTCGAGCAGAATCGGTTTGCCGGTATTCACGACCTCGCGCATCAGACTGTTGGGAATCACTTCCTCGCAATCCCGGCCGATCGCCTGCTGCGGGTCCGAAAAACCGAAGCGCGCCGCGTAGCGCTTGTTGATCCAGACGACGCGCGCCTCGGCGTCGACAATGAACGTGCCTTCACTGAAATTTTCGAACGTCCGGAAGAGCGATTCCATCGCCCGGCGGAGTACGTCGCCGTAAGTGGCAGGAAGGCCCGCCCAGTCGTTCATCATGGTGTCGCTGTCTCCGGCTATCGTTTTAATTATGCTTGTCTCATATCGTAGACAGCTTATCTCATCGGCGAGATCGCCAGCAAGCCTACCCAATAAGGGTTTAACCTCAATTCAACGTACGCTCGGATGATTTGCGTCCCGATTTAGAGACGTTTGGGTACAATCGGCCGCATCACGTTTCGAACTTCGCCTGTGGAATCAACGGGCAGGCCGCTGCAGCGCATGTGGCATGGAATCTGCATTTGCGGGCGCCGGGCCGTCGCTCTCATCGGGACGGCGTACACGTAGAACAACCAAGCTTCGGAGACTCAATGTCCTTTGTTATCGTCCTCGCCGCGCTGGCGTTTCTGATGTTTGCCGCGTATCGCGGCTACAGCGTCATTCTGTTTGCGCCGATCGCCGCGCTCGGGGCAGTGCTGCTCACCGATCCGGGCGCCGTCGCCCCCGTGTTCTCCGGCATCTTCATGGAGAAGATGGTCGGTTTCGTGAAGCTTTACTTCCCCGTGTTTCTGCTGGGCGCGGTGTTCGGCAAGGTCATCGAACTGTCTGGTTTCTCGGAGTCGATCGTGGCCGCGGCCATCCGCTATATTGGCCGCTCGCGCGCCAATGCGGTGATCGTCGCGGTGTGCGCCTTGCTCACCTATGGCGGCGTCTCGCTGTTCGTGGTGGTGTTCGCCGTATATCCGTTCGCGGCCGAGTTGTACCGCCAGAGCAATATTCCGAAACGCCTGATGCCCGGCGCGATCGCGCTCGGCGCGTTCTCGTTCACAATGGATTCGCTGCCGGGCACGCCGCAGATCCAGAACATCATCCCGACCACCTTCTTCAAAACCACCTCCTGGGCCGCGCCCGCGCTTGGCGTGATCGGCTCGCTGTTCATCATCGTGGTCGGCCTCACCTATCTGGAATGGCGCCGCCGCGCGGCAATGGCGACCGGCGAAGGCTACGGCACGGATCTCGTCAACGAACCGGAACGCGTCGAATCGAAGCAATTGCCGCATCCGCTGCTCGCGGTCGCGCCGCTGGTGCTGGTCGGCGTAGCGAACTTCCTGCTGACTCGCTGGATTCCGAACTGGTACGGCGCGTCGTACACCGTCGCACCGGACATCCTGCCGGGTATCCATGCACCGGTCACGACAACGATCAAAAGCGTCGTCGCGATCTGGGCCGTTGAAGGCGCGCTGTTGCTCGGTATCGTGATGGTTGTGGTAACGGCGTTCGGCCGCGTGCGCGAGCGCTTTGCGATCGGCACCAAGGCTGCGGTGGCGGGCGCGTTGCTGGCTTCGTTGAATACCGCTTCGGAGTATGGTTTCGGCGGCGTGATCGCGGCCTTGCCGGGCTTCCTGGTAGTGAGCGACGCGCTGAAGAGCATTCCGAATCCGCTCGTCAATGCCGCCGTTTCGGTAAGCTCGCTGGCGGGTATCACGGGTTCGGCATCGGGCGGCATGAGCATCGCGCTCGCGGCCATGTCCGACACGTTCATCAAGGGCGCGGAAGCGGCGCATATCCCAATGGAAGTGTTGCACCGGGTCGTCGCCATGGCGAGCGGCGGCATGGACACGCTGCCGCATAACGGCGCCGTGATCACACTGCTGGCGGTGACCGGGCTCACGCACCGCCAGTCGTACCGCGATATCTTCGCCGTGACGGTAATCAAGACGCTGGCGGTTTTCTTCGTGATCGCGGTGTATTACATGACCGGGCTGGTGTGACCGCCTGAGGCGTCAGTGCATCGACGCTTCGTCCAATCCGAAGTGATCGCATATCGCCTCATGCAGCGAGATCGAGCGTTCGTCCATCTCGGTTGTCCAACGTTCGCCGTTCTCGCATAGCCGTTGCAGTTCGCGGCACTGCTGTGCGAATCGCTGCTCCTGCACCACGAGGAACCCGCCGGCCGCGCTATGCGCCCAGCCGCCCAAGGCTTCCCGGTCCTCCTCTTCGACGATCGCCAGCAGCCTTGGCAGATCGTTTTGAAGATGCTCTTTGAGCATGGCCATGTAACGCGACTTGTCGTCCGCGCTAAGCGTGTTCACTGGGGCGGCGGCTGAGCCAGCCGCAGTCGGGATCGCAGCCGCCGGCGCAACTCGTGCGGATGCCGCAGCGTGCAGCGCCGCCCCCAACTCGTCCAGCGACGCCGGTTTCGCGACATACCCGCTAAAGCCTCGCTCGCGCCAGCCCTCTTCCTGCTGACTGTCGGTTACCGCGCTAAAAGCCAGCACCGGCAAGTCCGCGTGCGCTTTGCGCAATGCCGCCAGCAACCCGTATCCATCCATGACCGGCATGTGAATATCGGTCAGCACCACTTCGAAATTCCCTTGCTCGAATGCCGCCAGCGCCTGGCGTCCGTCGCCGGCAATCGTCGGCAGGCAGCCCAGCGCATCGAGTTGCTCGACGATCAAAGTCTGGATCAGCGGATTGTCTTCGGCGACCAGCACCGTCAAGCCTTGCAAGGCCGGATTGGCTTCGGAAAGCGGCAATGCGGCGGGAGCCGGCAGCCGCGCCGCCGCGGTCTCGTCAGCCCCCGTGGCGGCCAGATCGACCGCAGCCAGAATCGCCTTGTGGCTGAACTCCGTCACTTCGAGCACGCCGTCGCCACGCGAAACCGGACGATGAGGTCCGGTGCGGGTGATCCACACCACGCCTGCCGGATGCGCCGCACGCAACGATGCAATCGCGTCGAGATCGTATTCGCCGGTGACCACCATCACCTCCGGCCGGTTCACACGCAACCATGCTTGTGCGTTGCGCATCGACCCGACCGTGTGAACCGTCCACCCTACCCGATGCAGGCCGCTGTCGATGATCTTCCCTGACTCGCGTTCCTGCGACACCACCAGCACATTGCCCCGGTGAGCCGGTTCGACGACCGGCTCGCGCAACTCATCCGGAGGCGGTGCGAGCGGGATCGAAACGCTGAACGCGCTGCCGACACCCAGCACGCTCTCGACCGAAATATGGCCGCCCATCAGTTCGCACAGCCGCGCGCAGATCGACAAGCCGAGGCCGGTGCCGCCATAGCGGCTCGAGGTGCTCGCTTCGCCCTGCTCGAACGGATTGAAAATGCGCGCCACCAGCGTCTGGTCCATGCCGATGCCCGAATCGCAGACCCGGCAGATCAAAATCGGGCGGCCCTGGAGGTCGTCCTTCACTTCGGCACTCAACGTGATCTTGCCGCACGACGTGAACTTGAACGCATTGCTCAACAGGTTGTTGACGATCTGCGCAATGCGCGTGCGATCGCCGCGCAAGACCTGGTTAAGCGTCGGCGACAGATGCGAATAGAAGCGAATCGCGCGATCGCCTGTCATCGGCGCGTAGGAAAGCGCGATATTTTCCAGATCGTCGATTGGCCTGAACGACTCGCTCACGAGTTTCATCTCACCGGCGTCGATCTTCGAAAAGTCGAGAATATCGTTGACGATGCCGCGCAGCGCACCGGCCGCCACCTCCAGCGTGGCGAGCCGTTGCGTGTGCGCTTCGAGACCCGGGGTCCGCGCGAACAGTTCGAGATTGCCGAGCAGCGCATTCAACGGCGTACGGATTTCGTGGCTCATCGACGCGAAGAAATTCGAACGCGCCCGCATCATGCTCTCGGAGTGCTGCTGCGCGAGCCGCAGTTGCTGTTCAAGCGCATGCTGCGCGGTCACGTCGAGAATCGCACAGAACAGGACGTCTTCGCCGGCATAACGCGCGGCAGCGTAAGTGAATTGCAGAAACTGCGCGGGCGGCGCTTCGCTCTCGTCCGCCGGCGGTTGTGCCTGCGGCTGCAGTTGCGGTTGCGCTGCCGGCTGCGATAAATGCGCAGCGGGTGGCGAGGATCGCGCCGGCGCGACGAAAGCGGCGACCTTTGCAAACGCCATCACGGAAGGCTTGTCCGGCGCCTGCGCCGAGAACTCGCCGACGATATGCGGCGGCAAGCGGTTGCTGCCCGGTTCGATATGCAGCAACTCGCCGGCCAGCGCATTGGCGGTGAGAATTGAAAAATCGCTTTGCCGAACGATGCATAAACCAATCGGCGTCGCGCTGACGAGAATGTGATTGATGGTTTCGCTTTCCAGCGCACGGGTGGTTTCGGCGTACGTCTTCTGTAACAGACGCAGCCCCCATAGACGGGCGGTTAGCGCGATGGATCCCAATACGAGAAGGGCAAGACCGGCAAGTGCCGCCAGTTGCCAGCGCAGCGCCCAGACTAACGCCCGCCACGGCAGAAAACCCACCATTGAGCCGAATTCCGGCGTGAGCGGCTCGGCCAGCACAGCGCCCTCGCGCGTGTAGCGATAGCCGTCGGAGGGCATGTCGACAACGATGTCCCGCAGCATTTGCGACGTGCCCGCATCGACCGGCGGCGACGACACAATCACGCGTCGATCCGGCCTCATGAGCAGCAGCGTCCCCTCGGCCGCCGGACGGGTGAAATAGTCCGGTAATCCGCTAACAGGGATACTCGTCGTGATGAGCGCGACCGGTGTGTCGCCGTCATAGTAGGCGCTCACGGCGGCGATCACCGCTATGCCCTGCAACGGTTCACGATAGGGACCGAGCCAGATAAGCTCGCCTTTGCCTGGCACGCGCTTGCCGGTTTGAGCCTGCAACTGGCGCTCGATCGAGTCGCGCAGCGTGCCGATGGTTTCCGGTTGCGGCAACAGCGCATCGGTGCCGGATGCGGCACCCGGCGCGTCGACTGCGGGAAGCATGACCGCGTAGTCTTCGTTCAGTCCGACCAGCATGGCACGCTGGCGCAACGCGAAGGCCTGCTCGGTCGCCAGCGTCGACACCCCGGTCTGATACAGGCGCGAGAGTTTGACATTCAACTGCGGCCCCCAGGCCGCCCGGGTCGCATCGCCGACCAGCAGATCGACATGCGCGCCGCCCATCTCCACGAGGCTGCGTGCCGCTCCCGTTTTCTGCACCGATTCCACCATGCCCTCGGGTAACGGCAACTTACCTTCGAACGTGCCGTAGTAAGCCAGCGTCAGCTCTGCGCGTCGCAAGAAAGCCTGCTCACGATGCAGCAGCGCGGTGATATCGGCGGCATTCTGCGTGGCGAAGGCGCGCCGGTAATCCAGTTGTTTGGCCGCGGCGAGCACGGCCAGGAGCAACGTGAATATCACCACGATCAGCATCAACGATCCGATCGTCGCGAGATACAGGCGCTGTTGACGCTTCGCGCTTTGCGCGAGCGAAGCAAACGCGTGGGCCAGTGACTCCTGAGTCCGGTCGAGGATCTTCTGCATCGGGTCGCTTGAATAGCGGATTCGCGCAGGCAGACCACTGCGGGTATCGGGGGCAACGAAATACGTCTGCAGGCCTTGTCCGGCGCAGTGTAACGCTTTTGAAGGGCCCGGGAAACGCATCTGGCACCCGTTCCGCCGACGACGCAACGCGCATGAAGATAACCTTGCGATAACGGCACAGCGGGCGATAAACCTGAGTGGTTTACTGGGAAACCCTCAAGCCCACGGGGTTAATGCCGTTATTCCTTGCATAGATGTAAGGACCGTGCGGACGCGCGTCCGCACCTGCAAGGAAAGCCATGCGCAACAATCAGCCTGTCACCGGGCAAGAGTACGAATTCCCTTCGTCACAGATGCTTGTTTCCGCGACCGATCTGACCGGCCGCATCCAGTATTGCAACCCGGCCTTCATCGCCGTCTCGGGCTACACGCGCGAAGAACTGATTGGCCAGCCGCACAATCTGATCCGTCATCCCGACATGCCACGCGAAGCCTTCGCCGACATGTGGGCGACGATCCGCGACGGCCGCCCGTGGACCGCGCTGGTCAAGAACCGCCGCAAGAATGGCGACCACTACTGGGTGCACGCGAACGTCACGCCGGTGGTCGAAAAAGGCACCGTGGTCGGCTATCTGAGCGTGCGTGTGAAACCGGAACGCGACGCGGTGCGCGCCGCCGAAGCCCTGTACGCGCGCATCCGCACCGGCGCGTCGCGCGCGTTCAAGCTGCATCGCGGCGTGGTCGTGCGCACGGGGGTGCTCGGCCGTGTGCAATCGCTGATGCGCCTGCCGGTCGCGACGCGTGCGGCGGTCGGCTATGCGATCACGCCGCTGGCTTTGTTGCTGACCGGCCTCGCTGCATGGGGAGGCACGCCGCCCGTGCCGTTCTGGATTGCGTTCGGCGTCACCGCCGCGTTCAGCCTGCTGTCATGGCGGATGCTGACACGGCAACTCGCCGAACCGATTCGCGACATGTCCGGTTTCGCGACCCGCCTCGCCGCGGGCGACCTGACCGCCGATCTGGTGATCGCGCGTCACGACGATCTCGGCGACGTGCTGCAGGCGTTGAATCAGTTGAAGGCAAATCTTGCGGCGATCGTCTACGACGTGCGCGCGCAGATCACCGGCATGCTCGACAATGCGCGTGAAATCTCCAGCGGCAATGTCGACCTCGCGCGCCGCACCGAATTGCAGGCGGCGTCGCTCGAAGAGACGGCGGCCACCATGGAACAACTGACCACCACCGTGCAAGCCAACGCCGATGCCAGCGTGCGCGCGCTCGATCTGGCGAAAGACGCGCAAGCGGCGGCGGCCGTCGGCGGCAAGATCGCGGGTCAGGTCGAGCAGACCATGGCCGGTATCACGGCGGCATCGAAACGCATTGCCGACATCACCGGGGTGATCGACGGCATCGCGTTCCAGACCAACATTCTTGCGCTGAATGCCGCTGTCGAAGCAGCCCGCGCGGGCGAAGCGGGCCGCTCGTTCGCGGTCGTCGCGGGCGAAGTGCGGATGCTGGCGCAACGGTGCGCGGCGTCGTCGAAGGAAATCAAGACGGTAGTCGAGGCGAGCGCGACCGAAGTGGCGCTCGGCACGGAACTGGTTGCCCGCACCACCTCGCAGATGCGCGTGATCGATGAGGCAGTGAGCCGCGTGTCGTCGATCATCGTCGACGTGGCGAATGCGAGCAGCGAGCAGGCCGAGGGGATTCGCCAGGTCAACCAGGCGGTCTCGCATCTGGACGGCGCCACGCAGCAGAACGCCGCACTGGTCGAACAGGCGGCCGCCACGGCGCAACGTCTCGCGGAGCAGGCCGACGTGCTGGACGAAGCAGTGCGCCTGTTCACGGTCGCCGATGCAACGCCCGCGCCGCGTGCCGCGCAACCGGTGCCCGCGCACCATGCGGCGCTGCATGTGACACCTAAGCCGGCGCCCGGATTCAGGCACGACACAGCGCACGCAATGGCGCCCGAAGCCCGGCAGGAAGAAGCGACTTTAATCTGACGGATCGGCGTTACTCCCACCTCGACAGCACAGAATTGGCGCAGCACGATGACAGCGTCAGCGCTCAGTTGGTTGTAAGGACACGCTGACCCGAGTAACAACGGCGTTTAGCAGCCCGCCCCTCCAGGGACGGGCTTTTTTTTGCGCGTTGTTTCCGGTGCGGCGCCCGGTCTTAACCGAAGCGCGCGTCAGCACCATGACAGCCAAGGAGAAGGGTTGCACCGCCACGGGGCACGAAAAATGAAACCGTCGCGGCGGGGAGTCGCGTTAAACTGGCTGTTCACGATCGGGCGGCCCACGATCGGGCGGCCGTCACGGTCCGCGTTGCCCAGCGGGCCCCGCCAGCTATTGGCCAGCACAGCGCGGCGCCCGGCAGGCAGGCAGATAGGTGGAAGGGCAGACTCCCAGATGTGAGCGCGGCGCGACAGACGGCGCGCCGGCCTGCCCTTACAATGGTTCGATCAACAACGGAACAAGGACAACCTCGATGCGCACTACCGGGTCCTCCGGGTCAATGGCCCTGCTCACCGAATACGACGACGCAACGGCGCGCGAACTCCGCTCGCTGCGCCTCGAATCGACAGAAGACGGCAAAGGCATTCTTCTGATCGAGGTCGATGAGCGCAAGCCAGGCATTCACCGCGAAGTGCGCTACGAAATCACGCCTGCCGAACTGATTGCGGCCATTCGCGCGCACGGCGCGGAGTTGCCGGGCGAACAGCACAATCATCGCCAGTAAAGCTGTCGCGTTCGGCATTGCGCCTGTCACGTGCAATAAATGCCTTACGCGGCCTCTGCACCGCCAAGCCTGGTTTGTGAACTGCGGGACGCCCTACGGGCGTCCGTAGCGCATTATTCGCCGCTCACGGATGGCGTATGCTTCAATCAATTCCGTTTTATTCGATTCGCGCAGTTAATCCGCATTTTTAGTCGGCCAGGCCGGTTGCGGCCCGGCTTTCAAGCGCCAGATAGCGGCCTGTTTGCCGAGCGTTTGCACGTCTTGAAAATGCGTCCATAATCTTTACATTCTCCCTTGCCTTTCCTACCAGCGCCGTGCTCGAAAGGGCTGCGGATGTAAGCCGATGCTACATGATCTCGTCGAGCAATATGGACCGGCGCTCGTCTTCGCGAACGTGCTGGCGGCCTCGCTCGGGCTGCCGGTGCCGGCGATGCCGTCGCTCGTGCTGTTCGGGGCGATGGCAGCCATGCATCCCGGCTCAGTGGGTACGCAACTGATGCCGGTCCTCGTGTTGTCGATATTCGCCACGCTGATCGGCGACAGCGCCTGGTATCTCGCCGGCCGTATGTACGGCGGCAACACGCTGAAAGCGATCTGCCGTCTTTCCCTATCGCGCGACACCTGTGTAAAAAAGACCGAACGCTTCTTCGGCCGCTGGGGCGTGCGCGTGCTGACCGTGGCGAAGTTCGTGCCGGGCCTCTCGATCGTGTCGATTCCGATGGCCGGCGCCATGGGCGCGCGCTACCGCACGTTTCTCACTTATGACGGTATCGGCGCAGCTTTGTGGTCGGGCACCGGCTTGATCATCGGCGCGTTGTTCGCCAAGCAGATCGACATGCTGTTCACCATGGCCGGACGGCTCGGCCGCACCGCCGCGCTGGTGGCCGTCGCGTTGCTGCTGCTGTATGCCGCCTACCGTTGGATCCGCCGGCGCCAGTTGATCGCCAAGCTGGCGACCCAGCGCATCGAAGTCGACGAACTGGGCAAGCTGGTCGCGGCCGGCAAAACGCCGATACTGTTCGACATCCGCTCGCAGGAAAAGCGCGCACTCGATCCGTTCGTGATTCCGGGTTCGCAATTTGCCGACGAGCGGCAGCTCGACGAGATCGTCGCGACGTACCCGCACGATCAGAAGGTGGTGATTTACTGTTCGTGCCCAAACGAAATATCCGCGGCATGGATGGCCAAACAGATGAACGAAGCCGGCTTCGCCGACGTGCTGCCGTTGCGCGGCGGCATGGAAGCCTGGCGCGACTCGGGCAGAGCGGTGGACGCGCTGCCCGGCATGGCACCGCCCGACGTGGCGGTCGACGATATCGCGCCAAAGGCCGTGTAGCGCAGCAGCGCATTCATACCGGCGCCCTCGCGCGCCCGCGCCGCTTCGCCCCCCGTGCCGATCAATCCGGATGAACACAGAAGGAGCGGTTCAATGCTGTCGACTCAAGAAGCTGAAGGGCAACAAGCCGTCGTCGCCGACGCGCCGTTTTCGTCGCTCTCGACGCGCATGCATCAGATGTTCCCCGAACTCACGTGCACGGAAATCGACCGTCTGCGCCGGTTCGGCGAAGTGGGCCACTGGGAAGCCGGTGAGCTGCTGTTCGAAACCGGCCATACTGGTCCCGGCATGTTCGTGGTGTTGAAAGGACACGTCAAAATTTATCAGCGCGACGGCATTGGGCGCGAGGTCGTGATTGCGGAACACGGCGCGGGGCACTTTCTCGCTGAAGTCGGTCAACTGTCGGGGCGACCCGCACTTGTGAACGGCATGGCTGTCGACGCGGTCGACGCGCTGCTGATTCCGCCGGTCAAGCTGCGCGCGTTGATCGTCGCCGAGGCCGAACTTGGCGAGCGCATCATGCGCGCGCTGATCCTGCGGCGCGTGTCGCTGATCGAAAAAGGTGCGGGCGGTCCGATCCTGATCGGCAATAGCCGGGACTCGAGGCTTGTGATGTTGCAAGGCTTCCTGTCGCGCAACGGTCACCCTCACTCGGTCATCGACGAACGCGACGAAGACGCACTGCGTCTGATCGAGCAATTCGCCGCGCAGAAGGAAGACATGCCGCTGGTGATCTGCCCGGACGGCTCGGTGCTGCGTCACCCCAGCATGCCGGAACTCGCCACCTGCCTCGGCTTGCTGCCCGATCTCGACGATTCGCATGTATACGACGTCGCGATCGTCGGCGCGGGGCCGGCGGGCCTTGCGACGGCCGTGTACGCGGCCTCCGAAGGCCTCTCGGTCATCGTGCTCGACAGCCGCGCCCCAGGCGGCCAGGCCGGCGCCAGTTCGCGGATCGAAAACTATCTCGGCTTTCCGACTGGTATTTCCGGCCAGGCGCTGGCCGGCCGCGCCTTCGTGCAGGCGCAGAAATTCGGCGCACACGTCGCGATTCCGGTCCACGTGAAAGCGCTGCATTGCGGGGAGTCGCCGTACCGGCTGGAGCTCAAGTGCGGCGGCCAGATCACCTCCCGCGCGATCGTGATCGCGAGCGGCGCGGTCTATCGGCGCCCGGCGCTGGAAGGGCTCGACCGCTTCGATGGGCGCGGCGTCTATTACTGGGCGTCGCCGGTCGAAGCCAAGCTGTGCAAGCGCCAGGAGATCGTACTGGTGGGTGGCGGCAACTCGGCGGGCCAGGCGATCGTCTATCTGGCGACACACGCGGCCAAGGTTCACGTGCTGATCCGCCGCAGCGGCTTTGAAGCCACCATGTCGCGCTATCTGATCGACCGGATTCGCTCTCTGCCGAATGTGTTCGTGCACCCGAACTCGGAAATTGGCCGGCTTGAAGCGGACGAAATCGGCCTCGCGTCGGTCGTCTTGAAGAAGCCGCTGCCGGACGGCACCGAAAGCTTCGATACGCGGCATCTGTTCCTTTTCACCGGCGCGGACCCGAATACCGACTGGCTGCGCACCTGCGGCGTGGCGCTGGACGACAAGGGCTTCGTGCTAACCGGCACCAGCGTGGACGGTGCATCCGTGTGCGATCTCGCGACTACCGTCGATGGCGTCTATGCGATCGGCGACGCGCGCGCCGGCTCGACGAAACGCGTCGCGGCGGCGGTCGGCGAAGGTGCGGCGGTTGTCGCGCAGATCCATCAACTGCTGGCCGTGTCGGCGGGAGAAGCGGTCGCATTGGGGGCTTGAGCCCCTTGCTGGAAGACGCGCAGACCCGGCGGGCCGCCGGGTAATCTGCTGTTACACACGCCTTCAACTGGTTGCACCTGCTTTGCTTTCTGTTCCGTAAGATCATCGTCAGCCATTCGACAGTGAATGGCTGACTCTTTCGGAACAGGAGACAAGCATGATCCAACGCGCGATCTTTTTCGCCGCCTTCGGCCTTGCCGCCGCCTGCGCCTCGACCTCTTCCCTGGCGCGGGTGGACGTCGGCGTGTTCGTCAACACGCCGGGCCCCGTGTACGCCCAGCCGCCAGTGGTTTATGCACCCCCACCTGTGTATGCGCCGCCGCCGGTGGTTTATGCGCCGGTGCGGCCGGCGTACGGCTATGGGTATCGGGGCGATTACTACCGCGGGTATCGTGGGCACCATGACCATGGCCGCCACCGCGGCTGGGATCGGCACCATCGGTGAGATCGGCCATGTCCGGTCGGCCGCGTTGCCTTGCATCACGCCATGCGCCGGTCGTGCCGCACGCCGATCCGCCTTCCGTAATCGCGCTACAGTAGCGGCTGCTGATCCTGGCCGGACCTCGCGTCCGTTCCCATCGCCGTCACGGGTGACCGAAACTCGTGACTCAAGTCCGTAGCTCAAGTCTGTGACCGACGCTCACGTGAAGACTCTTCCTCTATCCGCCGCGCGCACCCTGCATCTGGCCGCGCAAGGTTTGCTGACACCGCCGCGCCGCAAAGCCGTCAAGGTTGACGTGCTCGACGCCATCCGCCGCATGGCGCAATTGCAGATCGACACGATCCACGTGGTCGCGCGCAGTCCGTATCTCGTGCTGTTCAGCCGGCTCGGCGCGTATCCGCAGCAATGGCTCGACGAACATCTCGCCGAAGGCAACCTGTTCGAATACTGGTCGCATGAAGCCTGTTTCGTGCCGACCGAAGACTACGGCCTGCTGCGTCACCGCATGCTCGACCCGAGCGACATGGGCTGGAAGTACGCCGCCGAGTGGCACAAGAAGCATCGCAAGGACATCGATAAACTGCTGGCGCATATTCGTGCGACGGGCCCGGTGCGTTCAGCGGACTTCGTCCGCGAGGCAGGCAAGAGCAACGGCTGGTGGGACTGGAAGCCGGAGAAACGCCATCTGGAAGTGCTGTTCGCGATTGGGCAACTGATGGTGGCCGAGCGGCGCAATTTTCATCGCGTCTACGATCTGACCGAACGCGTATTACCAGATTGGGACGATGCGCGCGACCTGCCGCCGCGAGAAACCGTCACTGCGGAAGCATTACGCCGCACCTGCCGCGCGCTCGGCGTCGTACGTGCCGATTGGGTCGCGGATTATTACCGGCTGCCGCGCCGCCCCTATCGCGACGAACTGCGAGCACTCGCCGACCAGGGAGAGTTGATTCCGGTGCAAGTGGAGGGCTGGAAGCAGGACACCTTCGTCCATCATGAATTCGCGCCGATGATCGACGACGCGGCGACCGGCAGGCTCGCGTCAACCGTCACCACGGTGCTGTCACCCTTCGATCCGGTGGTGTGGGACCGCAAGCGCGCCGCCGCGCTCTTCGATTTCGACTATGCGATCGAATGCTACACACCGGCGGCAAAGCGCAAATACGGCTACTTCGTGTTGCCGCTTTTGAGCCGGGGGCGCCTGGTCGGCCGCGTGGATGCGAAAGCGCATCGGACCAACGGCGTGTTCGAACTGAAATCGCTGCACATCGAACCCGGCGTGCGATTCAGCGCGAGGCTTGCGGGCGATCTGCGCCGGGCTCTGCAACGCTGCGCGGACTGGCACGGCACACCGCAACTGGAAATTGCCTCGGCGCCGCCGGAATGGCTTGAAGCGTTAAGCGCGGACAGCAGGATGGAAGCGTAACCGCGCAACAGCCGCGCTCGACCATCCGCGCTCTCAATGCAGCGCCGCCCACGCGAGCGACAACGAAAACACGCCGAGCAAAATCGACGCGCCGCGCTGCATCTTCACCGGATTCAGCCAACTGAGCTTACCGCTGCCAAGCGCCGCACCAAACGCGATCCATGCAAGTGCAATCGGCACCAGCAGGCAGGCGAACATCAGCATCGCCACGGCATACGCGGAAACATGGACAAACGCGACGGCGGGGAAGATCGTACCGGCGAACAACAAGCCTTTCGGGTTGAGCAACGTCGCCACGAACAGCGTGCGCATGCCGCTCGCCTGGTGGGCCGATTCGGGCAAAGCCACCGCCGCGCGCCACATATCAACAGCGAGATACGCGATGTACACCCCGGCCGCCACGCGCAGCAGCGACGGCAACCACGGCAACGCGTGTTCGGCTTGCGCGAGAAAATGTCCCCACACTGAAATCGACACGAGATAGCCGGCCAGTTCGGTAGCGATCAGCGGCAACGAGCGCTGCATGCCCTGGCGCAACCCGGCCGCAGCGAGCAGCGTATTGGTTGGGCCCGGCGTAACCAGTACGACGATAATGCCCACCGCCAGCAACGCGATTTCAGACGAGGAAAGCATAAAAAAGGCGCAATGTTATAAACAATGCGCCTTTTTATCACAGAGTGAAGCGCCGCCGAAATGACGCGGCGCCTGCGATCCGAATCACGCCGCCTTCAGCGCTCCAGCTTGGCGCGCAATTCGCGAGCGGCTTCCAGCAGCCCCTGATAACCCGAACGTGCGTGCTCCGGCAGGTCGGGATCGCCGACGAACGCGCCGAGCGTTTCGATCAGGCTATACAGAATGCCCTTTGCAGCACCCGAAGCAATGCTGCCTGACGACACCTGCTGATCCACGTGACTGAGCGCCGCATCGAGGTGTTCCAGATCGGGCCGGTCGCCCGGGGGAGGCTGAGGCGTTACGTCTTGCGTCATGATGAAACATCTCTCCGTTTAATGCATCGGTAAACAAAACCATTCTTTCATGTTGTTATATACCGATCGTGCCCCGCCGTCCATTCGTGATCGGACCCAGCACGATTCACGTCAGCGATTCTTCGCCGCACGAACGTTATCTGCTCTTGACCCTCACGCGATAAGCACAGCGCCGCGCGCCAAAAAGCACATGCTCCTCGCGCTCGATCGAGCCTTCCTCGCCGACGATCTCCGTGAACAGTTGCAACTCCGTGCGGCAAAAACCCTGGCAGGTGCGCGCTGCCGCGCAGATCGGACAGTGGTTCTCGAGCAGCAGCCAGTCGCGTCCGTCTTTTTGCAATTCGGCCATATAGCCGTCGGCGCTGCGCAGCTCCGCCAGCCGCGTGAGCCGCGCCTTGAGACTCTTGATCGGCTTGAGCGCGGAGAGATAGTTCGCGCGCGTTTCTATTGCGCGCTGATCGATCAATTTGTCGAGCCCGTCTTCGCCGAATAACTGGCGGATCGAACCGAGCAATTGCACAGTCAATTGCGAATGCGTGTCCGGAAAGCGCGCGTTGCCCGCTTCCGTCAAACCCCAGCTTTGACTCGGCCGCCCCGGCCCCGCCTGCGACGCCTGGCGCCCTTCGATCAGGCCGTACGGCAGCAGCTTCTGGATCTGCTGCCGTGCAGCTTCGACGGTGATGCCGAGTTCGCTCGCGATCGACGCCGTCGACAAAGGCCCCTGCGTCTTCAACAGATTCAGGATGCGATCCACCGGTGCGGACGTTGGCACGGCCTGCGCGTTCACCGTCGAATTTTCCAAGCTTTCATTTGCATATCTCATCGGAGCACATTATTATCCAAGCCAATACTTGCATAATAAGCCAGCCCCGCACGGCTGTCCATGATATGAAAAATCTGCAATCGGATGTGCCGGCCTGGGGCGATCTGCTCAGCGGCAGTAACGGCTGGAAGGCGCTCGGTCTCGCCGGCGGCGTCGCGCTGCATGCCACCAATGTGTACGTGGCGACCACGATCCTGCCTTCGGTCGTGCATGACATCGGCGGGCTCGAACTGTACGCGTGGAACACCACGCTGTTCGTGGTCGCGTCAATTCTGGGTTCGGTGTTGTCGGTGCGCCTGCTCGCGGTGCTCGGCGCACGCTCCGCATACTTTTGCGCGCTGGCGGTGTTCGCGTTGGGCACCGTGGTGTGCGCGATTGCACCGTCAATGCCCTGGATGCTCGCCGGCCGCACGCTGCAAGGTCTCGGTGGCGGCATTCTGCTCGCCCTCAGTTATGCGCTGATTCGCGTGGTGTTCGAAGAACGCCTGTGGCCGCGAGCAATGGGGCTGGTCTCAGGTATGTGGGGCGTGGCGACCTTGTGCGGTCCAGCGGTCGGCGGCATCTTCGCGCAGCTCGGCGATTGGCGCCTGGCATTCTGGGTATTGCTGCCGGTTGTGCTGCTGCTCGCCGTGATCGTGCATCGCGAGGTCGACGACAAACGCACCCATGGCGACGCGGCGGCGCAGCCGATCCCGTTGCTGAAGGTCAGCCTGCTTGGCGCTTCGGTTCTGGTGATTTCCCTCGCCGCCCTGACCGAAGACATGCGCTGGAACGCACTCGGCGTCATCGCCGGCCTGGGGCTCGTATGGCTGCTCGCCAGACTCGAACGCAGCGGCGCCGCCCTGCGCCTGCTGCCGAGCGGCTCGTTCTCGATTCGCACGCGAATCGGCAGCATCTACGCCTGCATGAGTCTGCTCGGTATCGGCGTGACGAGTGAAATCTTCGTGCCGTATTTCCTGCAGACGATCCACGGACGTTCGCCGCTGGCCGCCGGTTATCTGACAGCGTTGATGGCAGCCGGCTGGTCGGTCGGTTCGATGTTCAGCGCGGGCCGCTCCGCCACCGTAGCGCAGCGTCTGAGCCGCGCCGGTCCGCTGGTCGCGGCACTCGGACTCGCCGCCCTCGCGTGGCTGATGCCTATCGCCGGGTTGTTCGACGGCTCGGCTGGCACGCTCGCCTTGTGCGCGGCGCTCACGAGCGTCGGGCTGGGTGTCGGGATCGGCTGGCCGCATCTGCTCACCCGGGTGTTTACCGCCGCGCAGCCAGGCGAAGAGAACCTCGCGTCACTCTCGATCACCACCATTCAACTGTTCGCGATGGCGTTCGGCTCGGCGCTCGCGGGCCTCGTCGCAAATGGCGCCGGTCTGACGACCCTCGCCCCGCTGCCGGGTGCGCAACACACCGCGTTCTGGCTGTTCGCGACGTTCGCGTTCGCGCCTCTGCTCGCGGCAGGGCTGATCCGCCAACGCCCGCAAGCGCGCCTTACCGGAGAAGCATCGTGATAGATCGAGTCCAGGCCATGCGGATCTTCGTGCGCATCGTCGACGCCAGCAGTTTCACGCGCGCCGCCGAATCCCTCGAAATTCCGCGCGCCACCGCGACAACCACCGTGCAGGCGCTCGAGTCCCTGCTCGGCGTGCAATTGCTGGTACGCACGACGCGCAAGGTCACGGTGACCGCGGAAGGCGCCGCGTACTACGAACGCTGCGCGCAGATTCTCGCCGCGATTGAAGAGGTCGAATCGGGCCTGTTCAACCGTCCGGAGAATTTGCGCGGCCGCTTGCGCGTGGCAATGCCGGGGATGATCGCCGCGTCGATCGTGGTGCCCGCGCTGGCCTCGTTCCGTGCGCTGCATCCGCATGTCGAGCTGGCGCTCAGCGTGATTCAGCGTGCCCTCGATCCCGTCAGCGAAAGCGTGGATTGCAGCATCGAGCTGGGCGAGTTGCCCGACTCACGGCTGCTCGCGCGCCGCCTCGGGTTGCTCGAACGCGTCACCTGCGCGAGCCCGGCATATCTGGCGCGCTTCGGCCAACCGAGGCATCTCGACGATCTCTCGGGTCACGTCGCGGTGAACTGGCTGTCGACGCAAACCGGGCGGCGTGTGGACTTCGATTTCAGCGTGGCAAGGCGGCCGAGCAAGGTGAAGGTGGACAGCTTCGTTCACGTGAACGATGAACACACCTATCTCGCCTGCGGTCTTGAAGGCCTGGGGCTGATTCAGCCCGGGCGCGCCACTGTCGCGCCGTATCTGGCATCCGGACAGTTGATCGAGGTCCTGCCGAAGTGCAAGCCCACAGCAATTCCCATCTCTGTGACGTATGTGAAAAGCCGGCAGATTTCGCCGCGCGTGAGGGCGTTTGTCGACTGGCTCGCCGAGATTTTTGAAAATGCGCCGGGGACGGTCAAGGCATCGCCACCGCTAGCCGAACCGCCGTTCTGGCCCGTACTCGATGCGCAGCAAGGGTGTTACGACGTCGATACGGCATCGCGTTAGGGCGCATTGGCAGCACCAGCAGCACCGGCACTGCTCGCCTCAACGCGCCTGCGCGAACTCCTCGGCCACGGCCGCAATCAACACCTGAATCCGCGCGGTCTTGTACAGATCGGCATGCGCGACCACCCAGACGTCGAACGGCTCCGCGCGATGCGGCATCACACGCACCAGCTCCGGTTCGTAATCGGCGCGAAAACACGGCAGCTCGGCAATCCCGAAACCGGCAAGGGTGGCTTCGAACAGCATCGCGGTAGATTGCGTCTGGAACACGAGACGCCCACGCGAAGTCGGTTCTCCGCACAGAGCCGCCCACATCGACGGCGAGACCGGCTGTTGATACATCACCAGATCCTGACCTTCGAATGCCTCGCCTTCGCGCGGCTCGCCGCGTGCGGCAATGTATTCGCGCGACGCGTAAATGCCGACCTCCAGTTGCGCGAGCTTGCGCGCGATCAGGTCCGGTGCATCGGGCCGCAGTGTGCGGATCGCCACATCGGCTTCACGCCGCGTCAGATTGCTGATCTGCGCGGACGTCACGCACACGATCTCGATGCACGGATGCGCGCGCCGTACCTTGGCGATGGCCGGCACCACGAAACGTTTGCCGAGTGAATCGGTGGTGGCGACGCGGATCGTGCCCGCCAGCCGGTCGTCGAGTCCGGCAATCCGCCGCTCGATCGACAAAGCCGCCTGCTCCATCGTCTCGGCCGCGCCGAGCAAGGCCTCGCCAGCCGGCGTCAGCACGAACAGGGCGGGGGTACGCAGAAACAGCGTTGTCGAAAGCGTTTCTTCGAGCGCGGCGATTCGCCGGCCAACCGTTGCCTGGTCGACACCGAGTTGTGCGGCCGCGCCGCGCAGTGTGCCTGTACGCGCCACAGCGAGAAAAAATCGTGCGTTGTCCCAGTTGATCATTGGTTGCGCTATCCGTGATGCATCTTTGCATCATACACATGCGAAATCACCGCTTTATTGCATTCCTGCAAGTGACTAGACTTCGTCGATCGATTCAATTGCAGATCTGGCCCAAGGAAACGCGCGATGACCGAATGCGCCGCTGAACAAACGCTGCCAACCGAGCTGGCCGACAGGGAACGTGCCGCAAAGCGGCGGCGCCTGACGCTCGCGCTGGTGGCGAGCGGCATGTTCATGGCCGTGCTCGACACCACCATCGTCAACGTCGCCCTGCCCGCGATGCACATGAGCCTGGGCGCGTCAGTAGGCGGCCTCGCGTGGATCGTCGATGCGTATACGCTGAGTTTCGCCGCACTGATCCTGGCAGGCGGCGTCGCGTCCGACCGCTTCGGTGCAAAGGCGGTGTATCTGTGGGGACTTGCGTTGTTCGTTGTTGCCTCGGCAGCCTGCGGACTGGCGCCGACCGTCGGCGCGCTGGTCGCCGCGCGTTTCGTGCAAGGCAGCGGCGCAGCGCTGTTCCTGCCGGCGTCGCTCGCCATCGTGCGCAGCACCTTCGAGGACCCCGCCGAACGTGGGCGTGCTATCGCGGCATGGGCAGGGATTGCATCGGTCGCGGCGGCGATCGGGCCGGTGCTGGGCGGCCTCCTCGTGCAAGGGTTCGGCTGGCGCAGTGCGTTTCTGATCAATGTGCCGACGGGTATCGTTGCGTTCGCTGGCGCGTGGGTGGTCGTGCGGCACGCGACGCGCAGCGTCGGGCGCCATTTCGACTGGAGTGGGCAGTTGGCGAGCATCGTCGCGCTCGGCGCACTCTGCTATGCGGCGATCGAATTACCGTCACGCGGGATCGCTGCGCCTGAGGTGTGGGGCGCGGCGTTGCTCGCCGTTCTGGCTGTGTTGGCGCTCGTTGTTGTCGAGCGGCGCGTGCGTCATCCTATGGTGCCTCTCGAGTGGTTCAGCAATCGTCTGTTCGTGACAATGAATGCGATGGGCACGCTCGTGTACGTCGGCTACTTCGGCTTGTTGTTCGAGTTGAGCCTGTATCTGCACGGCGAGTTCGGTTTCAACGCGCGGCAGATCGGTCTTACGTTGTTGCCGCTCGCCGGCAGCCTGTCGCTTGGCAACGTGCTAGCCGGCAAGTTGCATGGGCGCTTCACCGCAACGCAATTCATGACAACCGGACTCGCGCTGGCCGCTCTTGCGGTACCGGCAATGGCAATGAGTCTGGAATGGCGTGCGCCGTGGGTCGTGACGTATGCGGCGATGGTGATGTTCGGCGGCGGGACGGCGTTGTCGGTGCCGCCGATGATCTCGACCGTGCTGGAACAGGTGCCCGGCGAGTTGGCAGGTGTGGCCTCGGGCGTGCTGAATGCGTTGCGGCAGGCAGGCGGCCTCGTCGGCGTCGCGATGGCGGGTGCGGCGACGATTCTGGCGCCGCATGTGTCGACATCGTTGTGGTGGGTTGCTGGAATGGGGCTAGCGACGTATGCGAGCGCAGCGGCTTTGGCCGCGTTCGCGGCCTTCGCGCCGGCGTGGAACGAAGGCCGGCGCGCGGCTTGAGTTATTTCTCGCCTGGCGCGGCCGACGCTTCAGTCGTAGCGTGGGCCACGCGCCGCCCGCTCAACCAACGGTGGTTCCGAATCTCAACTGTGCTCTGACGCCGCCGCGTGAGCAGCGGCCGCTTCCGCCGCGGCCAAGGCAGGCGACACGATCGCCGCCTGACCGGTCTGCCGGCGCGAGCGGCCTGAACTCAGATAGTCGGCGATTGAATCTTGCGTGACTTCGCCGACGTAACGACCGTCGCCATCCAGCACCGGCATCCACGACGAGTTGAACTGATACATCTTCGACAGCACGATGCGCAGATGCTCGTCGGCGCTCACCGTTGCCTTGAACTCGCTCAGATGCTCGCCACACACACCCTGCCCCGCGCGCGCGGCACGGCGCGTCACGTAACCGAGCGCCTGCTGGTTATCGTCGACGATGGTCAGGTAGCGGTTATCGCTGTCGTCCATCATCTGGAACGCGCGCGTAAGCGGCATATCGGCACAGGCGGTTTCCGGCTGCGTCGCGGCATCACCGGCCTTGACCAGCAGCAGGCGCTTCAACGTGCTGTCCTGACCGACAAACGCGCCGACAAACTCATCGCGCGGGTGCGCCAGCAGCGTGTCCGGATGATCGTATTGCACTAATTGCCCGCGGCGGAACACCGCGACGCGATCGCCGAGCTTGATCGCTTCGTCGATATCGTGGCTCACCATGATCACCGTCTTGTTCAACTGACGCTGCATCTGGAAGAACTCGTTCTGGATCGACTCGCGATTGATCGGGTCAACCGCGCCGAACGGCTCGTCCATCAACAGCACCGGCGGATCGGCAGCCAACGCGCGAATCACGCCGATCCGCTGCTGCTGCCCGCCCGACAACTCGCGCGGATAGCGCTTCAGATACTGCTTCGGATCGAGTGCGACCATCGACATCAACTCGGTTGCGCGCTCGCGGCAGCGCTTCTTGTCCCAGCCGAGCAGACGCGGAACGACCGTGATGTTCTCTTCGATCGTCATGTTCGGGAACAAGCCGATCTGCTGGATCACATAGCCGATATGGCGGCGCAGTTCCACTTCGTTCAACGCCGAGGTGTCCTCGCCGTTAATCAGCACGCGGCCCGAGGTCGGCGCAATCAGACGGTTGATCATCTTCAACGTGGTGGTCTTGCCGCAGCCCGACGGTCCGAGAAACACGCAGATTTCTCCTTCGCCGACAGTGAGGCTCACCGAGTCGACGGCGCGTACCTGCTGGCCGTCTTTCTGCGTAAACGTCTTGGTCAGTTTGTCGAGTTCGATCATGTCTTTTGTACTCCCTTCGGTGTCAGCAAGCGTTGCAGCGCTTGCAGCAGCAAGTCGGCGACGATCGCGAGCACGCTCACGAGCACCGCGCCTACCAATAGTTTCATCATGTTGCTCTGGCCGATCGCGCGGATGATCAGCGTGCCGAGGCCGCCCGCGCCGATCACCGCGGCAATCGTCATCACGCCGATGTTCATCACCACCGCCGTGCGCACGCCGCCGAGAATCACCGGCACTGCAAGCGGCAAATCGACGAGGCGCAAGCGTTGCCAATCCGTCATGCCGATGCCAATACCGGCTTCCTTGATACCGGCGTCCACGTTGCGTAGCGCAAGGTAGGTGTTACGCATGATCGGCAGCAGCGAGTAAAGGAACACGGCGGTGATCGCGGGTACCGCGCCGATGCCCTGGCCGAAGCGCGAGAACACGGGAATCATCAAGCCGAACAGCGCGATTGACGGCAAGGTCAGCACCACCGTTGCAACGCTCAACAGCGGCGCGGCAAGCCACTCATGCCGGTTGATCAGGATACCAAGGGGTACGCCGACGATAATTGCGCATCCCACCGCGATACCCACCAGCCAGATGTGCTGGACGGTCAGTTGCAGAAGCTCCGGCCAGTTGGCCGATAAGTAGTCGAATACAGTCATATCAAGGTCTCCGCTCAGGGCAGCTTGTGCGTGCGCAGGAACTCCGCTGCGACTTCACGCACCGGCTTGCCGTCGATGTCGACCTGCTTGTTCATCTCCAGCATGGCGTCGTTGTTCAGCGCGTCGGACAGCGCGTTCAACTGCGCGGCGAGTTGCGGGTTCTGGTCGAGGATCGGTTTGCGCACCACCGGCGTGGCGTTATACGCGGGGAAATAGTGGCGGTCGTCTTCGAGCGGCACGATGTTGAAACCCTTCACGCGGCCGTCCGTCGTATAGATCAGACCGATCGGCACCTGGTTGTTATGCAGCGCCGTGTAGACGAGGCCCGGATCCATCTGACGCGTTTCCGCGCGGCTGAACTGCATGCCGTAGGCGGCTTCCAGCGGCTTCAAACCGTCCGGACGATTGGCGAATTCCGCATCCATCGCGAACACGTGCTTCTTCTTCGGCTCGGCGGCGATCTTCGCGGCGAGTTGCGAAATCGTGCGGATGCCGGTTTGCTGCGCTACCTGCTGCGGCAAACCGAGCGCGTAGGTGTTGTTCAACGGCGAGCAGTCGAGCCAGACGAGGCCACGTTTTGCATCGAGTGCTTTCACGCGCTCGTACATCGTCTTCGGATCGAGCTTCTCGGTGATCTTGTTGTAGACAATCGCGGCCGTGCCGGTGTATTCCCACGTGATGTCGACCTGGCCGTTCTCCTGCGCACTGCGCAACAGCGTGCTGCCGAGACCGGTGCGGGCGTCGACCGTGTAGCCCTTCGCGCGCAGATACTGCGAGGTGATTTCGGTCAGGACGTATTGCTCGGTGAAGTTCTTGCCACCGAGTACCAGGGTGGCCGCACTTGCATGGAGGCTGGTGAAGAGCAGCGCACCGGCTGCGATCCAGCGGCTGCGTTTGAACAGATTCATCATGTCGTCACCCCGCGTCGTGCGAGCAGGTAGCGGCTGCCGGCCGAGACGATGCCGTCGAGCACCAGCGCGAGAATCGCGGTGGCCGCGGCGCCGAGCAAAAGCTGCTGCTGGTTGTTCAGATAGATGCCTGGGAAGATCAGCGTGCCGAGGCTGTCCGCGCCGATGAGATACGCGAGCGGTGCGCTGCCCACGTTGATCGCAAGCGCCGTCCGCACGCCGCCGATGATGATCGGCATCGCGTTGGGTAGCTCCACACGCACCAGCGACTGCCAGCCGGTCATGCCGAGACCTCGGGCTGCTTCACGCAAGGCGGGCGACACGCTTTTCATGCCTTCGTAGGCGTTACGGGTGATCGGCAGCAACGATGCGAGAAACAGCGCGACCAACGCAGGTATATCGCCAATGCCGAAGATGCCGAGCGCGATCGCCAGCACTGCCAACGATGGGATCGTGTTGCCGATGTTGAAGATCTGCATGAAACGTTCGGCATGACGCGCGAACGACGGCCGGCTGAGCAGCACGCCGCAGGGGATGCCGACCAGCAGTGCGAGCGCCATCGAGTAACCGACCAGCAGCAGATGCCGTTTCGTGTAATAGACGAGATCGGGTGCGTACTGGTGCAATGCGCCGGGGTCGATCGCGCGGCACAGCAGCGCGATGACAATGCCGATGGCGACAAGACTGCCGATCAGTCTGGCAGGACGTTGAATCATGAAGATGCGCCTCCTTGTTCGAGCGACGCGCGGAAATAGCCACGCCGCACAGGCGTCGTGATGACGCTGCGAATGGGAAGTTCGGGACGCGGCTAGTGCCGCGAATTGAACCGAGTGGTGCCGGGGAGTCTGTTTTTTCCTCGGCGCGAGGGCGGTGGTTTTGCTTTCGCCTTCGGTGGCTTGCCAGTCAGCGAAGACTGGTGCCAGATCCATCGATGATGCGGATAGCTACGCCAGGTAGCTTGGCCGCTTAACGGGGGCTGAGGCCCCTGAGGTGCTGGTTTTTGATCTGCGGTAGGCCGAATGCGATTTACTGCTAATTTGCACTCAACCCCTTCTAACTTGAGCTATGTAGCTGGAATTTCACGGTTAGGATGCTGGGATTATACGGATGTTGGGTAGCTTCGTCTACCCATGTGGTTAATCCATAGCATTTACGCTGCTGCTTTCCGGGCAATCTGGGGGCATCTTTTCTCGTTCTGTTTGTGGTCTATCAGCGTTGCCCCGTGCGGGGCGCCCGCCCTTTTGCCCCCGGAAAAGCTCACCGGCTGGTTCTTTCCCGGCTCCCGAAAACGCTCACCTTGAACCCTGCCGATGCGTGCGGCACGCATTCATCACCCCGGCAGACTCATGGTTCACTTGCCGCCAAACACCGGAGGCCGCCGCTCCGAAAACGCGGCCAGTCCCTCGCTGAAATCTGCGCTCTCGCACGCCTGTCGGCGAAGCTCGGCAATCTGTTCCATCGCCTGCACAGGCATGGGTTGGAGGTCCTCGAGTATCCGCAGTTGCTCCTTCACCGCCTGGATCGCCAGCGGCGCTTTGCTCGCTATTCCCCGCGCCATTTCAAGCGCCGTTGCTTCCAGTTTGTCGCTGTCGACCAAGAGGTTGATCACGCCGAAGCGCTCGGCGCGCGCAGCGTCGAGTGGCTGCGCGCTGAAGAACATTTCCTTCAGCACGTGAATCGGCACATTGTTGAAGAATCGCAGCAGGCCGCTCGTCGTGTAAGGCAAGCCAATGTTCGCCGGCGTCATCGCGAAGCGCGCGTTGCCGTCGGCAACGACCAGGTCGCAACTCATCGCCAGATCGACCGCGCCGCCCCACGCGGAACCCGATACCATCGCGATCACCACGCCCGGGTACGCACGCACGCGGCGCAATACCTGCTCCAACGGCTTGCCGTACGCAATCGGATCGCGGTCGTGCATCAACTCGCCAAGATCGTGGCCCGCGCTCCAAACGTCCTGCCCGATGCCACTGCCCAGTATCACGACCGGAATTCGCCGCGCAGCAAGCTCGCAGAGGTGCGAGTCGAGTGCCTGCAATAACTCCGCGCTGAGCGCATTCCTGCGCGTAGGATGGCTGAACGTTAAACGTGCGATCCGTTCATCCGCTATCTCAACTGTTACCGTGAACGGCAACGCGTTCGGTGTGTTCATTGTGTGACCTCTACAGCATGTTTCAAGATTTGCATCCTGCTCATTGGGTAACGCCAGCCTCGCGCTCCCCAGCCTTCTCCTTCGACAGATACTCGCCCTGTTGATGCACCGCTTTAGCGGCAAGCAACGCCTTGATCGAAACCTCGTCGAAACCCGCTTCGCGCAATACGTCGACAGTATGTTCGCCAAGACCCGGCGGCGCATGCCGGCTGATGTGAGACGAAGCCTCACCCGGTATCGTCGAACCCGATATCGGCGTGACGACCTGGCGCAGCGCGCCGAGTGTCGGATGCTCGACCGTTTCCACCAATCGGCAATGCTGCACCTGAGGGTCGGCAAATACTTCGTCTAACGTATTGATCGGCCCGGCCGGCAATCCCACGCCGATGAAAAGTTCAGTCCACTCCCTTTTGCTACGCGTCTTTAAACGCGTTTCCAGTGCCACCTTCAATTCGTCGCGATGCGCGACGCGGGCTTCGTTGGTCGCGAAGCGGGGGTCGTCCGGCAACGTGGGTAAATCCAGCAACTGGCACAAGCGCAGCCACATGTCCGACGTAATCGGCGCGATGTTGAGCGGGCCATCGGCGGTTTCGAATACGCCATAGGGCGCGATCACCGCATGCGCGTTGCCGGTGCGGCGTGGAATGTCGCCAAGGCTCAGGTAGCGCTGCCCATGCACGCTCAAAAGCCCCACCAGACTCGCAAGCAACGAGGTGCTCACATGCTGGCCACGCCCGGTTCGCTCGCGCTCCAATAACGCGGACAGGATCGCCATCGCGAGCCACATGCCCGAACTCAGATCGCCGATCGCGGTACCGGTACGCGTGGGGTCGCCATCGGCGAAACCGGTCAGGCTCATCAGGCCGGAATACCCTTGCGCAATCTGGTCGAAACCGGGCCAGCCGCTCATCGGACCATCCGCGCCAAATGCATTGATGCTGCCCATCACCAGCCGCGGATTACGCGCGCTGAGCACGTCGTAACCGAGCCCCATGCTGTCGATGGTGCCAGGCTTGAAGTTCTCGATCACCACGTCGGCATCGTCGATCAGCCGATGAATCGCCGCCAGTCCCTCGGGGTTGCGAAAGTCGATGCACACGCCGCGCTTGTTGCGATTGCAGGAGAGATAGTAGGTACTCACACCACGGTCGAATGGCCCCCAGGTCCGGCTCATATCGCCGCCCGGACCCGGTTCGACCTTGATGACATCCGCGCCGAGATCGGCCAGCACCATGGAGCAGAACGGCCCCGACAGCGCACGGCTCAGTTCGACGACCTTGATTCCTTGTAACGCTTGCATTCAGTTCTCCAGCGAATTGATGACGGCTGCGAATAGCCTGTGTGACGCGCTTGCGCGCTGCCCGCACTGCAACACCCAAAGACCGGCGCGGGCAGCACGACCGATGCGCTCGGCGAGGCGCTATTCCGGCAACGTCTGATGACGGGTCTCGACAGCAAACGGCAAGATCAGCAGGCCGATCCCAAAGGCCACTGCGGTCCACGCAATCGGCAACCCGAGCGAGCCTTGCCAATGAATCGCGGCAGCCAGCAGGAAGTTCACACCGGCGCCGAGCAGGCGGCCCACCGACGCGTTGAAGGCAAACGCGGTGGCGCGTATCCGGGTCGGGTATTGCTCGGGCAGCCACAGCGAGAAAATCGCGAAATTGCCGCCGAAGAAGCCGAGAAACAGCAGCGACACCATGAACAGGTTGAGTCCGTTCGGCAGATAGAAGACCCAGCCGAAAGCGAACACGATCGACACCGCCATGCCGGCGAAGTACACCCCCAGCGCGACGCGGCGCCCAAGCCGCTCTGCCAGCCACGGCGCAGCGAGGCAGCCGAGGATCGTCCCGACCGACAACACCGCGGCGCCGATCGAAGCAAGATGCACCGCGCCGACGCGGTCGATGCCGGCGCGTGTCGCCAGCGTCACGACGGCGCTCGCTTCGTAGACCGACCCGGCCCACAGGCCGATGATCGCGACGCCCACGAGACTCGCACTCGTCAACGTGCGACGCAGATAGGCCGGTGCGAATATCTCCATCAGCGGCCGGCGTTTCGGCGCGGCTGCGGCGTTCGTCTGACCGACTCCATGCGTGGCCTTGCGCCACTGCCTTGGCTCTTTCACCCTGAGCACCGTGAAAATCGCCAGCAACGCCGGAGCGAGGCCGCACAGGAACATCGCGCGCCAGCCATACGTCGCGCCGACCGTGTAGTTCAACAAAGCAGCAAGGAAAAAACCAACGTAGTAACCGGTCTGCAAATAGCCCGCCCCCATCTTGCGGCGATCTTCCGGCCAGCTCTCGGCAACATAGGTCCCCGCCAGCGCCCATTCGCCGCCCACGCCGATGCCTGCAATCAGCCGGAAGGCGGCCAATTCCCAGACGTTGTGCGCGAACGCCGCGGCGCCGGTGAACACTGAATAGATCAGAATGCTCGCGGCCAAGGTCTTGACCCTGCCAAAACGGTCGGCGAGCGGCCCCCAGATGAACGACAGCCCCCAGCCGATCAGAAACAGCGCAAACAGGATCGAGCCGTACATGCCCAGATTGCCTGGCGTCGCGGCAATCCCGGAGTTGGGCAGCAATTCGGTGAGCGCCGGAATCAGCACCAGCGCGTAGATCACGGAATCCACGCCGTCCAGCACCCATCCCGAGTAAACCGCCCAGAATCCGCCAATCTGCTCGCGGGTGAGAGGCGTGCGCCCGGCTTTGAGCCCGGGCGTCGATGCGGTGATCGCTTTAGCCATTCTTGTCTCCTGTGTCGACCAGAGTTCGCGCTTTAGCGCGCTACCCGGGTCCCATGCAACATGGTTGCCGCCGACGGACGCCGGCCGTTTTGAAGCTGCGCCGGACAGCTCACGCTGGGCACGCTTCGGTTTTTTGTGAGTCGAGTATAAGAACCCACTCGATAATCTAAAAATATGATATTTCTCTAGCTCAATCGGATTTCGTTATGGGATGAAGGAGCGAGCGACGAGCATGGACCTGCGGCAACTGCGGTATTTCGTCAAAGTGGTGGAGTTCGGCAACGTCACGCGCGCGAGCGAGGCACTGCATATCGCCCAGCCCGCGATCAGCCAGCAGATGCGTAATCTGGAACGCGATCTGGGGATGCAGTTGCTCGAGCGCAGCGTGCAGGGCGTGGCGCCCACCGCAGCCGGGCAAACGCTGTACCGTCACGCGATCGAGTTGCTGCGGCAGGCCGACAGCACGCGCGAGCTGCTGCGGCAAGACGCGGAGCTACCGCAGGGCAAAGTGTCGGTTGCCATGCCGTCGAGCACGGCGCGGATGGTGGCGATCCCGCTTGCACGCACGATTCGCGACCGCTTCCCAGGCATCGCGCTGGAACTGCTCGAAGCGCCGAGCGCGGAACTCGGCAGTCTGATCGGCAGCGGCAGAGTGGAATTGGCGGTGGTGGTGGACGCAGTCGAAACGCGCGGGGTCGCCGCGCAGAAGCTGCTCGCCGAGGTGCTCTATCTGATCGCATGGCCGGAGTTTCAGATGCCACGCGAGCCGGTGTCGATCGCCGAACTCGGGCGTATGCCGCTGATTCTGCCGAGCGCGCCGAATACGATTCGCAGCCGCGTCGAGTGGGCGCTGCGCGAAGCCGGGCTGCCGTGCGAGATTCTGTTCGAAGCCAGTTCCACCGCGCTGCTGTTCGCCGCGGTGATGGCAAAGTTAGGTGTGACGATCCTGCCGTGGACGGCCGCGCACGTCGAACTCGACGAGCACAAGCTCAAGCTTGCCAAGGTCGATCACCCGCTTTTCTCGCGCGAGCTGTCGCTCTGCTGGCACGACACGGCGTTGCTGAGCAATGCCGTGCAGAAGGTCAAGGCGACGATACTCGAACTGTTCGACAGCCTTGGCAAGCGGCCGGAGTGGGCCGCGGCGGATTAAGGCACAGCCACAAAGCGCGGTGCGGTCAGGACGCGTTCACGCGCCGCGCAAAGAGTCGCCGCGTGAGATCGAATGCCACCAGATTCCCCGCCACCACCAGCAGGAGCCCGAGCACCGCCAACGCGGACCATCGGTAGCCCTCGAATATCGTCGAGACAGCAAGCGCCACGATCGGAAACAGCACGGTGCAGTAAGCGGCCCGCTCCGGTCCCATGCGTCCGACCAGCATCAGGTACGCCGTAAAACCGATCACCGAGCCGAAGATCGCCAGATAAGCGAGCGCGCCGAGATAACGCACGCCGGGCTCGATAGAGAACGAGAAACCGGCCAGCACGCTTCCCACCGTCAGGATGCTGGCGCCGATCAGCATGGCCCAGCTATTGGTGGCGAACGGGTGCAAGCCCATCGATTGCATCCGGCTGGACAGCAGATTGCCGGCCGAAAAGCACAAGGTGCCAAGGAATGCGATAGCGAGCCCTAACCATACCGCGTGGTCGCCCAGGTGCCCGGCCATCTGCTGAACGAACAGGCAGACGATGCCGACCAGCCCCAATGCCGCCCCGGCAATCGCCGACGGCTGCAAAGGACGGCCCATGAACAACCGGCCGTTGATCGAATTCAGCAGCGGCGCGGTAGAAAACACCACCGCGACGAGGCCGCTCGGCACCACCTGTTCCGCGTAGTAGAAGCACAGAAAGTTCAGACAGAAGAGCGCCAGACCTTGCGCGGCAAGAAAGCGCCACGCGGCGCGCGGCGGCCAGATCGGCCGGCGCATGATGCGCAGCAGCGCGAACAGCACCAGTGCCGCGATCCAGAAACGCCACGCAATCGACACCGGCGGCGGTACCGAACCCAATTGCCATTTGATCGCGATCCACGTGGTGCCCCAGATCAGCACGGTGGCGGCATAGAGCAAAAAATTCATGACGAAGCCTGTGGCAGCAATAAGGGAGAGCCCCACTATGCTGCGGTGCCGGCAAAGGCAGTTGTCCAGGATTGCGCACTTTTTCGGGGTGATACACCGCCCGCGACCGCTCGCCGTATACTGGCTGCTCGCCCTGTCATCGAATGCATCCCGCTCGTCTCTGTGAACGCCACCCTGCCCGCCTCCGTGATCGAATCCACTGAAACGCCGTTCGGCCTTCAGTCGGTTTGTCACACGCTGCAGAGCGCCAATGCGAATCTCGAACGCTTCGCGTGGCTGGGCGACCGACTCGCCATCGCCGTCTGGACCCGCGACACCGAGGAAGCCGAAACCATCTATGAGCGGCCCGGCCATCACACGCTGTCGTGCTATCTGGATGGCGGCTATCGCACCGAGCGTCAGAAAATGCCCGGGCGCTATGGCGCGCCGTCGCGGCTCTGCGCGTTGCCCGGCGAGCATGAATCGCGCTGGTGGGTGCGCGGCCACATGCATTTCATGCATCTGTACTTCCTGCCTGAACACTTCACGCAGCGCGCCGTGCAGGAACTCGATCGCGAGCCGCGCGAACTGACGCTGGCCGATCGCACCTATTTCGAAGACGCCCGCATCGCGAGCCTGTGTCAATCGCTCGCCAACGAAGACTGGCAGGACCCCGATGGCCTGCTGCGGACCAACGAGGCCGCGCATCAGGTCTTGAGTCTGCTGCTGCGCGCACAAGGCGTGCGCCGCACGGATGCATCGCTGAAGGGCGGTTTGTCGGTTGCGACCCGGCGGCGCTTGCGCGATTACATCGAGAACCATCTCGCGCAAACGCTCACGCTCGGCGAGCTTGCCGGTGTGGCGGCACTATCCGAGTTCCATCTCGCGCGCATGTTCCGCACGTCGTTCGGACTCCCGCCCGCGGCCTGGATCGCGCAGCAACGGCTCGACCGCGCCCGCACGCTGCTGCGCACCACGAGGCTGCCGCTCGCACAAGTCGCCGAACAATGCGGCTATGCGAACGCCAGCCACTTCAGCCATCGCTTTCGTGAAAACGTCGGCGTGGCGCCGGCGGCGTATCGACAGGTGGTCGGCGCCGCCTAGTGGCTCACCGCCCTCACTGCAAAGCCATCGCCAGCACACGCGCGACATGAATCGCGTCGACGCCCGCGCCATCGTGAATCTGATGCCGGCAACTCGTGCCGTCCGCGACCATCACCGTATTGCCATCGATCTTGCGCACCGCCGGCAGTAGTGAGAGTTCCGCCATTGCCTGCGATGTCGCGTAATGCTCGGCTTCGTAGCCGAAGCTGCCCGCCATTCCGCAGCACGACGATTCCACCGTCGACACCTTGAGATCAGGAATCCACTTCAGCACGGTTTGCACGGGCGTGAACGCATCGAAAGCCTTTTGGTGGCAGTGACCATGTACGAGCGCCTGCTCCTTTGCTAACGGCTTCAATGCGAGTTGCAAGCGGCCGGCTTTTTCCTCGCGCACCAGAAACTCTTCGAACAGAAACGCCTGTTTCGAAAGCCGTTGCGCTTCTTCGCCGAAACCGTAGTGCAGAAACTCGTCGCGCAACGACAGCAAACACGACGGCTCCAATCCGACGATCGGCACGCCGCGCTCGACAAAAGGTTTGAACAGATCGAGCATGCGCCGCGCTTCCTGCTTCGCTTCATCGACCAGACCGGCCGCGAGGAAGGTTCGGCCGCAGCACACTGGCCGCTCGCCTTGGCGCGTATTGAAGTGCACCGTGTAGCCGGCGGCTTCCAGCACCTGTTGCGCGGCGCGTGCGTTCTCGGGCTCCATGTTGTTGTTGAACGTATCGACGAACAGCAGCACTTCTTTCAGCGCGCCGCCTCGAGGCGGCTTCGCCGCCGACGCGCTCGCCAGAAACGATTTCCTGAAACGCGGCAGCGTGCGTTCTGGCGCGAAACCTACCGCCCGCTTGAACCACGCCGACAACACCGGCACGTTATCGGCCAACGCCATCAATCCCGGCACCCGGCTCGCCGTTGCGGCATAGCGCGGCATGAAGGCCACCAGCCTGTCGCGCAGACGCAGTCCATGCCGTTTGACGCGCGCCGCCCGTGCCTCGATCTTGAACTTCGCCATGTCGACGCCCGTCGGGCAATCTCGCTTGCAGCCCTTGCACGAGACGCACAGATCGAGCGTGTCCTTGACGTCGTCGCTGGCGAGTCCTGCTTCGCCGAGTTGCCCGGAGATCGCGAGACGCAACGTGTTCGCGCGTCCTCGTGTCACATGTTGCTCATCCTTCGTCACGCGATAACTCGGGCACATGGTGCCCGCATCGAACTTGCGGCAATGACCGTTGTTGTTGCACATCTCGACGGCCTTCGCGAGACCGCCCGCCAGATCGTTGCCGCTACCCGGCAATGTCTCCTGCCCCGTCAGCGGATCGCGCTCGACGTTCCATGCGGACCAGTCGAGCGCGGTCTCGATCGGACGCGCCGCGTAGCCCGGCGCAAAGCGGAAATTGCGCGCATCGTCCATCTTCGGCGGACGCACGATCTTGTCGGGATTGAAACGATTGTCCGGATCGAACAGCGCCTTGATCTCGGTGAACGCCTGGTTCAGACGCGGCCCGTATTGCCATGCAACCCATTCGCCGCGACACAAGCCGTCGCCGTGTTCGCCCGAATATGCGCCCTTGTATTCACGCACCAGGGCGGCCGCTTCTTCGGCGATCGCGCGCATCTTGAGCGCGCCGTCGCGCCGCATGTCGAGAATCGGCCGCACGTGCAGCGTGCCGACGCTCGCATGCGCGTACCACGTGCCTTCTGTCCCGTGCCGATGGAACACCTCGGTCAGGCGGCTCGTATATTCCGCCAGATGTTCGAGCGGCACCGCGCAATCTTCGATGAAGGAGACCGGCTTGCCGTCGCCCTTCATGCTCATCATGATGTTCAGTCCGGCCTTGCGGACTTCCCACAGCGCTTTCTGTTCGTTCGCGGCAGGCATCTCGACGACCGAATCGGGCAAGCCCAGATCGGCCATGAGTTCAGTGAGTTGCTTGAGCGACGCAAGCTGCTCGTCAGCGTTCTCGCCCGCGAATTCCACCAGCAGGATCGCTTGCGGCTCGCCGACCAGCGCCTTCTCGATCACCGGCCGGAAAGCGGGATTGCTCATCGCCAGATCGATCATCGTGCGATCGACCAGCTCCACGGCCACCGGCTTCAGCTTGACGATGTGCTGCGTGAGATCCATCGCTTGCCAGAAGGTCGGGAAATTCACCACGCCTAGCGTTTTATGCTGAGGCAGCGGCGCGAGCTTCAGCGTCAATTGCCGGCTGAACGCAAGCGTGCCTTCCGAGCCGATCAGCAGATGCGCGAGATTGGCGATACCGTCGTCGGTATAAGCGCGCGGGTTCTGGCAATCGAACAGGTCGATGTTGTAGCCCGCTACGCGCCGCAGCACCTTCGGGATGCGCTCGACGATTTCATCATGCTCGCGCTCGGCAATCCGCTTCACGCCTTCCACGATCTGCTGCAGGCGCGCGCCTTGCGGCGCCTCCAGCAATGACGCGAAATGTGCTTCACTGCCGTCGGCAAGAATCGCGTCGATCGCATCGACGTTGTGCACCATGTTGCCGTATTCGATCGACCGCGAACCGCACGAGTTGTTGCCGGCCATGCCGCCGATCGTGCATTGCGCCGCCGTCGAGACGTCGACGGGGAACCACAGGCCATGCGGTTTCAGCCATGTATTCAGATGGTCCAGCACGACGCCCGGCTCAACCGTCACGGTGCGTGCGTCGGCATCGAACGCGACGATGTTGTTCAACCATTTGCTGGTATCGATAACCAGCGCTTCGCCGACCGTCTGGCCACATTGGCTGGTACCCGCGCCACGCGCGAGCAGCGGCACTTTCTCGCTACGCGCAATCTCCAGCGCGATGCGCAGATCGTCCTGATCGCGCGGCACCACCACGCCGATCGGCACGATCTGATAGATCGACGCGTCGGTCGAATAACGGCCGCGGCTCGCCGCATCGAATAACACGTCGCCGCGCAAAGACTTGCGCAGATGCTGCGCGAGCGGCGTCGTCAGGCGCGCGGCGGACGGCACAAGATGGATCGGCTTGACGAGCAAAGCGGAGGTGGGGTTCGTCATATCGTCGGCCTGGAAGAAAACGGACTAATACAGTGTCAGGCTGATCGGCGCGAGCCCTTCGATGCGCCCGCTGGCCGTGCCCGCGCTCTGCGGGAAAAACATTCCGGTGTACGAACCGGTCGTGACGATCATCTCCGGCGTGATCGCAATGCCGCGCGACGTGGCGTGATTGACAAGCCATGTCAGAAGGCGTCGCGGATCGCCGGCCGGATTGGCGGGCGTCGTCTCGACCACGTCGAGCCCTTCAAAGCTGAACCGCAACGACGGCGTCACAAACGGAAAATCCTCGCGATACGGCGTGAATTCACCGACGATCAGCGCGCCGTGATTCTGCAAATCTGCGAGTTGAGCGAGCTTGTCGACGTCGGGCCAGCCGGCGTACCGGCTCGCCACGATCTCGATGGTCGCGCCGATCGAGCCGATACCGCCGTGCACGTCGGCTTCGCTATAGGGCGTGGCGGATGGCTCGAAACGGCGGCCGAAGCGGAATGCGATCTCCAGTTCGAGTCCCAGCGGCGTAAAGGCTTCGCGCGGCAACCGTGCGCCGTTGGCGTGCAGATCGCTCGCCGGCAGCGGTGCGCCCTGGATCGGGCCGCTGTCGGATTTCGCGCCAATCTTCCAGCCGCTGATCGGCGCGTCCAGCGCGCGCAGAATATCGTGCTGGATCGTGTAGGCGGCGGCGCCGTCTGCCGGCATCTGCGCCGGCGGCAACGCATCGAGCGTCAGGTGATGGCGGCGCGCGTCGGCGAGACGTTGACTCAGTGATGTTGTCATTGCTTTCAAGGCGAAGAGAAGGAACGGTGCTGCCTGCTTATGCGCCCACGCCGGTAGTCGCATGCGCTTTGTCGGCCGCGTTGAGATCGAACTTGCTTTCCGGCTGCATGCGGAACGCGAGCACCACGCCGATCGCCATCAACAGCATGCTGCCGACGAACGGCAACTCCCAGCTACCGAAGTAGTCGATCAGGAATCCGCCAACCACCGGCGAGACGATCGCGGCAAAAGCCGAGCCGGTGTTCATCATGCCGCTCGCGGTGCCTGAGTATTCCGGCGCGATGTCCATCGGAATCGCCCACATGGGACCAATCGTCATTTCGGCGAAGAAGAAGCCCGACGCGAGACACGCCATCGACAGATACAGGTGGTGCGTGAACATCAGCGGAATCAGCGAGAGCAGACAAAAGAACATACACACCGACACCATCCAGCTGCGCGCACGCTTCAGGCTGCGGGTACGCGTGAAGATCCAGTCGGTCACAATGCCGCCGAGCGTATCGCCAAGCACACCGGCAAAGAACACGACCGAGGCGAAGATCGCCGACTTTTGCAATTGCAGGTGATAGCTGTGCAGGAAGTACTGCGGAATCCAGCTAAGGAACAGCCACAAAGTCCAGCCGTAGCAGAAGTACACGATCGTGACCGGCCACATGCGGCGAAACAGTTTGCCCCACGGCACGCCGGCCGCTTTCGGCTTCGGCGCGGGCAAGACTTCAAGTTCCTCGGCCGTGATTCGCGGATGATCTTTCGGATGTTCGGTGAACGTGAACGCCCACACCGCGACCCACAGCAAGCTGAACACGCCGCAGATATAGAACGATTCGCGCCAGCCCCATGTGGCCATCACCAGCACGATCAAGCCCGGTGCCACCGCATTGCCGATACGCGATGCCGCATGGGTGATGCCTTGCGCAAAACCACGTTTTTCTTTCGCGACCCAGCGCGCCATCGCGGAGGTCGCGGCGGGAAACGTGGCGCCTTCGCCGAAACCGAGCAGCACGCGTGCGGCCAGCAACGAGACCAGGCCACCCGCGAGACCGGTCAGCAAAGTCGCTGCCCCCCAGATGGCGCCGCAGAAAATCAGCGTGCGTTTCGCGCCGAACCGGTCGCTGACCCAACCACCGATGATCTGAAAAATCAGATACGGATAAGCGAAAGCGGAAAACACGAGGCCTACCTCCGTATGGGACAGGCCAAATTCCTTGCCAAAACCTGCCGCCGCGGTGCTGACGTTGACGCGGTCAAGGTAGGTGATGAAGTACATGATGCAGAGCATCACTAGAACGATACTGGTCGCACTGCTCACACGAAACCGCTTCATCGTCTCTCTCCATTGCAGTCTGTCGACGGCGCGCCTGGAATGGCGCGCTGCATCGTCGCCCGTCAGCGGTCTGCGCCGCGGGAATATCGCTTGTTGTTCATGAGCCGCGTTCTATGCGCGGTTTCGTGAGGGAAGTGCTCCCCGCCTTCCCCTGCTGCGAGATGCGCCTGAGTGCTCAGGTGCTGAAGGTGCTTAAGCTGCGGCTTTCAGTCCCGAGGCCTGAGTCGGCTGGCTCAGCCACTCCATAGCGGCAGGCAAGCCGCTTTCCTTGAGCGGCACGCCCGCGAGCCGCAGGCCCATTTCGCAACCGGCCAGTGTTGCCAGCAGCATCAGGTCGTTGCAGTCGCCCAGATGGCCGATGCGGAACATGCGGCCTTTCATCTTGCCGAGGCCCGTGCCGAGCGACATGTCGAAGCGTTCGTAGATGACCTTGCGCACCGCGTCGGCATCGATACCATCCGGCATCATCACGCCGGTCAGCACCGGGCTATACACGGCGGGGTCCGCACACTGGATCTCCAGACCCCACGCGCGAACCGCGCGGCGGGTGGCTTCGGCGAGGCGCTCATGACGGGCGAAAACGTTATCGAGCCCTTCGCCGAGAATCATCTCCAGCGCCTCGTTGAGCCCGTACAGCAGGTTCGTGTTCGGCGTGTACGGCCAGTAGCCGGTCTTGTTCATCTCGACGATGTCGGTCCAGTCCCAGAAGCTGCGCGGCAATCTGGCCTGCTTGCTGGCGGCCACCGCCTTCGGCGAGATCGCGTTGAAGCTGATGCCCGGCGGCAGCATCAAACCCTTTTGCGAGCCCGACACGGTGACGTCGACGCCCCATTCGTCATGGCGATAGTCGGCGCAGGCGAGACCCGAGATCGTGTCGACCAGCAGCAGCGCCGGGTGCCCGGCGGCGTCGATCGCGCGGCGCACGGCGGCGATATCCGAGGTGACGCCCGTGGAGGTTTCGTTGTGGACCACACACACTGCCTTGATCGCGTGCTGCGTGTCGGCGCGCAGGCGCTCCTCGATCATGTTCGGCTGCACACCACGACGCCAGCCTTCGATGCCAGGCAGACCGAGGAACTCCGGCTTCAGCCCGAGGCTTTCCGCCATCTTTTTCCACAGCGTGGCGAAGTGACCGGTTTCGAACATCAATACGTTGTCGCCGGGGCTGAGCGTGTTCGACAGCGCCGCTTCCCAGGCGCCGGTACCGGAAGCCGGATAGATCACCACCGGGTGTTGCGTCTTGAAGATTTTCTTGATGCCTTCGAGCACCTTCAGACCGAGTTCGCCGAACTCGGGGCCGCGGTGATCGATCGTCGGGTAGCTCATCGCACGGAGAATGCGATCGGGCACCGGGCTCGGACCCGGGATCTGCAGGAAGTGACGGCCAGCGGGGTGAAAGTCTAGCTTGAGCATTGGGCTCCTCCGATTGAATTTTGCATTCAAAAAACTATATCAGACGATCCGTGACGAATCCAAGGCGAAAATTGCCTGTCGATACCGGTGTTTACCCGTGCTATTAACTAATCTGGATGCTTCCGCTAAAATCCTGCCTAACACGATGTTGAGGGTTTTTGTATGCAAAATTCGGATTTCGATGCGGGTGTGGCCGCGTCCCCGCTGATGCCGAAGGTTGAGCGTCAGCGCTTGCACGACACGGTGGTGGAGCACATTCGCCGTTTTATCGTCGAGGGGGTGCTAGAGCCGGGCAAGAAACTGAACGAGCGCGAGTTATGCGAGACGCTGGGGATTTCGCGCACGCCGTTGCGGGAGGCGTTGAAGGTGCTCGCCGCCGAAGGGCTGATCGAGATTTCACCGAACCGCGGTGCGTCGGTGTCGAAGATGTCGGAAGCGGAGTTGCGCGAGACCTTTGAGTTGATGAGTGGTCTGGAGGCTTTTTCGGGCGAACTGGCGGCGGAGCGGATGACGGCTGCCGAACTCGCTGAGATCAAGGCGTTGCACTACGCGATGCTTGCTTGCCGCACGCAGAACGATCTGGCTGGGTACTACAGCCGCAACCAGGCGATTCACGACAAGATCAATGAAGCGGCGAGGAATTCAGCACTGCGGCAGACTTACGTTGCTGTGAATCGGCGCTTGCAGGCGTTGCGGTTCCGGTCGAATTTTCAGATCCCTAAGTGGGATAGCGCGATTCATGATCATGATGAGATGTTGAAGGCGCTTGAGGCGCGGGATGGGAAGAAGTTGAGCGCGATTCTTCGGCAGCATTTGCTGGATAAGAGGGATGCGGTTTTGCAAGTGCAATCGAGGGAGGAAGTGGCGGCTTCGGTGTTGAAGGCTTGAGCCTGCCCGGCGGGTTTGTTGTTGAGCTGGGTCTTTGGGGTTGCCTTGTTCGTGGTCTGTTTGTCTTTTGGCCTTTCCTTGAATTGTTAGTGGTCTATTAGCGTTCCCCCTGTGCGGGGCAGCACCTACTTTTCTTTGCCGGCCGCAAAGAAAAGTAGGGCGGTTTCAAATACCAAGTGCAACAGCCGGGTCGATAACAATTCCCTGTCTGGCGCAGTTATCAATGAAGACCTCGCCGGGCCGGCGCCAGCCGAGTGTTTTGCGAGGTCGCCGATTCAGGTTCAGCGCGATGGCATCGAGTTCGCGCTGCGTGAACTTTGACAGGTCCACGCCCTTCGGCAGGAACTGGCGCAGCAACCCATTGGTGTTCTCGCAGATACCGCGTTGCCAGGGACTATGCGGATCACAGAAATACACCTTGATACCGGTTGTTTCGGCCAGCTTCTTGTGTAGCGCCATTTCCTTGCCCTGATCGTAAGTCAGGGTCTTCAGCAAATCCGGATCGAGCGGCGCAAACGCCGCACTGTACGCCTTGAGCGCGGCTTCGGCGGTGCTGTCCTCCATCTTCACCAGCATCACGAACAGCGTGCTGCGATCGATCAGTGTGCCCACTGCCGAACGGTTGCCCGCACCCTTGATCAGATCCCCCTCCCAATGTCCGGCAATCCGCCGCTCATTGGCCTCCGGAGGCCGGATATGGATGCTAGCCATATCGACCAGTTTGCCCCGTCGGTCTTCGCCTCGCGTGCGCGGCTTGCGCGTGCTACGCCCCTGTCTTAACAGACCCACCAACTCGCGCTTGAGTTCTCCACGCGGCATGGCGTAGATGGCGTTGTAGATGGTTTCGTGTGAGGCATTCAAGGCAGGTTCGTCTGGATGGGTACGTTTGAGTTCGGCAGAAATCTGTTCGGGCGAGTGACACTCGTCCAGATGCTGACGCACTTCAGCCCACAGGGCTCCTTCAGGCTGTAGCTTGCGTTCGCGACGCGGCTTATGACGAAGCTGTGCAGCCCTGCGCCCGGCCGATGTTGCATTGTATCCACCCGCAACCGGCGGCCTGCCCAGTGCGCCGCGTTCGTGCTTCGGCTTCCAGTTATTGCGCCTCAACTCCCGACTGATCGTGCTGCGCGAGCGCTGCAAAGCGAGCGCAATCTCGCTTGATTTGCGATTCTCCATCTTCATCGCAAAGATCACGCCGCGCTCTTCGACGCTCAGATGTTCGTATATTTTTCCCATGCAACGCATCCTAACTGAGGCTGTTGCACTTGTATTTTGAAACCGCCCCGCACAGGGGCAACACTAATAGACCACTAACAAAGCAAGGAAAGGCCAACACCCCTAAAGCCACAACCAAACCAAGCGCCGCAAAGGCAAAAAAACTTGTCCACACAATTTGTGCCCAAGCCTGTGGACAACCAGCGCACAGACAAGCCAAGTCTTTGATACCGCACACGTATCCCCCACAGGCTCAACCGCAGGCAGAAGCCCCGCCCTGTGTTAAAAAGAAACCCCACCCTTTGCCACTCGTCGAGGCCCCCGCATGTCCTCCGTCATGGCTTTCAAACTCGTCCTGCTGTCGCTCGCCGCGATGGTCGGCCTCGAACTGCTGGCCAAGCGGCTACGTCTGCCGCCCGCCGCAGCGCTTCTGGTCGGCGGCGCCGCAATGGCGTTCGTGCCGGGCCTGCCCCCCATCAACCTCGATCCTGAACTGGTCCTGATCGTGTTCCTGCCGCCACTCCTCATGGACGGCGCCTACTTCTCCGTATGGGACGAGTTCAAGCGCAATCTCGGCGGCATCCTGCTGCTCGCAGTCGGCGCCGTTGCCTTCACGACCCTGACGGTCGGCCTGGTCGTCCATTGGGTCGTGCCGGCGCTCCCGTGGGGAGCATGCTTCGCGCTCGGCGCAATCGTCTCGCCACCTGACGCCGTCGCGGCAAAAGCCGTGCTCGAACGCGTCGCGTTACCACGCCGGTTGATGGTGCTACTCGAAGGCGAGAGCCTGCTCAACGACGCCGCCGGCATTGTCCTGTTCCGCTTCGCCGTCGCGGCCACGTTGACGGGCACGTTCAGCGCACAACATGCGATCGGACGGTTTGCGGTGCTCGGACTGGGTGGCGTCGCGGTGGGCATCGCAGTCGGCTTTGTGGTCGTCAGGTTGCTGCGCTATCTCGACGACGCGTACCTGATCATCACCGCATCCGTACTTTCCGCGTGGATCAGCTATATCGCGGGCGACATACTCGACGTGTCAGGTGTGATCGCCACCGTCAGTTGCGGCATGGTGCTCGGCTGGCACCAGCATGAAATCTTCTCGGCTTCGGTGCGTACACGCGGCACAGCGTTCTGGCAGATCCTGATCTTCCTGATGGAAGCGCTGGTTTTTATTCTCATCGGGCTGTCACTACGCAGCGTAATCGTGCGGCTGGGCGGGGTCGGCGACACGCTGGCTGCGTTGGCCCCGGCCGTTGGCGCGGTGATCGCGGCAGTCGTGTTATCGCGCTTCGTGTGGGTGTTCGCCGTCGAAATGTTGAAGGGACTGGTCTGCAAGCTGATGCAGCGCGCAAACATTGCGCTCGACTGGCGCTCGGCGACCGTGACGAGTTGGGCCGGCATGCGTGGCGTGGTGACACTGGCAATCGCGCTCTCGTTGCCCGAAGCGCTGCCCGGGCGCGATCTGATTCTGGTCGCTTCGTTCGCGGTCATTCTGGTAACGGTGCTGGGTCAAGGCACAACGATCGGACCGCTGATTCGCTGGATCAATCCCGATCACGCCTCCGAGAGAAATGAGCAGCATTTGACCGAACCTCAGGCATGGGCAAGGCTCGAAGCGACGCAGCTTGCAGCGATCCAACCGCTCGTGCACGACGCCCAGGGACAAGTGATTCATCCGCGCCTGCTGGAACAATATAGCTATCGGGCACGGATGACCGAAACCTACCAGGATGTGACGGAATATCCCTCCGATGTTCGATCCGCGCATTACGACGTCGTGCTTGCCGCCGTGGCGGCTGGTCGCCGCGAGTTGTTGCGGATGCACCGGTCAGGGTTGATTCATGATGAACTGCTAACCGTGCTTGAGCGGGATCTCGATTTGCAGGAAATCGCGGCCCTGCATGGCAGAGGATGACCGGTACGCGTCTGCGATGAGTCGAGACGCGTGCCGGTCGAACCGTGGTGGGCTCAATGGCCTTTGAAAATATCGAGCAGTTGACTTTGCATCTGCATCATCTCGTGCGCATGCTTCATCTCCATCTGCGCCATCGTGTCCTGATACTCCATGTCCATCTGCATCATTTTCTGCTGGATGGCGATCGCCTGAGTGCGCTGTTCAGGCGTCAGCTTGTCCATCATCATGCTGTACTCGGGCGGCATCAGATAGGTGCCGGCACGTCCTATTCCTTGGGCTTGCACAGAACCCGCTGCAAGTGCGAGCGGCAACAGTCCGCACATCAGTACGGCTCGGATCGATTTCATGTCATCTCCAGTCTTACGTGAGTAGCCCGCCTTAAACAAGGGCTACATAAGCAACGTTCAGTACTCAGACTGGCTTGCCGTGGTCGACCCACTGCACGTGCCGGTTCTGAGGATGCAACACCCGGGGCTGGCCGCCATGCACGATCGTCCGGGTGTTTCAGGGGTTTAGTCGCTTGCACTTACTGGAAATGACACGCTAAATGAATTTAGTGTCGATGAACTTTCTTGTGTGCGGCTGTCACTTTCGCCGTTGCGCGCCGACTAATTAATCCTTCCACGCCGAGCCCAGAATCATCGTGCAGAAATTTTCCCGATGGTAATGCGGGTCTTTCAGCGCCAGCACGTCTGCCTTCACGTTGCCGAAGGTCGTCTCCGGTTTATGAATCGTGCCATGCGCGAATGCGTCGATGATGCCTTCCTTGAAATGCGCGCCACGCGGGTGGGCATGCGTAACCTCATGACGCTGCTGCTCGGTGAACTCGTCGTAAGCGAGGCCCAGCACGTCCATCTCCACGCCGGCCGTGACCAGCGCTACCACCGGCTTCATATATTGTGGAATCCCAGGCGTGGTGTGCAGCGCAATCGAATTCCACACCTGCTCGATATCGTCTTCGCCAATGCCGTGGCGCTGCAAAAAGTCACGCGCCGCGTTCGCGCCGTCCACCTCGAAGCGGTCATGCTCGCTGCTATACGGTGCGACAAGCCCCATGTCATGAAACATCGCGCCGATGTACAGCAGTTCGGGGTCGTACTTGAGTTGCTTGCGCGCGCCGGCCAGCGAACCGAACAGGAACACGCGCCGCGAATGGTGGTACAGCAGTTCGGTTTCGGTATCGCGCACGAGTTGCGTGGCTTCGCGCGTCATCATGCTGTCGGGGATCTTGATGCCTGCGATCGTGGTCATGTTAAGTGCTCCATGAAAGACTCGAGTGAACCTGACGCGCGGTCCTGGTGAGTGAATAGCGCGTTTGGTATGCTGGACCGCGATGCTGCTCTGACCGTTCAGGCAGCGCGTCCGATGAGCTTCAGTATTGGCCGGCGCGCTGTCGCGGGCAATCACCATGGGCCGCTGAACCCTGCCAAACGCACCGCGTTGACTGCCGCAGCGTGCGGATTCCGTCCACCGTCAAAGGAAATCACTCGATGCCCACCGTTGCGATTGCGATTTTTTCCGGCGTGCAAGCGCTCGACGTGGCCGGTCCAGTCGATGTGTTTTCCGAAGCCAATCGGTTCCTCGCACCGCAAGATCACTATGAGGTCACGCTCCTTAGCGCGCAGCCCGGTCCATTGCGTGCGTCCAACGGCATGACGCTCGTCGCCGATGCGACGTTCGACCAGGCGCATCGCCCGTTTGATCTTGCGCTGGTTGCCGGCGGCCCCGCGCTGCCCGAAGGCGCCGCGCCCGACTCACGTTTGCTGGAATGGCTATCGCGCGCCGCCACGCAGTGCGAGCGTTTTGGTTCGGTCTGCACCGGCGCGTTCGCGCTCGGCCATGCCGGACTGCTCGACGCGCGCCATGTCACGACGCACTGGCAGCACGCGGCACAACTCGCCGCGCAGTTTCCGCGAGCACATGTCGATTTCGACCGGATCTATCTGCGCGACGGCAACCTGGTCACATCCGCGGGCGTGACGGCAGGCATCGATCTGGCGCTTGCATTAGTCGCGGAGGACCACGGCCCGCACACGGCGCTCGCCGTCGCCAAACGGCTGGTGGTCTTCGCCCAGCGGCAAGGGGGCCAATCGCAGTTCAGCCCGTATCTGACCGCCCCCGCCGATGAGACTTCGCCAGTCGCCAAAGTACAGGCGCATGTCATGGAGCGGATTCGCGAGCGCTTCACGGTTCAACAACTGGCGGATGTGGCGGGAATGAGCGCACGGAATTTCGCACGCGTGTTCGTGCAGGAAACCCAGGTGACGCCGCACGAGTTTGTCGAGCGTGCCCGCGTGGATGCGGCGCGCAAACAACTCGAAAGCAGCGGCGCGGCGCTCAAAACGATCGCCTACGATTGCGGCTTCGGCACCGCGGATCGGATGCGCATTGTCTTCATGAAGCGGATCGGCGTCACGCCGATGCAGTATCGCGAGCGCTTTCGCTCCACCTGATCTGCCCGAGGAAGGTGCGAAGGGGATAAGAAGGGAGCAGCGTTGCGGCGGCGGGATCGCCCGAACGCAACCTGACAATCAGCCTCGCTGCAAGCACCAAACGTTGCGTGCGAAAATAACGCTCTTCTCAAGCCAACGATCACAAGGAACGACATGTCCACCTCCTCTCCCATCCGCGCGATCGTTACCGGCCACACGCGCGGCCTCGGTGCAGCCCTTGCTGAACAAATGCTGGCGCGCGGCGTCGCGGTGCTGGGTTTGTCCCGCTCGCGTCATGCCACGCTTAAAGCGCGTTTCCCGGCACTGCTCGAAGAAATCGAACTCGAACTCGCCGATCCCACCCGCGTCGCGCAGTGGGTCGCAACCGAGGCTCTGCGCAACTTCGTCAGCGGTGCGCAAAGCGTACTGCTGATCAACAACGCGGGCATGGTTCAGCCGATCGGCCCGATCGAAGGCCAGAACGCCGCGGACATCGCCACCGCCGTGAGTCTGAACGTCGCCACGCCGCTCATGCTGGCAAGCGCGCTCGCCGCCGCCAGCACCGACGCGACCGATCGGCGCATCGTGCATATCTCGAGCGGCGCGGCGCGCAACGCGTATCCGGGTTGGAGCATCTACTGCGCAACCAAGGCCGCCCTCGATCATCACGCGCGCGCCGTCACACTCGACGCGAATCGTGCGCTGCGTATCTGCAGCCTGGCGCCGGGCGTCATCGATACGAATATGCAGGCGGAAATTCGCGGCAGCGGCACCGAACAGTTCCCGATGCGCGAAAAATTCGAAGACCTCAAGCGCAATGGGCAGCTTTCGACGCCTGAACAATGCGCGACCCAGGTGCTCGACTACGCCTTCAGCGATGCATTCGGGCAAACGCCGGTGGCCGACATTCGCGAGGTGGCAAAGCAAGGCTGAACCAGGGCTTCTCTGCTCCCGTAAACCCTCACCTTTCGGCGGATAAGCCGTCCTATCGTAACGCATAGCAACGTATCGCACGCCGGCGAGATCATTGCATCTCGCCCGGCTCTTCTCCCGAAATCCACACAACGTGCAGTGCTTCAGCAGCACAATGTGAATGCATTTTTGTATTAATTAGTATCGCTAATTCAGAGATAAATAAAAACCGCCCTTATATGTGGGACGTCCCTGCATAAGTTGACGTAGCGCCGTGCCGCTCATAAAGTTAACCGGCAACAATGCTTCTTTCTGGCTACACCGCCTGTTCAAAAAGCTGGAATAAGCGGGCCATCCGCCAATTCCACAAAGGCGTTACCGAGGAGACGATCATGAGCACCCCACCCAAGAAGGCGCTGCGCAGCCAGGCCTGGTTCGGCAAGGCCGACAAAGACGGTTTCATTCATCGCTCGTGGATGAAAAATCAGGGTCTACCCCATCATCTGTTCGACGGCCGCCCCGTGATCGGCATCTGCAATACGTGGTCGGAATTGACCCCCTGCAATGCGCACTTTCGCGAACTCGCCGAATACGTCAAGAAAGGGGTTTACGAAGCGGGCGGATTCCCACTGGAATTTCCGGTCATGTCGTTGGGCGAATCGAATTTGCGCCCCACCGCTATGCTGTTCCGCAACCTCGCGTCAATGGACGTCGAAGAATCGATTCGCGGCAATCCGATCGACGGCGTGATCCTGCTCTGCGGTTGTGACAAGACCACGCCCGCGCTGCTGATGGGCGCGGCCTCGTGCGATTTGCCCGCGCTGGCCGTCTCGGGCGGCCCGATGCTGAACGGCCGTTACCGTGGCGAAACCATTGGCTCGGGCACGGGCGTCTGGCAGATGTCGGAACAGGTGCGCGCGGGCACGCTCGATATGACGCAGTTCATCGAGGCGGAAAGCTGCATGAACCGTTCGCGCGGCCACTGCATGACCATGGGCACGGCCTCGACCATGGCCTCCATGGTCGAGGCGCTTGGCATGGGCTTGCCGCACAACGCCGCGATTCCTGCCGTCGACGCACGCCGCCAGGTGCTGGCGCATATGGCTGGGCGCCGCATCGTCGAAATGGTTCGTGAAGACCTGACGATGAGCAAGATCCTCACGCGTGAGGCGTTCGAAAATGCGATCCGCGTCAATGCGGCGATCGGCGGGTCGACCAACGCCGTGGTGCACCTGCTCGCGATTGCCGGGCGTATCGGCGTCGATCTGAAGCTGGAAGACTGGGAACGCGGCTCCGACGTTCCCTGCCTCGTGAACCTGCAGCCGTCCGGCGAGTTCCTGATGGAAGACTTCTATTACGCCGGTGGCGTGCCGGCAGTGCTGCGCGAACTCGGTGAAGCGAAACTGCTGCATCGCGATGCATTGACGGTCAATGGCCGCAGCATCTGGGAGAACGTCAGCCATGCCGAATGCTTCGACCGCAAAGTCATCTTTCCGGTTGCCGCGCCGTTCAAACCCAAGGCGGGGATCGCTGTACTAAAAGGCAATCTCGCCGTGGACGGCGCAGTCATTAAACCTTCGGCTGCTACGCCGGCACTGCTGCAGCATCGCGGCCGCGCGGTGGTGTTCGAGAACGTCGAAGACCTGCATGCGCGAATCAACGACGAAAATCTCGATATCGACGCCAGTTGTGTGATGGTGCTCAAAGGTGCGGGACCGAAGGGCTATCCGGGCTTCGCCGAGGTCGGGAACATGCCGCTGCCCACCAAGGTTCTGAAGCAGGGCATTACCGACATGGTGCGCATTTCCGACGGTCGCATGAGCGGCACGGCATACGGCGCGGTCGTGCTGCACGTGGCGCCCGAGGCCGCGGCGGGTGGCACGCTGGCGCTGGTTCGCGACGGCGACATGATCGAACTCGACGTCGCCGGGCGGCGCCTGCATCTGGATGTCGACGAGGCGGAGCTGGCGCGCCGTCGCGCGGAATGGCAAGCACCAACGCCACCCGCGCGCGGCTGGTACAAGTTGTATGTCGATACCGTTCAGCAGGCGAATCTCGGTGCCGATCTGGCGTTTCTCGTCGGTTCGAGCGGCGCGGCAGTTCCGCGCGATTCGCATTGAGCAAACGCAAGGCGCCGGCGCAGCAGCGGCCGGAACAGTGGCCGCCCGCGGCATGAAATCAAGGAGACGGAATGAAGTTGCAACATGAGGCCGTCGACGGCGATCGGGTCATTGAACGCGCTACGCTGAAACTGATGCCGCTGCTCGGCCTGCTCTATCTGATCGCCTATATCGACCGGCAGAACATCGGTTTCGCCAAGCTGCAAATGGTGGCCGATCTCGGCATGAGCGAAGCGGCCTATGGTCTAGGCGCTTCGCTGTTTTTCATCGGCTATCTGCTGTTCGAGATACCGAGCAACGTCATGCTCGCCAAAGTCGGGGCGCGTCGCTGGTTCGCGCGAATCATGTTGTCGTGGGGCGCGGTCACGGTTGCGCTCGGCTTCACGCATAGCGCGGCGATGCTTTACATACTGCGTTTTCTGCTCGGCGTTTGCGAAGCGGGTTTTTATCCTGGTGTGCTGTACTACCTGACGCTCTGGTTCCCCGCTCGCTTCCGGGCAAGGCTGGTCGGCTATTTCATGATCGGCAGCGCGCTCGCCAATGCGATTGCCGCGCCGATCGGCGGTGTCCTGCTGGATTTCGACGGACTGCTGGGTCTGCGTGGCTGGCAATGGGTGTTCGTCGTCACAGGCATGGCGGCGGTGCTGATGAGTGCAGTGGTCTGGCGGCGCTTGCCCGAGACGCCGCGAAACGCGCCCTTCCTGAGCGAAGCCGAGAAGAACTGGCTGACTGACACGTTGCGAACAGAAGCCGCGCGCGTCGCACCGTCAGCTCATGGCAATCCGTTCGCGGTGTTGCTCGACGGCCGCGTCTTGCTCATGTCGTTCTACTTCCTGTTCTTCCCGCTGTCGGCGTATGGTCTCAGCTACTGGCTGCCTACGGTTGTCAAAGGATTCGGCGTCAGCAACACCGTCAACGGGCTGCTGAATGTCATTCCCTGGCTGATGGTCGGCGTTGCGCTCTGGTGGGTGCCACGCCATTCGGTCGCGCGAAATGAGCAGACCTGGCACATCGTCGTGCCCGCGCTGTTAGGTGCGTTTTTCCTGTTGCTCAGCGTCTTCGTGCCCGGCCACGCGCTGCAGTTCGTTTGCCTGTGCTTCGCGGCAGCCGGCATGTTTGCCGGGCAGCCCGTGTTGTGGTCCCTGCCCAGCCGGTTTCTGACGGGTGCGCGCGCCGCCTCGGGGCTCGCCGCGATCAACTCGATCGGCAACCTGGGCGGGTTCATCGCTCAGAACGTCGTGCCGATGATCAAGGACCGCACCGGCAGCGTTATTGCGCCAATGCTGTTTCTGTCTGCCTGCCTCGCGTTCGGCGCACTGATGACGTTCGTTATGCAGGCGGTCATCCGCCGGTCGGAACGTCAAGCGCAAGGTGCCGGGGCGCCCTCGGTCAACGACGCCGGGCGGCGCCGGTTCAATCGTGTCGAGTGACGACCGAACGCGCTCGCCCTCTCACCCGTAATGGACTCCGAAGTCATGAACCAACCCGCCACCTATTCCAGCAACATCGCTGGTATATACCCGATCCTTTACGCCTTCTTCGATCGCGACAATCGTCTGGACCGCGCGGCCATGCGCCGGCAAATGAAAGCCGCCGTGCGGGCACAGGCTCCCGGGGTCGCGGTGCTAGGGCTCGCCACCGAGGTCAACAAGCTCTCGCAAACCGAACGCGAACAGATCATCCGCTGGGCCATCGAAGATAGCGGTGGCACGCTGCCACTGATGGTGACGGTGAGCGGCAGTTCAGTCGAGTCGCAGCGCGATCTGGCTCACTATGCGCTTGCGCAAGGCGCCAGTTCGCTGATCCTGCAACCGCCCGCGCTGGCGGCCGGTACAGTGCCGCAACCGGAGGCGTTCTATTTCGATTTCTTCGCCGCCGTCATGGACGGACTCGACGCAAGGGTCGGCATCCAGAACGCGCCGGAATATCTGGGCGTCGGCTTGTCCGCGGAAAGTCTCGAGCGTCTTGCGGCCCAGTGTCCGAATTTTCGTTTGCTCAAGGGGGAAGGGCCGTCGATCGTGCTTGCGGAGACGGTAGCGCGGGTCGGGCATCTGATGCCGGTGCTCAACGGGCGCGGCGGAATGGAGTTGCTCGATAACTTGCGTGCCGGATGCGCCGGCATGATCGTCGCGCCCGACTGTTTCGACTGGCAGCAACGGATCTATCAGGCATTCGTCGGCGGCGACGTTGCGCAAGCCGAAGCTCTGTACCGGCAGGTGCTGCCGGCTATCGTCTTCGTCATGCAGTCGCTCGATACCTTGATCTGTTACGGCAAACGAATTGCTGCATGGCGAATGGGTTTTGACGTCCAGCATGATCGCGACGCGAAATTACTGCCCAGTCGCTTCGGTCTCGAAGCAGCGCGGCGCTTCGCCGAAATGCTCGGACCGCTGCCTTAATTCGCTCACTCACACGCCGGGCGCAACCAGCGCGTCGCGTTCGGCCGCCCCAATCTCGCCGTGCGGCACGAACACATAGCCGCGTCCCCACACGGTCTGCACGTAGCGTGGCTCGGAAGGATCGATCTCGATCAGCCGCCGCAGCCGCCAGATCGATACATCGAGGCTGCGCCCTTGATGCAATACGCTACTGCCGCGTAATTTCTCGTTGAGTTGCACACGCGTGAGCACCGTCATCGCGTGATTGACGAAGATTTTCAGCAACGCGAATTCCGAACTGCGCAACGCAAAATGTTCGTTGTCGCGGCGCAGTTCACGCGCGGAGAAATTCAGCTCGCAACGCCCAAAGCGATAGGGTGGCCGTGTTTCCGGCGCGCCTGGTGCGAGCGCGCCGCGCCGGCGCAGCAACACGCGAATGCGGGCGAGCAGTTCGGCAGGGTCGGCGGGCTTGCTCATGAAATCGTCGGCACCGAGTTCGAGACCAATCACCCGATCAATCGCCTTACGGCTCTCCGACAGCAAAATCACCGGCATGTCGTTGCCGCTCATGCGCAAGTCGCGCAACACGGCAAGGCCGTCGCCGTGCGGCGCCGAGATGTCGAGCACCAGCAACGCCGGCCGCTCCATCTCGATCACGTGCTTTAGCCCCGCGCAATGCGGACGAGCGGACACCCCGCAGCCCTGCCCGCGTAAAGATTCGCCCACCACGGCCGTTAAGCCGCCGTCGGCGCCAACAAAAAGAATGTGCTGACTCATCCAACTGATTCCAGGAGACGATCGGTTTTCAGAGACAGGCGATGGCTTGCGGGAATAGCAAATCCGCTGACCGCTTGTCGTCCGCGTCGCCATCTTCCCTGTAGGCACGTCATCTCAAAACGCGGAACAGCCCCCAAGGTTGCCAATTTCTTCCCAACTCTTTCAACGCGGAACGTGATATGGGGAGCGCCAGCAAAGCCACCGTGCGATGCGCGTGGGTACTCCCGAAAAGTCTCACCTTTGGCACGGAGCGGTTGGGGTTCGGCGCGAAGCACATCTCCGACTACTCCCGAAAACGCTCACCTTTCGAGCTTGGGGGCAGGCCGCAAAGGCATGCTGGGCGGGGCGCCGACGCTCGCGAATAGGTCACTCCCGCAAACCCTCACCTTTGGAAAGGCTCGGGTATTCTGCATACCCAGGTAAGCGATGGTGTGCCGGGCGGCATTGCGCGCGGCGATCAGCGAGGTGCTTTCGGAGCCTGCCGGAATCGGCACAGGGACGATGATGCCGTTGAACGGCACCATCCTTAGGACGATATCAACCGGTCGAGCGTGAATCGATTTTTCCGCTCACCGCTTTCAATCCAAAGCTCGCGACCAGCGAGAGCGCCGCGCACGCCGCCATGAAATACGCTGGCGCGGCAACATTCCCCGTCGACGAAATCAGCCACGTGGCGATCAACGGCGCGGTGCCGCTGAACACGGTAAAGCTGACATTGAAGGTCAGCGCCACGCCGCTGAAACGCACGCGCGTGGGAAACATGTCGGCGATGATGCAGGCGAACGTGCCGTTAGCAAGGCACGCGGCCACACCGGCTAGCGCGAGCAGCAGCACGATGTCGGTCGTATGGCGGCTTGCTGCCAGATAGAACGGATAGCTCAACACGGCAAGTAGCAGCGAGCCGAAGCGCAGTACGAAACGCCTCGGCAGTTTGTCGCCAAGCCAGCCGGACAGCAGAATACCCGTCGACACCACCGCGAGACCGACGTTCTGCCCAATCGCCACGCGGCGCGGATCGTAGTGCAACACGCGGTCGAGGTACGCGGGCATGTGCGCGAACAGCAAGCCATTGAATGCTGCGACCACCGCTGTCGTGCCGATGCCGAGCAACACGGGCCGCCAGTGCTCACGCAGCAGTTCTGCCAGCGGATGCTTCGCGGCGAGATGCTTCATCTCGGCAAACGCAGGCGTTTCTTCGAGCTTGCGGCGCAGCCAGAAACTCAACAGGCCGATTGCACCGCCGAACAGAAATGCGATGCGCCAGCCGTACGCCGCGACGTCGTCGCCGCTCAGAAAGCTATGCACCGAGAGATTGACGGCTGCCGCCAGCAGCACACCGGAGTTCACGCAGAAGAACACAATGCCGCACACGAGTCCCGCGCGCCGAGGCACCGATTCGACCACATAGGTGATCGAGCCAGGCAACTCGCCGCCGAGGCAGAAACCCTGCATGAGACGCAGCAGGATCATCAACAGCGTGGCGCTGATGCCCCATGTCGCGTACGTCGGCACGATACCCATGCCGATCGTGCACATCGAGACAACGATCACCGAGACGATAAACACGCGCCGGCGTCCGTACCTGTCGCCGAAATAGCTGAGCACGATACCGCCGACCGGCCGCGAGAGATAACCGACTGCGAACACCGCGAACGAAAGCATCAAGCCGACAATCGGATCGTCCATCGGAAAGAATGCACGGCCGATGAACTGCGCGAAGATGCCATAGACGACGAAATCGTAGAACTCGAGCGCGCCGCCTAGACTCGCGAGAATGATCATGCGCCATTGCGAGCGGGTAAGCCGCGCCGGAGTTTCTTCCGAAAGACTGGCGGATTCAAGACTGGACATGGTGGTCTCCTGCTTAAACCTCGTTGTTGGTTTCCGGCTCATATGTCATGCGCTGATCGAGCAGAACCCGGACGATCTGCGAGATGTCTTCATCGCCGAGTCCCCGACCGACCGCTTCCTGCAAAAGCTTGCGCACCTCGCCGACCGCGCGCAATGGCGCATTGGCCTCGCGCGCCAACTCCGCCACTGCGTCGAGATCCTTCAGCATCGTCCGGATCGTGCCCGATGGACTCGACGGCGGTGTTAGCATTCGCGGCATCAAGGTTTGCAGCAGCACCGAATCGGCCCAACCGCCTCGCAAGGCGGCCGGCATCGCAGCGGCGTCGATGCCGGCGCGTTGAGCGAGAACGCAGGCTTCCGCAATACCCGCGATGGTCGTCACGACGATTGCCTGGTTCGCGAGCTTGGTCGCTTGCCCCGCGCCGGTCGCGCCCATGCGCGTGACACGCGAGGCATAGGCGCGCAGCAACGGTTCGACCGCGGCAATGTCGCTCACGCCGCCGCCGCACATGATCGCAAGCGTGCCTGTCACCGCGCCTGCTGTGCCGCCGGACACGGGCGCGTCGATCCACGCTCCACCGGTCAGTTCGTGCCAACGCTGGGCGAGGCGCCGGGTCTCGGTGGGCGAGATGGTCGAATGGTCGACCAGAAACCTCGGTGCGGTCGATGCATGCACGAGCCCCTGTGCGCCGAACACGACGTCTTCAACCGCGGGGCCATCGCCGAGACACAGCATCACGACGTCGCTTGCTTCGGCTAGTTGCCGGGGCGAGTCGCTGACGACACAGCCCTCTGCCGCCAGCGCCGCCAGTTTCGCCGGCGATCGATTCCACACCTGCAGCGCATGCCCGGCCGCGAGCAGGCGCCAGGCCATTGGCTCGCCCATCTTGCCGATGCCGCAAAAACCGACGCGCGGCGCATCCGGCGCGACGGCGGCGCTCATGCTTCATTCTCGCCGATCGACGCTTCATAAGGCCACTCCACCGCACCCGAGTGCGTCACCGCGCCGAGATTCGCCGGCCGCACCAGCGCTTCGTATTTCTCCAGTACGCCGCCGAGCCGACCCCGCGTGAACGGCACAACCTCGTTATTGCGTCGCGCGAGTTCCGCGTCGCTCAATTCAACATCGAGCGTGCCTTTGTGCGCGTCGATATGAATCCGATCGCCGTCTCTGAGCAAACGAATCGGGCCCCCCGCCGCCGCTTCCGGTCCGACGTAGCCAATGCACATACCGCGCGTCGCGCCGGAGAAGCGTCCGTCGGTCAGCAGCGCGACTTTTTCGCCCATGCCCTGGCCGTAGATCGCCGCGGTCACGCTGAGCATCTCGCGCATACCGGGGCCGCCCTTCGGCCCTTCATTGCGGATCACGAGCACGTCCCCTTCCTGATAGGTGCGCTTCGACACGACCGACATGCATGCCTCTTCGGTTTCGAACACCCGCGCGGTGCCGCTGAAGACCAGCGATTTCAGGCCGGCAGTTTTCAGACACGCACCGTCTGGCGCGAGATTGCCGCGCAACACCACCAGCCCGGCGTTCTCGCTCAGCGGCTCGTTATGCGGACGGACAACACGGCCATCCGGGCCCGCGAACGACTTCAACGCGGTTTCGAGCGTTTCGCCGGTTTGCGTCAACGTATCGCCGTGCAGGAAACCGCCCGCGAGCAGCGCATTCAGCACCGCCGGCACGCCGCCGACGTGATACAGATCCAGCGCGAGATACTTGCCGCCCGGTTGCAGATCGCCGATCAACGGCGTGCGAGCGAGTACCTCGGACACATCGTCCAACGTAAAGCGGATGCCGGCCTCGTGCGCGATCGCCGGGATGTGCAGCGCCGCGTTGGTCGACCCGCCGGTGGCGGCGACTGCGGCGCACGCATTTTCCAGGCTCTTGCGCGTGACCAGATCGCGCGGCAGCGGACCACCGTTTTTCAGCGTATTCATGACGGTCTCGCCCGCTCGGCGCGCAATCGCAATGCGCTCGCTGTAGACCGCGGGCACCATCGCCGAACCGAGCGGCGCGAGACCGAGCGTTTCGGCGACCATCGCCATTGTGTTGGCGGTGAACTGGCCGGGGCACGATCCCGCGCCCGGCGTGCAACGCTTCTCGATGCCGCGCAAGGTTTCGAGCGACATGTCCCCGCGTTGCGCCGCGCCGACCGCCTCGATCGCGGTCAGAATCGTCGCCTGCGTGCCGTCCGGTGCGATGCCCGGCAGCATCGCGCCGCCGAACAGAAACACGCCCGGCACGTTCACGCGCACCATGCCCATCAGAATGCCGGGCAATGTCTTGTCGCAACCGGCCACGCCGACGAACGCGTCATAGCAATGCGCGCGCACGAACACTTCGACGCTGTCCGCGATGATCTCGCGCGAGACAAGACTAAACCGCATGCCCGAATGGTTCATCGAGGTGCCGTCCGACACCGAAATCGCCGAGCCACGAATCGGCACACCGCCGCCCGCCGCGACACCGAGGCGCACGTTGTCGGAAACCGCCGCGAGCGACATCGAGCACGGCGTGTTTTCGCCGAACGTATCGACAATCGCAACGAAGGGCTTTTCGATCGCGGCGTCGTCCATACCGGTCGCTCGCAGGAAGGCGCGATGCGGTGTGCGCGTGATGCCTTCGGTGACGGTGCGCGAGCGGTGCTTGTGGAGGTTGCTCATGGTTTTTCCTGTCCGTATCCGTGTTCGTGGGCCGTACGTTCAGCCGTTCAGCAACATGCCGTTCTCGGCCGCGATCACCTGGCCGGTCATCGAAGGCGCATGCGCGACGATGAACCAGGCCAGGTCGGCGATCTCGCCAGGCTGCGACACGCGCTTGAGCGGCGCGACATTCGTCATGCTGTCGACGATCTTCGCGTACGCTTCTTCACCCAGCACGCGACGCGGCAAACCGTCGTCCACCATGCCGGGCGCCAGCGCATTCACGCGGATGCGCGGCGCGAGATTGCGCGCAAGCGAGAGCGTCAGCGTATTGACCGCGCCCTTCGAGGCGGCATAGGCAATGGAAGACCCTGTACCGTTCAGCGCGGCCAGTGACGAGATATTGATCACCGACGTGCTATGTGCCGCGGTCGACGAATCGCGCAGCACGGGCACCGCGGCGCGCGTCATCTGAAACATGCCGATCAGGTTCACGCGATACACGCGCTCGAATTCCATGTCGTCGACAGCGGCCAGATCGCCGTGCGCAATGAAGCGCGTCGTGCCGGCGCAGTTGATCAGCGCGTCGATTCGGCGCCACTTCGAGACCACCGTATCGACCGCTTTCACGCAGGCCGCGTCGGAACCGACGTCGACGTCGAACACCATAGTCTCGGCGCCAAGCTGTTTGCATTGCGCTTCGACCGCCAACGCCGCTTCGCGCGTGCTGTCGTCGAAATTACCGATCGCCACCGCCCAGCCGGCGCCCGCAAAGCGCAGCGCGGTGGCCGCGCCAATGCCGGTAGCCGCGCCGGTGACCATACAAACCTGCTGCGTCATCCTTCTTTCTCCTCATGCTGTTTTACGTGCGGCCGGCATCGCCAGCGCGATCAGGGCGGCCAGCACCAGCGCGCAGGCGAGCACGATCATGCCGGGCAGCAGAGTGCCGGTCGCATCCTTCAGAAAACCGATCACGTAGGGGCTCACGAAACCCGCCAGATTGCCGGTGCAATTGATCACGGCAATGGCTGCCGCCGCGCCCACGCCGCCCATCAGCGCAGTCGGAATGCCCCAGAACACCGGTGCGATCGAATTGATGCCGATCGCCGCGACCACCAGTGCCGCCATCGAAAGCCATACGTGTTGGCCGAGCAGCACCGACGCCAGCATGCCGGCGGCACCCAGCACCGCGCACACCGCCACATGCTTGCGACGCTCGTCGTGCTTGTCCGCGTGACGCGCGATCAGGATCATCGCGACCGCGCTGATCAGCGACGGCACCGCCGACAGCAAACCGATATTTGCCACGCTCACCACGCCGCTCGCGCGGATCATCGTCGGCAACCAGAAGACGAGCCCGTAGTTGCCCATCGCGATGCAGAAGTACAGCAGGCCGAGCAGCCACACCTTCGGATTGGCAAACGCGCCGCGTACCGTCTGATGCGCACGGGTCTGCGCATCGGCTTCAAGATCGCGCGCGAGCAACGCCTTTTCCTCTTTGTTCAACCAGCTCACCGACTCGATGCGGTCGTGCAGAACAAAGAACGCGACGATGCCCACCACCAGCGAGGCGAGTCCTTCGATCAGAAACAGCCACTTCCAACCGGCGAGCCCGTGCACCCCGGCGAGTTGCTGCATGATCCAGCCCGACACTGGACCGCCGATCGCACCCGATACGGGAATCGCCGCCATGAACAGCGCGATGATCTGCGAGCGCCGGTTCGACGGAAACCACGTCGACAGATACAGCACGATGCCAGGAAAGAAACCCGCTTCGGCAACGCCGAGCAGAAAGCGCAAGATGTAGAACGAGGTCGCGCCACTCGCGAACATCGTCAGACACGAGACGATCGACCACGTGACCATGATCCGCGCGATCCAGATACGGGCGCCGACGCGATGCAGGATGAGGTTGCTCGGCACCTCGAAGATGAAATAGCCGAGAAAGAAGATGCCGGCACCCGCGCCGTACACGGTCTCGCTCAACGAGAGATCGGTGAGCATCTGCAACTTGGCGAAGCTCACGTTCACGCGATCGATATACGCGACAATGAACGCGAGAAACAGAAACGGCACGATGCGCCAGGCGAGCTTGCGGTACAACGCCACGCGTTCGGCGGATTCTGCGGGTTCCGCGGGCTTATCAGGCACAGCGGGCCGCTCGGCGCCGCCATACAGTGGGGTGCTCATACTTGTCTCCTTCCGCGCGCTTGGATGCGCGCTGTGGTCGCGGTGATACGGCGTATGGCGCGACTCCGGTTATACCCTGAGTTATGCGGTCGGCACGTAGCTGCTATGCTCGATCCACCCGTTTCACGCTCTACCGTCCTGCCGATGCTGAAGATTAGCCGGGTTGGGCGTCGCACCGCAAATCACTGTTTCGGTGCAAGTCATTACCATTCAGTTATGTTTACCGAGTCAACACGAATGGCAAGCACCGAAAACGACGCAATCGATCGCTTCTTTCGCAGCGGCCTGAAGCTGCCGCACCTGCGCATCCTGGTGAGCCTCGCGGAGCTCGGCCAGGTGACGCGGGTCGCGGCCGCTTTCCACGTCACGCAGCCCGCCATTTCGAAGCAGATCGGTGAAATCGAAGAAGCGCTTGGCGTACCCGTCGCCCGGCGAGTCGGCAACGCGGTCGAGTTGACCAGCATCGGCAAGGTGATGGCCGCGCGCGGCCGCGAAATCCTGCGGCACATCGAACTGGCGCGCCGCGACGTCAGCGCGCTGACCACCGGCACGGCGGGTCATGTCCGCTTCGGCGCGGTCGTGACGATTCCGCAGCCGCTCATCGCGCATGCGGTTGAACTCTTCATGCGGCGCGCGCCGTCAGCCACGCTGTCGTTCGTGGAAGCCACGCTCGACAAGCTGATCAAGATGCTCGACGAAGGCGAACTCGATCTCGCCCTGGGCCGCAACCGGATCGCCGACAACCAGGACTTGCTGCGCCAGCAGACCTTGCATCGCGAGCCGTTCGTGTTTGTCGTCGGCACGAGCCACCCACTCGGCAAGGTGGACCTGCCGGTGAACTGGAACGATCTGCGCGCGGCGCGCTGGATTACGCCACTGCGGGGTTCACCCGCATTTGCGACGCTGGCCGAGACACTCGCCGGCCAAGGTATTCCGCTCGATCGCGGCGCGGTCGAATCGAGTTCGTTGCCATTGAATCTGTCGCTGCTGATTGGCGGGGGCTTCGTGTCGATCCTGCCGCTGTCGATCGCGCGGCATCACGTGAGCCGTGGACGCATGCGCGTATTGCCGCTCGCGCCGCTCGAACCATTGGGTGAAGTCGTACTGGTGTGGCGCGCGGATACTTCCGCGCCGGCGGCGGATCTGTTCAGCGAATGCTTGCGGGAATCGTCGTCGGAATTGCTGGATGGTGAGGCGGAATGATGCGTGTGGACTCACGTATCGCCGATTGGCTGTCGGCTCCCGAATAGTCTCACCTTTGGGCCATTTGAAGGCAAAAAGGAAAGCCGGCCACCATCAAGGCGGCCGGCTCATTCATAGGCAAATCAGAATTTGTGGCGAATACCCACCACGGCAACTTCCTGGCTGTTCGTGCCTGAATTCACACCGTAACTGCCAATCGACGCCTGCGCGCTCACTACGTTGCCTGCCGCGTTCAGCGTATTGCCGCTCGCCTTCTGGTACCCCGCCAACGCATACAGATCGGTGCGTTTGGACAGCGCGTAGTCCGCACCGAGGTTGACCTGGTTGTAGTGCGCCGAACTCGGACCCGTCAACGACGTGTAGTTGTAGCCCACACCCGTGCGCAAGGCCGGCGTGATCTGATAGTTGAAGAACACCGAGCCGTTGTTGAACTTGGCGGTGTTGTGGAACGCGGAGAACGCGTCGTTCGCGTACTGTGTGTTCGAGTAGGCCGCACCGAACGTTGCCGCGCCGATCACATACTGCCCGCCCACACGCACGATTTGAATCGACTTCGCGCTTGCAAAGCCCGCGTTGATGACCGTGTTGAACAGCGAATCGGAACTGCTGCTCCAGGTACGCACATTCGCCGTCGTGGAGTTGCCGCCGTTCGCGTAGAAGTAACCGACGCCGAGCGACAACGGGCCGTTCGCATAAGCCGCGCCGAAGCTGTAGGTCTGGCCGTTGCCCGTCGCACCCGCCACGCCGCCCACGCCGTACAACGCCTCGACCTGGAAGCCCGCGAACAGCGGACTCACGTATTTGACCGAGTTGCTGACGCGCAAACTGTTGTCGTAGTTATCCAGATCGCCCGGCGTGGCGAAGATGCCGCCGAAGTAGTTGTCTTCCGTGAGACCTTGAACCAGGTCCACGATCGGATCGTATTGGCGTCCGAGGGTGACCGTCCCCCACGTGCCACTCGACAAGCCGACCACCGCCTTGCGGCCGAATTCGCGGCTGCCTTGTCCAAGCGCGCCCGTGCCGATGTTGAAGCCGTTCTCGAGTTGGAACACCGCGGCGAGACCGCCGCCCAGGTCTTCCGTGCCCTTGAGACCCCAGCGGCTGCCGGACAGGTTGCCGCTGCTGAACTTCACGAGCGTCGACTGATTCTGGCCGCTCGCGTTTTGTGCGTTATGCACATAAGCGATACCGGCGTCGACGATACCGTACAGCGTCACGCTGCTTTGCGCCTGAGCGCTTGCCGCAAGCAAAAGACCGGCGGGTAATGCGAGGAGAGAAAGACGTTTCATTTTCAGGTTCCCGTGTCAATGTTGTATTTGTTTAAATCTGGCGACACGATACGAGAGGAGTCTGTCTCGGCAAACCAAGTAATTCTTCGATGAATATGAACGTGCCGGTAGCGTGGCCGCTGCCAAGGCCACGCATTGGCGCGATGTCACGCCGGGACAGCGGACAGTTCGGAGAGTGCGTATTTCGAGGTCGCGAGCACGGCGTCTGGAACAGGGACATGGGCGCGCCGCAACAACGCGCCGCTGCGGAACATCAGCAGGTCGCCAGGTTCGCAGGCCGTCCATACTTCGTCGGTGAGCGGCGTGGTGGCAATCACCGCGGTGCGATCGGCCGGCGTGCCACGTTCGGCGAAATCCACCGAGAGGTCGCCGTCGACGAGACGTGCGCTGGAAAACGGCCAGTGACGTATCACGTACGACAGACGCGTCGAGCAATACGCGAATTGTGCCGTGCCGTTCGACAGCACGAAGTTGAAAATGCCATACGGGTTCAGCGTGCGGGTCGCCTGTTCGATAACTTCGAATACGGCATCGATGTCGTCGACGTCCGCGTGCATCTCCGCTTGAGCGGCGAAATGCGCATAGAGGCGATTCATGATGAAGCAGAAGGCCGCTTCGCTATCGGTCGTGCCGACCGGCGCATAGGGCCCGTGTTCCGGCTCATTCGCATCGCCGAGCGGTTGAAGGTCGCCGTTATGCGCGAACACCCATTGCTGGCCGCGTAACTCGCGCATGAACGGGTGGCAGTTCTCCACCCGTGCGCCACCTTGCGTCGCCTTGCGAATATGCGCGACGACATTGCGCGACTTGATCGGATAGCTCTGCAGGAACTCGGCCACCGGCGACTGGTACGCCGGCTTTTCATCGACGAACACGCGGCACGCGCGGTCTTCGTAGAACGCCACGCCCCAGCCGTCGACATGATGGTCGGTGAGCCCGCCGCGAGCAGCAAAACCCGTCAGCGAGAAACTGACGTCTGTAGGTTCCGCGCAGCTGAGGGCGAGCAATTGGCACATGCTCGCAGACTAGCGTGTTTCAGGCGCCGCCGTTATAGCGAATCATGCTTTGCAAATCACCCGCGCACCGGCTCCCGAAAACTCTCACCTTTAGCCGGTTCAGGATGCGTGCAGCACCTTAGCTTGCCAGCTTGCGGAACGTTTCCAGCACCGCGTCGCCCTTGAACGGCTTGACGATCCAGCCCTTCACGCCCGCCGCCTTGCCACGCTCTTTCATGGCCGGGCTGCTCTCGGTCGTCAGCATGATGACGTTGACGGTCGTGTTCGCGAGCTCGCCGCGAATCTTCTCGACCATCGTCAGGCCGTCCATGTTCGGCATGTTGACATCGCTGATCACCAGCCTGATGCCGGGGCTGGCCTTCAGCTTAGCGAGGCCGTCCTTGCCGTCCACCGCCGTGTCGACGTCCAGACCGTTTTTCTTCAGAAAGCCGGCCACTTCGTCACGCACCGTGCTCGAGTCATCCACCACCAGAATTTTCGACATGTTTTTTCCTATGACAACAATCAGAACAGATCCAGTTCGCCCGCTTCGACCATTGCGCCGACGTCGTCGGTGACTTCCCTGAAGTCCTCCGGCGACCAGCTCAGGCTGAACACAAAACGTTGATGCAGCTTGACTGAGCGGCCCGAGCGCGGGTCCGTCAGCGAATACATGAAACACAGTTGCGGATTGCCGGTGCCGAACGAGATGTACTTGTGCTTGTGATTTACCAGCAGCGGCACCTGCACCTGGCTGCGCAGCCAGGCATCCGCGTCGCCGACATAGCGGTTCTTGAACGAACCCCAGATCAGATTCGTCACTTCACCGAGCACGCCGTTCAGATCGCGGAAATTGGCTTCGCCGTCTTCCGCGCTTTCGCTTGTCCGATAGCGATCGAGCAGTTCGAGAATCGGCGTCTCTTCCGCCTGCATCATCATGTAACCGCGGCACCACGCGCTCTCGAGCGGAATCAGGCTGAACACCTCGCCGAAGATGATCCGGTCCCGCACGATATAAGGCGTATCGCACGTGATGCTCAGATCCTTGAACACGTCGCCGAGAATCGCCTGCGTCATGTCGGCGATGCCGCGCACCAGTGCGTTCGGATAGTCCAGGCTGAAAATGTATTCGTCGATCACCTTGCGCAAGGGCGCCATATCGTGTGCGACGTAGGTCGCGCAGACCACGCGGCGCAAGCTCTCCGGCAACCCTTCGAGACTCGGATCGGCATCGCGACGCATGATGATCGGCAACTCGGGGCGCACCGCGTTGATCCTGATCGCGATTTCGGCGCTCGCTTCGGCCGAGCCGCCGTAGCCTTCGGCGAACAGCACCGCGCCCAGATCGATATTCGAGCGCAGCACCGACTGCAAGCGATTCTTGCCGACTTTCACGCCGACCAGATTGTGCTCGTCGCAGAAGCGCTTCAACGCCTCTTTATGCACGGGGCAGTCGTCCAGCACCAGCACCTTGCTGACCGGTTTGTTCATGTTCATTTCGCGTTCCTGCTCACTGCGGATATCGACGTCATGGCCAACACTCAGAACTCAAAACAACTCCAGCTCACCGCTGGATTCCTCGATCGCGCTCGTGTCGGCCACGAAATCGATCGGCGCATGCGCGCACACGCAGACTGTCGCGGCAAGCTGCACGGAACCGTTCAGCGTGATCGAATACGACGACAGCAAACCCGGCTTCAATTCCGGCAAATGCCCCAAACACCGCGCGCTCAATACATAAGGCGTCGACATGCCGAGGTCCGGGAAGTAATGCAGCAGTTCCTGGTTCATCGCGCCACAGCACAGATTGCAGATTTCCAGAAACACTTCCTGGAACGGGCGCTCGTCGGCCTGATTCAGGAAGTAGTTGCGGGTGCTGTCGTTCTCGTCGAAGTGGAGAATCAGCAGCAGTCTGAACATGATCGACGAGATGGTCAGCACGACCACCTCGGTGTCCTTCGTCGCGCCCGTGCCGGCTTCGGCGAGCGGCACGATCTCGCACGTATCGCCTGAGTCTCGCGGCAGGCGTGCCTGCGCCGCCTTGCGGAAAATGCGTTCGAAGCTGTCCCTGGCGTTGCCCGTAATCACGTCGGCACCTGGTGCAGCTTCGAGCGAAACTGGTTGGCGAGCGATTCGACGCTGGAAAGCGACGCCGCGATCATCTTGCCGCCGGCCTGGATGTCCTGGAACGTGGAGGTGGTGGTCAGATCGTTGCGGTGCAGGCTGTCGCGATAGCTTTTCGACAATTCCTCGGACCGCGCAGCCAGCGCCCGGACCTCGCTCGCCACCACGGCGAAGCCGCGTCCGGCCGGACCCGCGCGCGCGGCCTCGATCGACGCGTTCAGCGATACGATCACCACATGCCGCACGATCGACGACAGCTCCTGATTCTTCGCGTGCATGTCGTGGTTCTGCGTCATCAGCGAGATCATCTGCTCGTGCCAACGCTCGAATGTCGCGCCGAGGCTCTTCAGACGCGCGGCTTCGCCGGCGATCTGTTGAGCCTGATGCGCCCACTGGTCTTTGTCTTCGGCCGCCGCTTTCAGTGTTGCACGCAGTTCTTCGACGCTGGCCGATTGCTGCCGCAGCTCTTCGCTCAACTGGGCGGCCAACGCCTCCATCTCCTGCGCGGCCTGCTCGCGTTCGCGGATCGCTTCACCGTGGTCCGCCTGTTCCGCCGAGCGCGCCTCGAGCCGCGCATCGGCTTCGGCGGAGAGCCGTGCCGTCAGCCTCGTGCTGTGCAACTTGTGCGCGACAAATGCCAACAGCGCGGTCACCGCGCTGCCTGCTGCCGCCGCCAATACATACTGTTGAATCACAACCTATCCTTCCGAAGTCCGTCGCGAAACGCGCGTCGATCTGTCAATCCGTCGATCCGCGTTCACTCAACGTTCAATCCACCATCGCGCCGACTTGCAGTTGGCCGGCGTCGCCGCGCGCCTGCACGCCCAGCGTGTCGACGGCGACGCTATCCGGCAGACAGACGATCGTCTGGAACTGACGGAACGATGCGCCCTTGTGATCGTCGGTGAAGCGTAGTTCGATCCGGCCGTTCTCGCGCTTGAGGAAGTCGCGCACGGCGTCCATGCCCACGCCACGGCCCGACACTTCCGTGACCGTTGCCGCAGTCGAAAAACCCGGCCGGAAAATGAATTCGGCGATAGCTTCGTCGCTCAATTGCTCGTCGCTGGCGACCCAGCCGCGCTCCACCGCAATGCCGCGAATCCGTTCGAGCGCGAGGCCGCGGCCGTCGTCGCTGAGCGTGATCTGCAGCGCGCCGCTATCCACGCCCATTTCGATATCGATCGTGCCGGCCGGCGTCTTGCCGTGCGCGCTGCGTGCCTCGGTGGTTTCGATACCGTGGTCCATCGAATTGCGCAGCAGATGCATGAATACGTTGCCCAGCGTACTGCCCGTCTGGCCGCGCAGACGGTAGCCGTTGTCGTCGATACGCACGTTCGGCGCCGGCTTGCCGAGTTCCTGCGCGAGCGAAGGCAGTGAATCCAGCACGCCGGACAGCGCGTCGCGCACGCTTTCGCTGCCGAGTGCGCTCAAGGCCTGGCGCATCGCATTGCGCATCGACTGCAATTCGTGGAGTTCGCCGGCGTTGGTCCTGTCCAGCATGCTCAGGGTCTGCTGAATCTGGTCTTTCTCGACCATCACATAGCGGCCAGCATGGCCGGCGTTGTTCGCACCGGCTTTGGCCTTGCGGCCGAGACTCTGCTCGTTGATCCGCGCGTAGCTCTCGATCGCCTCGCGCACGCGCGTCAGCTCCTGCATCAGAAGGTCCTGATCCCATGAGCGATCCGCGTCGGGCTGGCGCAGTTCGTGGTAACTCTGTTCGGTTTCGTGAACGACGTTCGTCAGATGCGCCAGGTTATAGGTCCGCGCATTACCCTTGATGGTGTGCATGTTGCGGAACAGTTCGGCGATCGCAGCATGATCGGCTTCCGAATGCTTGCGGATAATGCGCTCGTTCTCGCTGACAAAGCCGGCGGAGCTTTCGATGAAGTGGTGGAACTTCTCTTCGCTCACCGCGAGAATCTCGCCGATCATGTCGAGGCGTCGGCGCTGTTCGCTGGCCTCCGCGGCAAGCTTGCGCAGTTCGGTGACGTCGCGCACACACAGCATCAAACGCACGATGATGTCGTTTTCGTCGGTAATCGCCGACCAGCTCAGGTCGAGAATCTTCACGCGGCCGTCGGCCATGCGCTTCGAAATTTCGCCCACCAGCAGGTGCTGATTGAACGCGAAGTTGATGCAGTCTTCACCGAGGCACGCATGCGCCGCCGCATCGATTTGCGAGAGCACGTCCGAGCCGAGATCCGTATCCGAGAACACCAGATCCATCAGACCACGCCCGGCGATGTCTTTCGTTTCGAAGATGTCTTCCAGATACGCCGAATACTCCGAGTGGATAACGGCGCCGTCGACCACCGTCAAGATGCCTTGCTGCATGTTCTGCAACATCGCCTGAATGTCGGCGGTCTTCTGCTTGAGTTGCGCCGAGCTTTCCTGGATCTTTTCGATCATGCCGTTGAAAGCGACGATCGAATGTCCGATCTCATCCAGCCGGCCCACCGGCACGCGGCGCGTGAAATCCTGGCTCGACGCGATCTCGCTCATCATCGCCTGCATGCGGCTGAGCGGACGGGTGATCTGACGGTAGAGCAGCGTGCCGATGAAGGTCAGCAGAATAATCGCGATACCGGTGACGGCGGCGATGGCCGTCGTCGTGGTGGAAAGCGTGGCGTTCAGCGTGGTGATCGCCTCGTCTTTCTGGCGGTTCTTCTCGACGCGCAACGTTTCGACGATGCCTTCGAGTTCGTCGCGATACTGCGCCACGTTGGCGAACAGATACGCTTGCGCGAGTTCGTTCTTGCCGTCGGCCTTCATTTTTGCTGTCTCGGCGATAGCGGAGAAGTAATTCTCGAGACTCTCGTTGGCCTGTGAAACGAGACCTTGCTGAGCGTGGCTCGCGGCGTCTTTGGCTTGAAGCGCGAGGGCCTGTTGCAACGAGGTCTTTTTCTTCTTCAGTTCGTCTTGAGCCTGGCTGACCATGTTGGCGTCCGGCGCGTAGACCAGGGTCATGGTCGCGAGTTGGACGTCTTTGACTTGCGAGACGAGGTCCGCGGATGCGAGCGCGCTGGGAACGACGCCTTCGGTCACCTTGCGCACTTCGGCTGCGCTGCCGCGCGTCTGATACACCGCGTAGCCGCCGATCGCGGACAAAGCGACGAACATCAAGATAACCAATAGCGTGATGCGATGACGGATAGTCATGTGAAACCCCCGAGGGTATGGCCTTCGCGTCAGCCCTCGATAGGAGCGGCGCGTTTTTTTGCGAATTTGACTGAAGATTGCAGCGCTGCCGAGTATTGCTCGCACATGTTACTAAGCGATGACTACACGGTTTTTGCGGGCCCTCGGGGGCGTAAATATTTTTCTAAAGTTTTTGATTTGAGTGCCGTTAACTAGCGGCCAATTTATTAGCCACTTATACCCCATTTATTTTCGCGTTAAGGTACGCCGCGCTTTGCAAAAGTGCGTGGCGCGTTGACGCTCATTGCTGATTTGCTAATTGAATGTGGTTAATCGGGCGGCAAATGCTTCGCGCCCGGCACGTCAGCGGATCGGTGACAGATGTTTCGACGCCTCACGAAGGGTAAGCGGCGACATGATGTCCTTCGAAGCGGAAAGAAAGGCGCTGACCGCTTCAGGCTCATGCCACGCGTAATCCCTCAACGCCCAACCGATTGCCTTACGGATAAAGAAGTCGCTTTCCGCAGCCAACGAACGCGCGTAGCCGAAAAGGCGCTCTTCGTCGGTATGTTCGCGCCAGCCGAGTTGGTGAATCATCGCAATGCGCCGGACCCACAGCGATTCGTGCAGAAGTGCCGCATCCATCTCGGCCTGCACATCCGGTGTATGGATTCGCGCCGCTTTCAGAACGTCGCCGACCACACCCGCCAGCGGATCGATCGAATCCCACCAGGCGCTCCGCTGAGCGAGCGCCAGTAAGTGTGCGATGTCGGCCACTGCAAGCATCTTCCATTTGCGCGCCAATAGGTCGGACGCGACATACTGGAATTCGCGTTCCGGCATCGACCATAAGACATTCACGCATGCCAGCAGATGATCGGCATTTTCCACAGGCAAGCGCTTGAATACCGGCAATACCGCTTGCCGCCGCAGCGGTGTCGGCACACCGATAAACTCGAAGTGGTCACGCATATAGGCGCGCATCGCAAGCGCGCGCTCAGCGTCCGCGTGCGGCGCGAGTGCCGCCTTGATTTCCTTGCCAAAAGCGCGGGGCGTCATTGAGGAAAGTGCTCCCTGAATGGATGTGATTCGCAGGTAGCTGCGTTCGGCGCAAGCCTCCCGAATCTTCTCACCTTTGAGTTCAAAGTGCGCGCACAGGTAGCACTATTCTCACCGCACGCGCTCCTGAATCTTCTCACCTATGGTTTCTGGCTTCCTGCCCGATCGTGAGCTATGTGCTGAATGCCGAATGCCGAATGCGGCGCCATAAATGATCATAAAGAGGACCTCCTGGGAATCCTCACCTTATGACAGGTGCGCGTTCAACACGGGAATTACTCACCTCCTGGAATCGCTCACCTTTCGCGAGCGATCTCCTGGAACGTCTCACCTTGATGTGCTTTTTTACTTCCGCGGTGCAGTTCAACTCCTGGGACAGCTCACCTTTAACGGAGTTGGCAGCACCTCCTGGAACGTCTCACCTCTCGCCGACGTGAAGGTATGCACGGTGGAACGCCTCACCTTTCGTCGAGACGGCACGTCTCCTGGAACACCTCACCTTTTGGCTAAGGTGACGGAATTTCCTGGCGTTCCTCACCATTCAACGCGACGCCGCCATCTCCTGGAATTCCTCACCATCCTGGAACCGCTCACCTTTGCGGCTTTGCGGATCAGAACTTCACCTTCACCTGGAACCCGATCGTGAACGGAAGATTGTCCGAGGGAATCGGGGGAATCACAATGAAGTTGGCTCCGACGCGCTTGTATTCCACCATCACGATCGGCGCGACCACCGGTCCGATCGTGTGATTGCGGCCCAAGCCCCAGTTGCCGTAGTTATAGCCCGAGATGATCCCGCCCATCGCCGCGATCCGCACGATGCCCCAGTGCGCAAACTCGGGCGCCCAGACGCCGCCGCCGTAATACGAGGGCCGCCGCAGCGAGTTGCGAAAACCGCCGGCAGTCAGCGCCCATTGATTGTTGAGCCAGCATTCGACGCCAAGGCCCGGATTGAACTGCTCGAAATGGGTATTGGGGTCCGGATTGATGTGATACGAACCGAGCATGGCGTCGACCCATACGCCGCCCTCGCACCAGTTGCCCGCATGTGCCGCGGACGCCGCCGCCATGCTCGCGACGAGTGCCACGGCAGTACGCCGAATGTTCTTCCTGATCTGCCGAAATTGCATGTGTTCTCCGCCACCGGTCGAGCGCCGGTGTCATCTACGTTCTGGTTATTTCCGCTTGCCGTCCGTCGCGCACTGTACCTCAACCCGCACGGGCGATGTGGAGGACACGCTCGGACACGCGGGCACAGCACGTGCCGCACGGCGCAGATGCAACCATAACGGACAACCGATGGCAGAGCGGTGAACACCCGGCGGATGTTCACCTTCAATGTTGGAGAAGGGTCTAGAGGCCGAGGTCGGACAGGCCAGGATGGTCGTCGGGACGGCGGCCAAGCGGCCAATGATAGAGACGGTCGGCCTCTCGGATCGGCAGATCATTGATGCTGGCATGACGGCGGGCCATCAGCCCGTGTTCATCGAACTCCCAATTCTCGTTGCCATATGAACGGAACCAGTTATTCGAATCGTCGTGCCATTCGTAGGCAAAGCGCACGGCGATGCGGTTATCCGTGAATGCCCAGAGTTCCTTGATCAGGCGGTAGTCGAGTTCCCTCGCCCATTTGCGGCGCAATAGTCCGACGATCTCCGCGCGCCCGTGCGTGAACTCGGCACGATTGCGCCAGACGCTGTCGGGGGTGTACGCGAGCGACACGCGCTCCGGGTCACGCGTATTCCAGCCGTCTTCCGCGGCGCGCACCTTCTGGATCGCGGTTTCGCGTGTGAATGGCGGGAGGGGTGGGCGGGTTTCGATCGGGTTGGCCATGGTGGTTTCTCAGTCAGGTTGCAGCGCGCCGGGATGGCGCTCGTTTGCTTGGAGACTTGCTCACGGATTGACCCGCGAGTGGATTCGATCCGCTCGCAGACCCGGTATCGAGCAGGGCTTCTGCGGCAGTTCGCGCGTCGAGCGCGGCGTCGGCCTCGCCGCTCACCAGCGCCACGGCGATGGCGCCGTCGAGCAGGATCAGCCATTGGCGCGACAAGCGCGCGGCGCCGCGAGCGTCCATACCTGATTCGGCGGCGTATTCATCGCATTGGCTTCGCACGAAGGCGAGCAGGCGTTCCTTGTGTTTGCGCGCGACGATCCGGATCGGGTCGTCCGCGGAGGCAATTTCGCCGGCGGCGTTCAGAAACGCGCAGCCATGAAAATCCTCCGACGCAAACCATTCGCGCAACACGTCGAACATGCCGAGCAGGTGTTTGCGCGCGGTCTTGCCATGCTTCAGCGTGCCCGCGATAAACCAGTTCATCCAGCGTTCGTCGCGCCGCTCCAGCGCGGCGACGACCAGTGCATCTTTCGATTCGAAATGCGTGTAGAAGCTTTTGCGCGCGGTGCCGGACTGCTTGACGATCGCATCGACGCCCGTAGCGTGGATGCCGCCGGCGTAGATCAACGCCTCCGCCGTGTCGAGCAGCCTTTCGCGAGCGCTTCCCGGCGCAGCCGATTCAGTCGGGTTTTGAGTAGCCATGCCCGAAGGGTAGAACGATCATTCTCCTTCGTCAAGTTTTTGCGCGCTTCGGCGGATTGGGTACGCTTGCTGTTATCGTATTGACGATCGATCCACTGGAACGAATCTCATGAGTCGCTCTACTCTCCGCGCGATGTTTTTACCCGCGCTGCTCAGCGCAACGCTGCTGACGGCAATGGCCTGCACGCCAGTGCGCGTGCTCACCCATACGGTGAGCCAGAACGAAACGCGCGTGCCGCCCGGACATTACGAGCTCGACCCGGATCACACCAGCATCAGCTTCGACATCGATCACTTCAAATATTCGCGCTTCACCATGCGCTTCGACCGCAAGCAGGGGCAACTCGACTGGAACGAAGGCGGGCTGGACCGGAGTAGCACAACGATCACGATCGACGCCGCGAGCATCGACACGAACGTGCCGCTCCTCGACAAGATGGTAAAAAGCGCGAGCATGCTCGACGTGTCGCGTTATCCGGAGGTGCGCTTCACCAGCACGCGCTTTGAACGCACCGGCGAATCACGTGGCACGTTGAGTGGCGATCTGACGATTCATGGTGTCACGCAACCGGTAACGCTCGAGGTGACCTTCAACGGTTTCGCACCCGATCCGCTGACGAAAAAGGACACGCTCGGATTTTCTGCGGAAGGTAATTTCAGCCGCGCGAAGTTCGGTCTGGCGACGTGGTACCCGGCAGTGGGCGACGATATTCATGTACGCGTTCAGGCCGAGTTCGTTAAAACGCCCGCAGGCGCGTGAGCGCGGTGCGGGCGTTTCGTTTCGTTTCGTTTCGGTGGCTGCTATTGAGCGCGCCGTTTTTTAGCTCACGCAGCCGTCCAGTCGAGAATCACCTTGCCGCTCTCACCTGAGAGCATCGTGGCAAATGCTTCCTGATAATCGTCGACCTTGAAGTGGTGCGTGAGGATCGGTGACAGGTCCAACCCGCTTTGCAGCATCGCGACCATCTTGTACCAGGTCTCGAACATCTCGCGGCCGTAAATGCCCTTGATTTCGAGACCCTTGAAAATAACCTGGGTCCAGTCGATCGCGGTCTGCGCCGGCGGAATGCCGAGCAGCGCGATCTTGCCGCCGTGGTTCATCGCTTCGAGCATGCTGGTGAACGCGCTCGGCACACCGGACATTTCCAGCCCAACGTCGAAACCTTCGGCCATGTGCAGGTCTGCCATCACGTCGCGCAACGATTCGCGCGAGACGTTCACCGCACGCGTCGCGCCCATCTTGCGCGCAAGTTCGAGCCGATAGTCGTTGACGTCGGTAATCACCACATTGCGTGCGCCGACGTGTTTCGCAATCGCTACCGCCATGATGCCGATCGGCCCGGCGCCGGTGATCAGCACATCTTCACCCACCAGGTTGAACGACAGCGCCGTATGCGTGGCGTTGCCGAACGGATCGAAGATCGCGGCGAGATCGTCGGAGATTTCAGGCGGAATCTTGAATGCGTTAAACGCGGGAATCACGAGGTATTCGGCGAACGCGCCTTCACGATTCACGCCGACGCCTACCGTATTGCGGCACAGATGGCGGCGTCCTGCACGGCAGTTACGACAGAAGCCGCAAGTGATATGCCCTTCGCCCGACACGCGATCGCCGATCGCAAAGCCGCGCACTTCCTGACCCATTTCGACGATTTCACCGACGTATTCGTGGCCGACATGCATCGGCACCGGAATCGTCTTTTGCGCCCAGTCGTCCCATTTCCAGATGTGAATGTCCGTGCCGCAGATCGCGGTGCGCGTGATGCGAATCATCACGTCGTTGTGACCGACTTCGGGCTTCTTCACATCTGTCAGCGTGAGGCCCGGTGCGCGTTCGAGTTTTGCCAATGCCTTCATGTGCGCCTCCGCTTCAGATGATGCCGAGTTGACGGCCGACACGCGCGAACGCGTCGACGGCTCGATCGATTTGCTCCGGCGTGTGCGCGGCGCTCATTTGCGTGCGGATTCGCGCACGACCCTTGGGTACGACGGGGAACGAGAAGCCGATCACGTACACCCCTTCCTTCAGCAAGGCATCAGCCATGTTCGATGCAAGTTGCGCGTCGCCCAACATGACCGGGATGATCGGGTGTTCACCGGGCACGAGCGTGAAGCCGAGCGCGCTCATCGCGTGGCGGAAACGCGCGCCGTTTTCACGCACGCGCGCACGCAGTTGCGCGCCTTCTTCGCTGGCGAGCAACTCGAGTACTTTCAGCGATGCGGCGGCAATGCTCGGCGTTAGCGTGTTCGAGAACAGGTAAGGACGCGAGCGCTGACGAAGCAGATCGACAATCTCCTGACGCGCGGCGACGTAACCACCCGATGCGCCACCCAGTGCCTTGCCAAGCGTGCCGGTAATGATGTCGACGCGCGAAAGCACCCCGCAATGTTCCGGCGTGCCACGCCCATGTTCGCCGACGAAACCGACCGCGTGGGAATCGTCGACCATGACCAGGGCGCCATAGCGGTCGGCCAGATCGCAGATGCCGGCGAGGTTGGCGATGATGCCGTCCATCGAGAACACGCCGTCGGTGGCGATCAGCTTGAAGCGCGCGCCGGCCGCATCGGCTTCTTTCAGCCTGGCTTCGAGATCGGCGAGGTCGTTGTTCTTGTAGCGAAAGCGCTTCGCCTTCGAGAGGCGCACACCGTCGATGATGCTCGCGTGATTCAGTTCGTCGCTAATGATGGCGTCGTTTTCGTCGAGCAGTGTTTCGAACAGACCGCCGTTCGCATCGAAACAGCTGGAGTAGAGGATGCAGTCGTCGGTTTGCAGGAAGGCGGCCAGCGCTTTTTCGAGGTCTTTGTGCACGGTTTGCGTGCCGCAAATGAAACGCACCGACGCCATGCCGAAGCCGTCGTGATCGAGGCCAAGCTTGGCGGCCTCGATCAGCCGCGCGTCGTTGGCCAGACCGAGATAGTTGTTCGCGCAGAAATTCAGCACGTCCGTGCCGTTCGCGAGACGCACGTCGGCCGATTGCGGGCTGGCAATCACGCGCTCGTTTTTGTAAAAACCGTCAGCGCGGATCTGCTCGAGAGTGCCGCGCAGATGGGCGAAGTAAAGGTCACGCATGAACCAGACTCCTGAAAGGGTGGTGCGCTCCGACACGTCAGGCATCTGCTGGTATCTGCGGCATGTTCGACGTCGAGGCGGGCTGTTATAGTCGGCTGTCAGTTTTATCGGATATTTTCGTTTTTCCGAACTAAAATCCGGTATGTCGAACAACTCTAAACGATAGGTCAGTAAATGGCAAGTTCGGGAAACCGCCGTGCAGCAGCCAACACGGCCCCTCCTTCCAGCGCGGGCGCGGTCCCGGCGATCGCAGCGCCGCCTCGTGTCGGCGAACAGATTCAGCGTCTGCGCGCCGAACGGCGCATGACGCTCGACGACCTGTCGCGCGCGGCCGGCGTGTCGAAATCGATGCTCTCGGAAATCGAACGCGACAAGGCCAATCCGACGATTGCGGTCGCCTGGCGTCTGACGAATGCGCTCGGCGTCAGTCTCGATTCGCTGTTCGCGCCGCAAAAGGCGCCCGAGGCGATCGCGGTCTCCGGTCCGCACGACATTCCGACTTTGAGCGGGCACGAAGCCAAGTATCAGTTGCGTGTCTGGGGACCGATCGAGTTGGCCGGCAAGTTCGAGTGGTACGAACTGACGCTGCAGCCGGGCGGGGCGCTGGTGTCGAACGCGCACGAACCTGGCACGCGTGAACATCTGACGGTGCTGCAGGGATCCATCGACATTGAAGCGGCGAGCACGACGAAACGGCTCAAGCCTGCGGATACCGCGCGCTATGTCGCCGACGAACCCCATGCGATCCGCAACGCCGGAAAAGGCGAGGCGAAAGCATTGCTGGTGGTGATTCACGGCTGACTGACGGGCGCACCGTTGCGGGCTTTTGGCGGAATTATCCGTTCGGCTAAGGTTGCACGAGACACTGTATATTTGTACAGTACAGGGTATCGACTGGAGCCGATAATGAACGACCTGACGACCGACCAAGCCGAGCATGCTCTGGCCGCGCTGCGCTATCAAACCGCGGCGCGCGATCTTGAACACATCGTGCGCAACATCGCTGCGCGCTATATCGTCCAGCAGGTGCCGCTCTCATGGCGCCTGCTCCACGCAATCGAAGCTGAAGCATTGGCGGATCTCGGGTTTGCCAGCCGGCACGACGCCATCATGCTCGGCCTGTTCCAGCGGCCCTCCGAATTGCCCTATCCGGAAACAGACGAAGCGGTGGACTTCGGCACCTCCACCGCATTGCCGGCGGTATTTGCGTTCGCCGTCTCGGCCTATGAAGAGGCAGCACGCCGCGCCGTGCAACCTGAGTCTAAAGACGCTCCGCTAAAACACGCGCGGGCGTGGGGCGACTGACTTTAAACGCTGCACTTTCATCAGTTGCCACCTACAATATGCGCAACTAACGGAAAGATAGCGTATGTCACCTCCTCATCTGTCCGACCCGGTTCCGCGCCCTGCGCCGTCAACCGATCTCTTCGATGTTGAACGTGAAGACTGGCGCCGCGATCCCCAGATCGCCTTCGACGCCTGGCTTGCCAAGCAGCATTTCAGGCGCTCTTCCGCTGAAGTCTATCAAGCCCAGTGGGGACTTTTTCTCGACTGGCTTGCCGTTCGCCAGAAGAGTCTGGTCACGGTCGATACGCAAACCATCGCTGAATTCGTGGGCGGCCTTGCGATCAGAAAACCGCAGCGTGTCAGATATCTGCGGCTCATTGAACGGGTACTGGACCATGTTCGAGAAATCGAATCCGCGTCGACCAATCCCGCTCGTTTCATTGCTCAGGATGGCGAAGCAGCATGGCGCAATGCACGCGACAACGAGCCGACGGGTTTTCTCGACCACGCCGAACGAGCGGCGCTCATTGCCCAGCTGTTTTCGCCATTGCCGGCCTTATCCATGGCGCAGCGCTGGAGAGAGCGGCGCGATCGCGCGCTGATTGCGGTGTTTCTGGGTGGCGGACTAAAGACAGGCGAGGCCGCAGCGCTTACAGTTAGTTGCGTGAGTGCGGGCTCGCCATGGGTCACGATCGAGTCCGCGAATCCAATGCTGACACGGCGTACCCGGCTCACGCCTTTCGCGGCGGCCGTTCTCGACTCATGGCTTGCTGAACGGCGCCTTTCCGAATTGGCAGGCAATCTGGTCTTTCCCGCTTCACCTTCGGGACGGCCAATGCACAAGGCAACCATGCTGCGTGCAGTCGACGCGTTGATCGACGCAGCAGGCATTGCCGCGTCGCGAACTTCACGAGCGAGTCCACAAACCTTGCGCAACACTTTTGCCGCAGATCTATTCGAGAGTGGGGTCGAGGCGGAACTGGTCGGGCAGTGGCTGGGATTTGTACAGGCAGTGTCCGCCAACCGTTTGTACCGGGCGTGGCAACGATGGATGGATCAACAGGATTCGCCCGTTGTGGATGAACCGGATCCCGCCGCTCCACCATTGCCCACACCCCGGCGCGACGGGCGTTTGACGAGGAAAGGGTGATCCGGCGAGTCCTGCAGATACTCACCCTTGAGGTCCCGAATTTCCTCACCTTTAGCGATTTCGCCGCTATGACGACCGCGCCGAACCGTCATGCCGACGCAGTAATCGAGCCGCTCGACAAAAACCGGCTAACCGCTTCCAGCCTTGATTCACCCAGCCCTGACGAGTGATCGCACTCCGGACATTGCAGTTCGAAGCGGTGATCCACTTGTGATAGCTCGGGCTCACCTTCCTCACATTTGGGGCAGCGCAGCGGCAGCGTGACATGACCGTCCGCTGCCGTGCCGATCGCGGTCAGTTCGTCTGACGTGAGCCTGCCTGTTTCGACTAACGCACACAACAGAGCGGCGATCGCCGGGTCGATGCCCTGTTGGCCGCGCAGCAGGGCGATTTCTTTTGTCAACGTATCCACTTCGTCCGATTGCTCGCGCAGTTGCGCGTCGAGCCGGTCGCCGCGTGCCTTGGCGGCGGCAATCTGCTGGATAAACTCAAATTCCTTGCGGCTAGCGTCACGCACCCCCGATTGATAGGTCGCCGCCATGCTGCGCAGCGAATCGAGTTCAACCAGCATTGGCTTCACACGCCGCTCAGCTTCGGCGACAGCGTCTTTTATCTGTTGGGCATAGTGCTCGGTGCTTTGCCGCAATTCGACATGCAGAGCATCAATTCGGTCGCGGAGCGTCGCGTTGGTCGTTTGTTCTGTTTCGAGGCGCTGACGCAGCGTTTCGTTTTCGCTGTCGAGCCGGCGCACCGTTGCGAGCAGGCCTTCCTGGTGAGCGGCCCCATGCGTCGCGGTGCTGGAAAGCTCGGTTTCGAGTGTTCGGACCCGTTCCCATGCGGCTTCGGCCCTCAACTCGCTGCGCCTGATCGCTTCTTCCGACACGTCGCGGCGAATTTCGGCTTCCCGCAGGCGTTGGTCAGCCGCGGTGATTTGTGCCTGAATTTCCTGGCGTTCGCCGTCAAGGGTCGAACGGGCCTGGGCGACGGCTTCTTCAAAGAGCGCACCCAATAATTCTCCAGCGCGGTCTTCCAGTGCTTTCGGGATCGCGCCGGCACCGACTTTTACGCGCGACACCGTTCTGATGCGTTCCCAGAAGTGGTCGATATCCTTGGGTATGTCGCTGGCGCTACCTGTTTGGGTCAAATCACGAACCGCAGCCATGGACGGCCGGATCCCCAAATCGAAAAAAAGTCGCTTGCAGGCGTGCAGCGACAGTTCCTGCCGTCGCGCCCCGCTCGCCCTCAACGATTCAAGCTCGTCACGGATTGCTTGACGCTCCTGGTCCAGATTCATGGGTACCTCGATATCGCTCAAATTGGATGAATCATAACAATTTACGTATCGTTTGCTACGCATTTGTTTGTGGTGAGCGTTATTTGTCCGATTGGAGTGTTCTAGGGCTGCTGATAGACGAAGCGATTGAGGCAAGCCTGGTTTTTCCGTGAAACAAAACGAAGACTAGCCAATAAACCATTGTAAATAAAGCAGTTTCAGTGGTTTCTTTCTGATCGCGCACTGTTTCACGGACGCGTGATGGCGGCTGAGGGGTGGAAAAGGTTTTGTCCGAAGGACACGCGGGGGAAGTTCTAGAGAGTAATAAAAGTAAACACCTTTGAACCCATGTTAAAAACGTTAACGCCATGGCAAACCCTTATCTGGCGGGTGTTTCAGCCCGGTAAGGTGAAGCTTTGCGGGAGAGGTGGTGAGGTCTTGCGGGAGCTTTGAGTGATGAGGTTCGGGGGCCTCGGTGAGCGGGTGCGGGACAGAACGTGAGCGGGTTCAGGAGCCACCCCAAAAGGGCGGTTTAGCGAAAGGTGAGATTTTGCGGGACCTGAGCGGCCGGGATCGCCCGGCAGTACTCAAAAGTCGGCGTTAGGCGCTGATACCCTAAAGGTGAGCGCTTTCGGGAGTCCCTTGGATTCCATTTTTTGCCCTTATTTCGACCTCGTAAACCCTATTGGTGAGACAAGACGGGAGAAAACGAGAACCGAAGGTGAGGCTTTCCGGGGCTAAGGCTTCATTTTTGCCTCAATTTTGTGCATTCCGCTGCTTAAGGTGAGGGTTTTCAGGAGCTGAGCCCGATTTCGACGGAGATTTCTCCGGCTGTGCCGAAGAGGGTCTCGGTCGGCGCCAGGCAAAGGTGAGCGAATTCGGGAGTCTGGGATCGGCGCGATCCCAGGTTCATCAAATGACCTGTTTTGCGCCAAAGGTGAGGTTTTTCGGGAGGCTTTTGGGGCACTCGAGATCGCTAAGGTGAGGAAATACAGGATCGAAATCGCTATAACAGGCCGGAAAAGCCCTACGGACGCTGTCGGAGTAGTTTCGATTTTGCCGCTGCTGAATTCCTAAGGTGAGGTTTTTCGGGGCCCTTTCTGCGGGGGCCGGAAACGCCGGATTTCGCTGAAATACAGCTAAAGGTGAGGATATACGGGAGCGCACTCGGAATGTCCGGCGAGACGTTGCTTTATAACTTAATGAAATCATTGAATATTTTTTGTGCGCTGCGCAAAGGTGAGGTTTTTCGGGGGGCTGTTTTTGAGGCCTGGCAAATCTCCTTCCAGCTCATGGGTGAGGTTTTTCGGGAGCATTTATCGGTGCTTTTTCAGGTCTCCAGGTCTGGAGGCCGCGTCGTTTCGAGCCCTCAACACAGGTCAAGGTGAGCTTTTTCGGGGGCATTTGCCCCGACCCGGATATCGCGCCTGCGTTGCCAGGTGCTTTCGGTCTGTCTGCTCGCTATGGCAACTGGTTGATCCAGATTGACGCGTGGCGATTGAGGTACGTATCTCCGCGCGCTGAAGGCGTGATGATCGTGTTCGACAGACCTGTATGCCGGTGGGCTGCGTTGCAGCGCAGATATGGACAGGACGCTCTGTGCGCCCGCTGGGCCCTCCCCTCGCCTCTCAGCCGGAATGGACTGGAGCGCATTCGCGTCATTGGCGCAGTGCGAGGGCGTCCTGCCTGTAGCGTGTGCATAGCCAAAATTCAAGAGAATTTTTTTGAGGTGAGAAGATTCGGGATCAAATAGCTGCCGTTCGCGACGGACGGAAATCGGTCGGTATTTCGGGATGCCGTGACCTGTAAGGATGCCCTGAACCTGGTGCGAAACGAGTGAGGTGAGAGTTTTCGGGAGTTGCTCGAGGTGAGTCGCGCCTCGTAAGCTCACTTCACCGGGAACGGTGAGACCCATGCTATAGACGTGTATCACCACAGCCGGTATGCTCTCGCCAAATCCCTCCTCGACCAGACGC